>JABSOQ010000020.1:27238-36899 GCA_013216195.1 Bdellovibrionales bacterium
GCTATTAAGATCGTTACAGGTGTTGCACAAACCATCGCGGTTTCGCTCGTTACAATGAGCTTCAAGCCCACCCATGCCGGCGTAAATAACTGGCAAACCAGTAGAGGTGAGCTCACGCCTTCCGTCTTCAAAGTTTGAAGCGCCACTGATCTCGAGTACCTCAATTTCTGCATGCGATACCAAAGGCAGCAACAGCATAGCCCAAATCAAATATTTCATAACATCCCCCATTTTGAATGAGGCAAAAGACTAATGAGGCCTGTTTCGAGTTACAAGTGATTAGAAAAGGCAAACCAAATACCAACGCAGACTTCTGCAGGTAGTCAGCAGTTTCTGCTTAGCAATTCGGCAATTGAAAACTCTTCTTACAGCGAACTATACAAAAACTGCACAGTGGAACCCTGTGGCCTAGCAATCAAAAACGGCTCCAATCGCTTCTTTTCATTGTCTACGGCTACCTGTTTGACAGGCATTCCACCGGCACCGGTTGCCCCTTCATCGATAAAAGACTTTCGGCTCTCAACAGAAACCTCTACTGGCTTCTCGCCCCAAGACAAATGAACTTTCGAAGGCAAGTAGCGAACAAAACGATAGGTGCGGGCCAAATCGAGGGTTTCTTTTGTCGACTCGTTCACGCTCTTGTTCACTGTGGTGGCGACATCAGTGCCGGCGTCCCAACCCAATTTCATGGCCCCCAGCCCAAGGGTAAAGCCAAGGGCTGCAATCTCACCGGTGCCTTCACCGCTACTGCCAGACTGAGCCAATAGATAGATTGTGCCCGCAATTAAAGAAGCTCCGATTACGACCCCGGTCGCGATCATCGTACCAGCTGCCGCTACCGCCCCTGTCTTTGCCAGTGCCCCGCCAGTGTAAACGAGGCTAGAGGTCATCATATAGTCTGACTGCCCTAAGACCTCTCGAATTTGGTCATTGCGATCAAGGTGCCGTTCATAATGTGCCAGCGCCGTGGGCTGATCAGGTGCTTCGTTAAGTTTGCCATTCTCTGAAAAGTACACTTTGCCAAGAGACTCTTCTTTGAAGTTCACCGAGCCCTTGCCTGTCAAATGCTGGTCGAGCCCTTTTGGGTCGTGTTTTGGCTCGGGTCCTGTGCCTTGAAGCACCAGACTCAGGTGCTTTGGAGCACTTTGTCTTTTGGCTAACTCAGCTGCCCATGCAAACTGTTTTGATTGCTTAGCTGCATTTCTTAGATCAACTTGGGCTTTGTTCCATTCACCTAGCCCAGCCCATACAGCGGCTAGCCAAACTCTCAAATGGGCACTATCAAAACCACCCGCATGAGTGACGTAATCATCTTGCAGAAAGAAAGCCGCCTTCCTTGCCTCAACTTCGGCAGCTTCGAAGTTTTGCCCACGCATAAAAACCATTGCGTTCATAATGTGAAAAAAGATGACTTCGTGCTCGGCCGGGAAATACCCTTCTGGCGTTCTTTGATAAAAGTAGTGACTCACTTCATCGCTCACGATCACGGTCTCTTTAGTCGGAAGCTTCTTGCCCATTTTTTTAAGCTCAGCAGATGGGAGAGGCTCACCAGCAATAAGGCTAAGCCAAGACTTCTCAGAGAGCTGAATAAAACCTGTAGATTCAGTTTCAGGTAAGGCGATCAGGGCTTCAACTGGTCGGTTTGATAACAGATGATTTGTAGCCTTATAATAATCCTCTTGCTTGTTCAGCTTCACCTTTGAGGCACAGCCTGTGGCTGCCGTGCAAACAGCCAAAAACAACACAAGCAAACCAAGCCTAAGACTAGACACCGGTAATCTGAGATCTTGCAACATGATTAGCCCACCTCTCTGACTTCAACTCCGCTTCTGCAGAGAATAGAAAAAATGTCAGAGGATAGCCAAATTAAAAATCTCTAAGACGCATGACTGATTGCACCAACAAGACCTGGGCGCCGGATGTATGCTCGTTTACGCAACAAATTCGAGCTTTTGATTAATACTCTTCGTCAATAACGACTGTAGGGGCTTCCTCTTCGGCAGGAAGCTTTGGTACTGCCACCATCGGGCCAGGTTTGACCTTTTCAGCTTCGTACTTTGTTAATTTGCAGCCCAAGCTATGCGTCTTGCCGCCAACGTTCACCACTTGAGAGATTTGAATCTCATTTACCTGAAAGTCAATGGTTCTGCGAGACGAGCTCACGACTTCATCTTTGCAAGTTCGCCTGTTAGTGAAAATGATCTTCTTCTCCTCTACGGTAGACTCACTCGAAAACACACAGTCCTGCTTATCGGTCTCTTCGAAAGCAGCGCCACCAACTTCTCTGGCCAGTGCAATACCGCCACCATAAAAGGTGAAGACACCTTCTTCGGCCCCTTCCGCAAATTCAAAAGTGCCACTCACACAGATCGCATTTTCTTCTTCAGCTCGGTAATCACCAGGAACAAAACCGAACTTAGCTGAAAAGGCAGAAATCGATTCGGTGGCGTAAGCCTCTGAAACAAACAAAAGGGCAACGGGCACTAGGGTAAGAAACAGTTTATTTTTCATGGTCGGCACCCCCTGTAACCACTATAAATATTTTCAGAGATATCTCCAGACATTGAGTTTGCCTGAACCCAATAACCACCACTATAGCCAAAAGGTCGATTTTCTAAAAACTGCTCTCTGATAATTTGCGACGTGGCACAGCGAAACTGCAAACGCAGTGAGAGATCATTTCTACCTTGAGTCGTACCTCTACCGAATTCACCCTGACAATAGTTACCAGAGCCCAACCGCCGATCTCGACTGGCTCTTAGTGATGCGCTTCCCTCTAGCATGAAAAAACCCAAGCCTGGCGGGTTAGGCATATCTGGTAAATCGCTTCTGTCAGCGTAGGCTCTCGGGTTGCAAGTCGCTTCGTCCATAGCTTTTGTCGCAATAAAGTAAGCTAAAAAGTGTCTTTTCTTTTGCGCACTAAACTCGGTGAAGCCTGGGCAAATACGTTGCCACAGGTAGTCTTGCATCAAGTAGTCTAAACCAGTGTTACCGTTGTGAGTGACTGACTCAGCAGCATTAAGAAACTCCATGCCCCACTGGCCGATGCGTCCATCTGCAGAGATAAAGTTATTGCAGACTGAGGCCCACATGTTGCCATTGGGAGACCAACGACCTTCGAGCGCTTGAAAGGCTGGGTTGTCGCGATCTCTGCGAGCGGTGCTTTCGATTTCTGCCGCGTTCGACTGAGCCTCATTGAGCTTGCTACAATTCGGGAACACTTCATTTAAGATTGAGTCCTCGGCACGAACCCAAAACTGCCTACCCGGCTGAGAGGGCAAAGTCAGTAAGTAACCCCTCTCACCATCAGTGCCAATACGTACTGTGCCAGCAAACCTAACTCTGGCATCGTCAGCAATTGTGACCGTGGCACCCCTCGCGCCACCGAGTTCATTGATCGTCCAATTTCTCGGCACGCCAAATTCAACCCTTCGGTTCACTAATTGATTGGGTGAAAACCCTCTCTGTCTTTCTGTTTGAGCGAAAACCGAAGGAAACATCATCAAAAATAATAGGGGGAGCCAGTGCGTCTTGGTCATAAGATATTATCGGCATAACCTGCCAAAAACACAAAGAATATCACTCACTTTAATGTGAGTTTTGCCTAGACGAACTTCGCAGACTCTCTACCAAAGGTCAGTGAAGTCGGAACCTAAATATTACTAAGACCTTAGATCACCCCATCTACACTTTTGGCTCATCTCTTGAAACCCTCTGGGCCTCATCTTGCCAGAACTAAGTTGCTAGAGAACTGCGAAACTGCGTTACTCCAAGAATAGCCCAAAGCATACTCCCTGCACCTTTTACGTGACAGCTTTAACGCCTTCTTAGTCGCAAGCTCTAAGTCGAGATCTAAGCAACCCACTTCTGAAGACCTGATCACATCAATCGGCCCTTCAAACGGGTAGGCCGCAACAGGAGTTCCACTTGCGAGTGCTTCTAACATCACCAACCCAAAAGTGTCAGTCTTACTCGGAAATACAAAGACATCAGCCATCGCATAAAGCCTTGCCAACTCTTCACCAAACTTCTTGCCAGTAAAAATGGCCTTAGGGTACTTCGCTTGCAGCTCTTTTCGTTGTGGACCATCACCGACAATGTACTTCTCGCAATCAATGTTCAAAGACAAAAAGGCCTCTAGGTTTTTCTCTACAGCCACTCTACCAACATACATCGCGATGGGTTTTGCTCGAGTAGTCTCTCTCTCAAAGGGTCGAAACAATTCTGTGTCAACCCCCCTACCCCAAGGCCTCAAATTATTGAACCCGAAAGAAGCGAGACGCCTTTGCATTGATGGGGTTGTCACCATCGTGTACCTCGACGGGTAATGAAACCTTCTGAGAACTTTATATGTCAGACCGATCGGCAACCTTGTACGGGCATGCAAGTACTCAGCGAACCTCGTATGAAATGAGGTGGTAAAGTTGAGCCCCTGAAGCTTGCAGAACTTCCTGGCAGACCAGCCTAGCGGCCCCTCTGTGCTAATGTGTATGAAATCGGGTCTATGCTCCTCTATGTGCTCTGAGACTTTTCGAAACGGCGACAGAGTCAGTTGAATCTCAGAATAGGTGGGGCAGGCCACTGTGCGAGACCCGAGAGGGGTTACCATTGAGACATCAAAGCCGGCTTGCTCCAACCCAAGCTTTGTGCGCTTTAGAGTTCGAACCACACCGTTGACTTGTGGCTCCCAGGCATCGGTTACGATCATGAGTTTCATTACATCCACCCCCCTGAAATATTCTGTTGTCATTCAGCCTTTGAATTAAAGACCGCTATATGACTATTACAACAGATGGTTTCAATATCGTGGGTTAGAGTTGAGTCTATGTTTCGACAAGAACTTGTCGCCAGCATGTCAGAGAAGTGTTGGTAAGTTATTTCTGCAAGACCAAGGTACCGACATAAAAAAAGCGAGCCTATTTAGGTCGCTTTTTTTCTTTCAGTAACTTCTGCTTGAGACCTAAGGCGCTAGAACACCTTCTTGAAACCTAGGTATCGAATCATCGAGATATTCATTGAACAGCTCTGTGTCTCTTTGTCTTCTCAACTCGTCATTATCAACAGGGTCTGCAGCTTGCAAAGGTGTATCTCCAAAGAACACTTCTGGCGCCGCCACATCCGCATCGGGGTCTTGTACGAAGTTTTGAGTAATCTGATCCATGTAGATCAAGGTCATCGTACCGTCATCATAAACCTGAGCCATGGCTAGGCCCCACGACGAGTAGCCACCTTGGCGTGTGTAAGGTTGAACCAGTGAACTTGCTCCTACACCCGCCCAGAAGTTTGTACCCCTGGCCTGATACCCCGGAGTGTGCCGATCACCAGTAATTTGCCGGTGAAAACCTTCTGCGTGCGAAGCCGGAGCACCTTTAGCACCGTTGGCACCCTTATGACCGTGGTTGTGAGAAAAGGTATTGTACTCAGGGTCACGGTTACCTGGCAGAGCATCACCCGGCCTCAAAACACGAACTCTTCTGACATCTGAGATGTAGACGTTGCTCTCGTAGTGTTTACGAGTGTCTCTGCGGTCCATTGCAATCTGCATCTCTTCTCTTTCGGTCAATAGGTATTCTAACGCTGTCATGCCTGGGTTGGCATCAAGAGCTGCACCCAACTCTCGAATGATTGGGCCGTTGACCACAGTTTGAAGCAGAGTCGGCTGATTCAACAGGTTGCGCTGAATCCATTCATCTGAGTGGTTAGAATATTGAAAAAGAATATTTGCGCTCGGAAACAGCTCCAAGAGCTCATTCACGTTCGCCACGGCATCGTTCATCTCGCGGTTGAAATCTAGGCTACCATCTCTAAGCATTCTATGTAGAGCTCTCACATCACCTTGAGTCTTCTCTACGTGATGGTTAATAGCTTTTGAATCAATAGGGTCTGGTAGAACGAATGAAATTTCATCGCCCTCTTCGACCTGGCTACGAATATAAGAGACGAGACCTCTCATCACCTCAGGGTTAGCTGAGATAAAGTGAACATCTGGCAAATAGAACACTCTTGGCTTGTTGCGAACCACTTTCCACTGAAATCGACCGTCTTCGTCCATAGTAAACTTGTACTTTACGCCACCATCAGTGAAACCTGCGTCCCCACGCTCAGTCTGATTTCTCCACTCAACTGGTCTTATGTGCCAACGGTTGTGCAGAGACAAAGACTCATTCTTGCTATTTACTTTCTCAACCACAAGAAAGCCCTGCTTGATCTGGTTCGTTATTTTTTCAGCCTTAGCTGATTGAGCGGCTCCCACACCGCCAACAGCTCCAAAGTTGATCGAGCCAGTTGAGTAGAGCTTAGTCGGGCTTAAGTGGTTGGTCCCACTGGGTCTTACCTCGTGCTCCATCGTGTGGTGAGGTACGATCACAGTGCTACCATGACGGTAGTTTTCAATTGTTTTAATACCTGAAAAGGCTCGGCTGCGGTCAGAATTTGGGTACAACCAAAGCTTCAGATAATTGTTCGCTACTGTCGTAGGCAGAATGTTAATCTCAGGGTCAGAGAGAAGTCTCTCATCAGTGCCCTCGAGAGTGCCGCCTTTGTCGGGTATGAGAACCAGTGTTTTACCTTCTTCTTTGGCCTTGGCCTTCATCCCCTCTACGAGCTCCCAGTTGATCTCTCGACCGGGAGTAAATGAGCTAATGACCATGCCGCGTGACTGCTCGATCTTCTCGATCAAAGCTTCGCCATTCTGTAAATTCATGACATCGGAGTTCACGTAACTGTTGAATGTGCCTCTAAACATAGTTCTAGCAGCATCATGAAGCTCGTCTACACTGCCAAAAAGCTGTGGCATTCCGAAGATCCATTCAGGGTTGTTGTAGGCTTCATCTTGGTTAACGTCTATTGGGTTACCCTCTGCATCCGTGGCCCCAATCATATGCGCCAGCTGATGCTCAAGTATCGCCATGGCCTGAGCTCTCTCGTCTTCATTGGTGAGGTCGAACCGACCGTTAAGCCCACTCAACAGTCTTGATCGGTACCAGGTGTTTTCGCGAGTCAGACCCATAACTTCTGTGATTCGTCTATTAGTCGGCTGGATCTTTCTTGTTCTGAATGCATGTGGAGTGTCAGTGCCTCGAACGGCTCGCGCATAAGCTTGAATCACACGTCCCTCAGCTCTCTGCATGCTGAGCATGTAGGCATCTGACCGAGAGGCTCTTCTCCACATCGCATCGTCTTTGGTGATAGCAAACAAGATGTGAATGCCCGTCACCATATCAAAACCCATCACGGCCGCAAGCTGTCTCACAGTGGGTGGCACGAGCTTTTGACTGAACCACAGCATCGCTTGATTTGCCACTCGGCGCTCAAGTCGTGCATAAGACTCTGGCGAAGATCTTTGCAGAGCCAGCACGAGCTCATCGTAGTTGTCAAAGAGACCAGCCTCTACAACCTCTTGCTTTGTGTTGCGAATGCTAACAAGTGGTCGAGGAGACATCATAAAATCGTAGAACTCTTGCGAGAACTCTTCGACAAACTCTTCGGCCAAGATTTCGATGGCTTCATCATCATGGTCCAATACATTAGAGTCTCGAAACATCGCCCGAAATTTTTTCGGTATTGATGAAAGCATCTTCTCTTGCAACTCATCGACAGTAGGAAGGCGCTTGCGATTCAAAATGAAAGTCACAATATGATCATTAGCTCTTTCAGGAGCGCGAATTATATCTAAAATGCCAAAGGCTTGCGGTTGTTGATAAGCCCAATCGGATTGACCATCTTCAGACTGTTCTAGAGCTAAGATTTGACGACATCTTCCAGCATTGGTCACTTCCCCTAGAGCCAAAGTCTCTGAGGACAAAACTGAAAAAACCAATATAAGGATAATCTGAGCCCACCTGAACTTATGAAGCGTCATTGACTAGTCCTCCCTATGTCGTGTGGCTTCGTTTTTGTCTAAGACTTCGCCGCACTTTCTGGCTCTTAGAAGACCTCGCTCTTGATCAATAATAGCCCTGAAAGAACCAGCTGCCATTTCAGGCTGGAGCACAACAAAACGTTGATGCTGCTCAGCCTCGACAATGCCGCGATTAATTAGCGAGTTGGCTACCTCTTGATTTGAACCAGCATGGTAGAGCATGAACTTGATATCGTGGTAGAAACCAAGCTCCCCTCCAGCATCTCTGAACATCGAGTCAATATAAGAAGGGTCATTCTCATACACTATGACTTCATGACCTTGAAAAGTAACCCCTTCTCTTGCGTCGCCAAGACGATCACTCAACACAGAGTGCTTTGGTACATCAGTGGGCGAACTGTTAGCTAACTCGTAGAGCTTACTTTTGATCACTTCAGGTTTTTTTCTATCAAAGGCTGTTCGGGTGACATAGTCATTCATCGACAAGAACTCCACAGCGCGCAAAGTGCTATTGGGAACATCCTCGGGGATCAAACCAATAGACTGCCAATACTTCAGAAGTCTAAACCCCGTAGCTGCCGAAACCACTCTATCGGTGATAATGTGAATTCGGTCCCCGCCCCTGAAGTTTACAAGATCGTATACTAAATATTTAAAGGCCTTGCCCTCATAGCGGTAGAGCATTTTATCTGTTTGGTGGCGCATCCAAGCTAGCTCGGCATCAATTAATATAGGGGCTTTTGTGAAACCTTCTTCACGATGAAACTTAAATGTCTCTTCACCATTTTTTGTTGCACTGTAATAGCCTGGGTAAATGATCTGACTGTCAGTACGGTTGAACCCGTACCTTTTGTAAGCCCGAGTTACTGCCTCCAAGACTGGATCATTTTCTAGCTCATAAGCCTCAACTTTGCCCGTTCTCCTGTCATTATCTGCAAACCGATCGAGAAGAAGATCTCGTTCGTAGCGAGAGAGGTATACTTTTGCAGGCAAAAGCCCAGCTGCATCGAGCTCTTCAAAGCGCTCCTGACCCGACAAACTGGGAGCCACTTTCTGGAACTCCCAAAAAGTCGACCACGCGGGCTTCATTATTTTACCCTTACTTGTGACGTGCACACGGTCCATAACAAGGGTTCCGTCAATATCATAGAAAGACCAACGGGCTGCTTGGCCCTCGGTTGGCGCGAGCAAAAGACAGGTTGCTAATACTGCAACCAACATCGTGCTCATGAACTCTTTTTTAGTGAGCTTCACCCAATAGTCCCTTCCCAATATAGAAGTCGCCACCAACCTTACTAACGGCTTCTAAATCTCTTGATACATGCAGCAGAATCCAAATCTGCAGCCAGACTCAATCTTTCAAAGCTAGCCAATATTCCAATATCCGTACCAAGTCGCGGCCACTAACAAGATGCTGACAGAATATTGAGGTTGCACACAAAGCTCTTGAACTGGCTCTGTTTTGGAACTGGCTACAATTTACCCACCATTTTTCGTCACCTAAGCCCCGTGCAGATCTTAACAAACTTAATCATTCGTCGAACTTCGAAGCACACGAGAAAGACTTACAAACTTCATTTCAATTGCAGCTAAGGATTACAGTTTAATAATTCAGCAAATCTAGCTCATAGGTACAGGTATCAAGAGCGCTCGCAAGGGCTCACCTGTTGGACACTGAGGCAAAAGGTTGTCTCTAAGCTCTAGTACCACTTCACCTGTCTCACCCACCATCAAAGGCTTCACATAGGCAGGCATAAGTCGATTGGTGTAGAAGTGAACTCGGCACTCGCCCTCATTTGT
>JABSOQ010000199.1 GCA_013216195.1 Bdellovibrionales bacterium
CACCTCCTACCCCTTAGACATTCGAACTTTAGTGGTTGAGAGAGATGTGGTGAGAATTTCAGGAGAGGTTGCAAACAAGCGAGGTGTCGCTGAAATTCAGAGAGCATTGAGCAAGATTGCTATGGGCGGCAAAGTCACTGTCAAACAGGGCTCACCTCCTTCAAGCGTCTCAAAAAGCTCTTTTCGTTTCGAATTTCACGTGAACCGATCAGGAGAGGGCTCATGAATAGTTTAGACGACCTCCTCGATCAGATTGGCGATGCCTTTGGGCAACTTTGGAGCCGAATTGAAGAGAGCTCTGCCTACAATACACTAAGAGAGAACTTTGAGGCCTTGCCAGGGTCTACCCAAGCTATCGTCAAAATTGGCTCAATCGTGCTGGTAGTGGCAGTTCTATTTTTTCTGCCCATCTCTGGAATATTGGGCTCGTCGTCATACATCGCAGAATACGAAGAGAAAAAAGGCATCATTGAGGGCTTGATCGAAGCTGAGCAAAACAAGCAAAAGGGTTCTCCTCTGCCTCCCGGAATGACGACTCAATCTATTCAACAAAGGGTCCGCTCTGTTGTGCAATCTGAGCGTCTTATTGAAGGGCAAGGCCCAAAGATGAGCCCACTTGGCGAAGATGCAGCAGGCAACCTCGCTCCAAAAGCAGTGAAGCAGGCCAGTGTGAATGTGAACTTTTTTGGCTTAAACTTGAAGCAAACCATGAAGATCGGCGCAAAGCTTGAAGCCTTAGATGCCAGTATAAAAATGATCGGTATGAAGATTCAGCCGAGTAAAGAATTTGATGAATACTACGATGCCTCTTTTCAACTCGTAAGCTTTTCGTTGCCTGAGCTCGAACCAGTTGCGACCCCTGGTGGTAGCAAAGCAAAAGACTCAAAAGCCAAAAAAACAGGAAGTGGTAGAAGAGGAAGATCTGGCAGAACGCGGCCTAGTACAAACAGAAGATCTCGAGGCAGAGGGAAGTAACAGATATGCAAGGTATTATCACAATCATTGCCGATCTCGTAAAACTCTTGGCTGGCCTGATTGGAAACACTCTTAAGAAACACTGGGGCAAAATCATTCTCTGTGTGCTTTGGACCTTCATGTTCATCACATTGCTCTTTCCATATGGCGATTTAACTTCATTGGCATCTAAATACATTTACCAGGCCACCGGCATCGGTACTCGAATTGGCAACATGGGCTTTGCAATGAACCCATCACCAGGTATCAAGCTGACCGATCTTCAGGTCAATGTTGCCTCTCCCCCTCTTTCGTTCGGAGCTGTCAGCGTATACCCCTCGATTCTATCGTCTTTACTCAATCAAGACGCCTACATGTCTGCAGACATAGAGCAATCTTTTGGAGGCAATATTCAATTCACTCGGTCTCCGGGTGAGGCCGTTGCCGATGCTGGCTACAACAAAGAAGCGATCGAGCTCAATGTGAGCAACGTGAAGATTGTAGAGGTTCTCAATGCCCTTAAGCACCTTACAATTACCAACCCCATAGCTTTACCAGTGAAGCTGTCAGGCTCAGTTGACTTACAGACTGCTGGTAGCATCGACCCCAAGTTTTCAGAGCAGCCCGAGGTTGAATTCACACTTAGTGGCAAAAACATTGAGTTTCCTCCACAGAGTGTCCCGACCACTATGGGACCCATTAGCTTCCCGAAAATCAAATGGTCTGAAATGAACCTAAGGGGCCGCCTCGTCGCCGGTGACCTCATTATTGAAGACGGTTTACTTGGCAAAAAGGGCGATCCGCTTTACATGAAGCTCAAGGGTAAGGTTGCACTCAAGATCGACAACAAAAGGGGTCGTATTCAGCCATTACCCGGTCGCTACGAATTAGATATCGACCTCAATATGACTCAAAGCGTCGATAGTGTTATCGGACTCTTACTCACTCCAATTGCAGGTAACTACAAAACCCCCTGGACAACTGGTCAGGGATCTACCTACACTTTCCGAGCTTCGGGAACAAACTTCCGAGGACCACCTAAAACTAAGCAACTTAGGACCTTCTGAGCTTGACCAAGGTCTTGCAGTTGTTGATTATGTAACAGCTACAATATCTGAGAGGAGCTTTCATGTCTGGAGTTAATAAAGTCATTATCGTAGGTCGCCTAGGTGCTGACCCTGAAGTCAAAACCATTTCAACGGGCAACACAGTTACCAGACTGAGCATGGCCACTAGTGATCAGTGGACAGACAAAGACGGTCAGAAGCAAGAGCGCACCGAATGGCACCGTGTTGTGGTATGGGGCAAGCTTGCAGAGCTTTGTGGCAAGTACCTCACAAAAGGTCGTCAGGCTTATGTGGAAGGTCGCCTACAGACTCGTTCTTGGGAAGATCAAAACGGCGTGAAGAAGTACACTACTGAAGTTGTAGCTCAAACTGTTCAGTTTCTTAGCGGTGGTCAGCCATCAGCCTCTTCAGGCGGCGGAAGTGACTTCCCTGATCACGAGTTTGGTCCAGAACCAAACTTTGATAGCTCAGAGGAAATCCCGTTCTAAGCGAATGAATCGAATAATAAAGTTTAAAAAAAGCATGGCAAAGCCCATGCTTTTTTTGATTTTAAGCACTGGTTGCAATTCAAGATTTTCATAGCAGAATAGAGTCATGGACTTCATTAAACTTGTATTGATCCTTCTCTCTGCAACAAGCCTCACCGCCTGCTCACTTTACCAGTCTGAAGGACGCGAGTTTCTTGAAAAAGAGGCTTTTGACTTCGCCCTGCAAGGCGCTTCTTTTCAAGCCATTCAGGCTGCTCCTCCTTGCGCTGAGATTGTTGGCCTGACCGATGAGTTTATTGATGACCATTGGCAAGAAGTGACCTCAGAATCGACAGCAGACATTTATGTTGGTGAGTTGATCAGTTCAAAAGCTGAATATGGCACACTACTTCTCGCTATCACTAACGATGAGACTCAAGTTGTTTGTGAGTTTCTTTATACGACTGAAACCGAAAAGCTGAAAAAATCTCATGCCGACATATTTGATGGCGTCGAAAAAATAGATCAGCTTATGAAGGCCAACTAAGCGACTTTGTCGCCTTCAGCAACTAGCTCCGCTGAGCTCTGCTGATCTACAACTGTGTAGCGTGCGCCTTTTTTTTGACCAATCTTCTCTAGACGCCCATTCTCAACGTGCTCCGTGAGCCAGCGCAGTGCTGTTCTTTGAGTCACGCCAAACTCTTTTGCAACCTGTTGGCTACTAAATTCAGAGCCTTTGAAAAAGCGAACAAAGTCATCAAAATGCCTCTCACTGCGGGAAGACTTAGGAGCCTCTCTATCGAGTCGGCACAAAAGACCACAGGGCTTGGTGGCATCAAGTGAGTAACCAGTTCCTCCCCACTCTTTGACAGTTAACCCATAGGGCCCCAAAACCTTTCTAAGCCTTGAGATCAACATTTTGATTTTTTGAGTGGATGACTCGGCATCAAAATACTCGCCAGGATAAACCTTTGAAAACAGAGTCGCCACTCTCTTTGGCTTGTAAAAATCAAGAGACAACTCATGATACATGCGGTGAAAGAGAGAATTCACCTTAAAGGGCTTTTGCGAGCCTATAATCATCTCGTCTAGGTCTATCACCTCACCCTTAGCTGCTTTTTGCATTTGCCTGGCAAACTGTTTCGGTAAAGGCAGATCAAGATCGCGCTCCATGTAATCGCGATAGGAGGCATAGGGGGTACCAAAATAAACGTGCTGAAAAAGCTCTGGAGTCGAAAACAACTTACTGCTGTTGAAATCAATATCTCGCAGAGTCTCCCAATGCGAGATCTCCATTGCTTTGGCCCGTAACTCAGAAAACTTGTGCTGCAAATTCAAATCGCTTGGCTGCTCTCTCAAACCAATAATCAATTGCCACTTCTTCACAAACAGACTGTCTGGGTATTTGTGCTCACCCAGTAGCTGAAGAGCCTCCTCAAGAGAGGCCTTTGCCTCTGAGGTTTTACCCATGTGAAAAAGTACCTGACCCAGTAGCTCTCTGCAGTTCCCAGCTAAGATTCTGTGCCCTGCCTGATCAAGCTTTTCGATCAAGGGCAGTAAGTGCGCTCTGGCTCTTTCATAGTCACAAACACTTACCAATGCAGCTATAAGGTTCACCTCACCGATGTGATGAAAATAACTGGTAGGAGGTGTTTGCCTCAAAAACTCTTCGAGAAAAGGCAACGACTCGCAATACTTCCACTGGGCAAAATGGGCAAATGCCAAATAAAGCAAAGCTCTAGGCTCTTCCTTTTGAATTTTCTCACCTGAAAGAAGGCGAATGGCCTCTTCACTTCCTCCGATTGAAGACAGTGACTGGGCATATTGCAAAGACTCCTCTGAGCTCGGAGTGATCTGCCTGTTTTGCGAGCGAACCACTGGTCGCAATATTTTGAGTGCCTGCTCAGCCAAACCCACACGTCTGCACAAGCTCGCCAGAGAGGCTCTGCGATTTCTAGGAATCTTTGCAATAACGACTTTATTTAGCTGGGCGCGAGCTTGCTGAGTTCTTCCCTCAACGATGTCTTCTTCAATGTCTTGAATTGTCTGCTGTTTCACAGTGAGACCCCCGGGCTAGCTCATGTTTTCCGACATTTTAGTTATCGACAGAAAAGGCTAGTCACTAAACCCATTTAGTCTGTTGGCAGTGGCACAGAGTAGATGTCTCCCTTCAAAGGGCTTCCCTCTGATTCACTCCCCAAGTGTGCAAAGAAGACGTGGGTGTCACTTGCTACTATCGAGCGCCCCATCCTCTCTACGGCACTAAACTTTTCAAAAGATGGTGTGATCGGGCCCACATAGCCATACTCACCAGTGCCTTCATCGAATTTGTAGTAGTGCACAATCCCAGAGCCTTCTTGAGCGGGAGAGTCCGCGAGAGGAGCTCCCACAAAGAGGTAATCACCCGCCAATGCCAGGCCTTTACTGAACTGCGTGTAGTCATCCGGCTGAGTCGGCGAAACCAATCTTTGAACCTCTTCATAAAGCCCTGTGCTCTGATCGATCTTGTAATACCTCAGCTGACCTCTAGCCAACTGATTGTCTCGAGTACCAAAACTGCTGACAAATAGCTTGTCACCCTCAGCATGAAAACGCTTACCCCAAGTTTCTGGACGGCCTGCTGGTGCGAGATCTTGCACTAGGTTGAAATCCAGATCGTACACCAACAAGTGCCCACGATTTGCACCCGCGTCGTTTGGCTTGCGAGCCGAGACGAATATGTAGCTGTCATTTACAAAAAACCTACGACCAAACTTACTAAAGCCCTCAGGTGCCTCCAAAACACGGCTCAGAGAGTACTTGCCCTCTGCACGATCAAAGAAGTAAACAGCGCCGGCTCCATTATTTATATCTGCATCTCCTGCGACCAAAGTTTTCTCATAAGCTTGCACCCAGATACCGAATGAAACCGAATTCGGCATAGTGATTTTCTCACGCAAGAGATATCTTGGTGCCTTAAAGCCTTCGATTTGTTCATTTGTATAGCGATACACAGCATTGAGCTCTTTAGAGCCTGCGAACAAGTTTTTGTTTCCAGGAGCCGCAATGGAAGTTCCAAAATAAATTCTGCCATTTTCAGGAACTAGCGGACTTGGAACATTCTCATTAAAACTGACGTTGCCTTCGTCGCTGTGATTGAAAACTACGACTTTTCCGACATCTACAGAACCATCAACATCCCTGAAAGGAGCAGCTGTGATCAATCGGTTGGCAGCCAAAACTATATGATTACCGAAAGATCTAACTCTCATGTTACTCGTGATGGTCTCAGGAGCCACGACCTGGATCTCGATAATCTCTGTCTTGCTTTGCCGGTCTGTAATTCGAATAACTAAACTGCCAATGTAGTCTTCGCCTACGATCACAAAAGCGCCGGTACCAACTGGAAACGAATTCAGAATAGCCG
>JABSOQ010000200.1 GCA_013216195.1 Bdellovibrionales bacterium
CCACCGCCCTTGTTTGTTTTAAGCGTTTAGGGCTGCTGCGGCTTTCTTTTCTGCTGACTTTCTTTTGTTCGGGTCAGTTTCACGGCAGCGAATACGAATATGGTTCGGTGTAATCTCGATCAGCTCATAGTCTGAGATCCACTCGAGAGCCTGCTCTAGCGTCATAGGCTTGATCGGCGAAAGCTTGATCGCATCATCACTGCCAGAGGCTCGCACATTAGACAGCTTCTTCTCTTTTGTCACATTCACATCAAGGTTTGTACCTTTGTTGGCTTCACCAACCACCATGCCCATATAAACTTCGGTGCCGCCTGTTACGAATAGTCTGCCACGGCTCTCAAGCTGCGCCAGGGCGTAAGGTGTGGCAACACCTTTTCGGTCGGCAATGATCGCGCCTGTGTTTCGGCCTTTGATTTCGCCTTTGTACTCGTCCCATCCATCAAAGTAAGTGCTGAGCAGGCCGGTACCTCTCGTGTCGGTTAAGAACTCAGATCTGTAACCAATCAGCCCGCGAGCAGGAATACGAAACTCAGCCCGAGCCCTGCCGTAGCCTTTGTTGCTCATGCCGACCAACACGCCTTTTCTTTCGCCAAGCTTTTGAGTTACCGCACCTACGTAGTCTTCTTCAACGTCTACGACTGCGATTTCCATTGGCTCTTTTTTAACGCCATCTTCTTTTTGAAACTGAACTTGAGGTTTCGAGACCAATATTTCAAAGCTCTCGCGTCTCATTTGTTCAAACAAGATAGAAAGTTGCAGCTCGCCTCGGCCTAGAACCTTAAAGGTCTCAGGTGTGTCAGTGGGTTCAACACGAAGGGCCACATTGTGCAGAAGCTCTTTTTCAAGGCGTTCTTTGATCTTACGTGAAGTCACAGACTTGCCATCGAGGCCAGCAAAAGGAGAATCATTCACTGACACCAGCACGCCGACTGTAGGCTCATCAACGGTGATGCGTTCAAGTGCAGGGGCGTCTGGGTGCGTGACTGAGTCACCAATGTGAACGTCTTCAAAGCCCGCTAGCACGGCAATGTCACCGGCTCCGAGTCTTTCAACCTTTCGTTTTGATGAGGCTTCAAAAGAAAACAAGGTCGAAACCTTGAACTTCTTTGGCCCGTCTTCTGTGTGCTGTACGAACTCGTCACCCACTTTGATTTCGCCAGAGCGAATTCGGCCAATTCCTAGCCGGCCAACATAGTCGTCATAGTCGATGTTTGAGATCAGCATGCTAAAGGGCTCATCTTCGGTCACTTTAGGCGCCGGGAAGTTGTCGACGATCCAGTCTAAAAGAGGTTTGAAATCACCTTCAGGCTTTTCCGGATCAAGAGTCGCAATGCCGTCTTTGGCAATTGTGTAAATGGTGTCGAAGTCTGCTTGTTCTTCTGCGGCATCGAGGTCGATAAAGAGATCGAAAATCTCGTTCATCACCTCGTCAATTCGAGAGTCGGGTCGGTCGATCTTGTTTATGCAGGCAAGAAGCTTCAGATTCTTTTCGAGAGCTTTTTGCAACACAAAGCGAGTCTGAGGCAGTGGGCCTTCAGAGGCGTCGACAAGTAAGATTGCACCATCAACCATGTCGAGAATTCGCTCAACTTCTCCACCGAAGTCACTGTGGCCAGGAGTGTCCACGATGTTAACCTTGATGTCGCGATAAACGAAAGAGGCGTTTTTGGCAGCAATGGTGATGCCTCGCTCTTTTTCAAGATCCATGGAGTCCATGAAGCGGTCGTCAACCTGCGAGTTTTCGCGAAAGGTTCCGCTCTGTTTAAGTAGGTGGTCCACTAACGTAGTTTTGCCGTGATCCACGTGGGCGATAATAGCGATATTTCGAATGTTTGAGCTCATGCCCAGGAACCTAAAGACTTTTCGCTCGGTTGTCTAACGGCATCTTAACAAAATGCAAGAATCTGTGGAAATCTCGACAATTTACAAGGCTTTGCTCAGACAATTGACGAATCTTGAGGCAGCTTTTGAGCTCCAGTAGCCTCTTGGTAGGGCGATCGGGCTACTCGAAACAGACGTGGGCTTAGGTTGCAGCTCGAGGGGAGTGAAGCGCTGCTCTTTTAATAGGCACCCCCTTGTCAGCCTGTCTCGAGCGCGCAATAATTTTTATCGAAAACAAAGTCTGCAAAACATCAAGACAAAGGAGTGTCTTTATGAAGTTGTTATTAGGTTTTGCCCTATCTGCTGGCCTTTTTGCCCACGGCGCACTGGCTGAGAACCTTCCCTCACAACCCAAATCTGTTGAGCACCCC
The DNA here is from genome assembly GCA_013216195.1 of Bdellovibrionales bacterium. Taxonomy (GTDB): domain Bacteria; phylum Bdellovibrionota; class Bdellovibrionia; order Bdellovibrionales; family UBA1609; genus JABSOQ01. Next base: position 2,253 of record JABSOQ010000200.1, read on the forward strand.
GGTAGTGATGTTTACGCCTACGGTGTGACCAAAGAGGTGTTCAAGTCGAATGGCCGCGACGTTTCTGTTTACTTGCCAGATGCCGAGCTACTAAATGGTGAGCGGTTTCCGGTCGTGGTGTTTGGTGCCGGGCAGGCTTCTCCTGAAGAGGCCTATGAGATGACCCTAACTCATTTGGCCGGCAAAGGTGTGGCGGTTATTTTCCCTGAGTATTCGAATGGCTTCTTTGATCAGAACTGGTCTCGCATGGGTCAAGATTACGCGAACCTTGCACAGGCGGCAGTCGATCGTTTTTCTCAGCTTGATCCAAACAAAGTGGTGTACACGGGTCATTCAAAGGGTGGTTACGTAGCTGGTGTGGCCGCGGGTCAAACGACGGGCTTGAGACCGCAGTCTCTAGTTTTGTTTCAGCCAGCAGGCTACCTATCAAGAGAGTGGAGCTCTGTGCCCGCTGATGTGCCGATGACGATCATCTACTCGGATGCTGACACCATTATTAAAAGAGGTGACGTCGATGAGATGTTTGAAGCTTCACCAGTGACCCACAAGCAGTTCTTGAATGTGAAGTCTTACAACTCGACAAGCCCTAGGCTTGAAGCCGATCACTTCTTCTTGTTTTCAAAGAAAACTTGGATAGGTGGCCGCGATGGCATTAGCCCTTTCCACTACTACGGTGTGTTTGGTTGGCTAGTTGGTGCCGCCCAAGATTTGGTTGATGGCTCAGAGCTCACGAACCCTTATCTGTATGGCGATGAGGCCATCAATACAGGTCTTGAGAGCTTTCAGCACGAAGTGAATCGCAACTGGTGATTGCTTTGGCTTGTGGGTTAGAATGTGAGAAGTGAAAGAGAGCCGAAAGGCTCTCTTTCAATATCAAGAGTTATCGAGCCGTACTTTTTTTAGATTTCACTTACTGGCAAAGCTGGAGAGTTCTACTAAATGCGATTGTAGTTCCGTTCGCTGCAAGCGGTGATGTGAACTCTACTGCAAACTGATCTTGTTCTACCGAATTAACCGGCGATAGCCCCAGCCTAAAGCTGCGCTCTCTGGCAGAGAAAGAGGCTCCAAAGGACTCATACTCGCTTTTTTCCCAAACAGGCAGTGTGATGGTGTTGTTGCGAACTGGAGTTGGCGTACTTTGCGGATCAAGAGTCTTAGCACATCGAGGAACAACCGTGCCAAAACCATAACTTGCGTAATCGACAACTTTTGAGCCAGGCAGAGGTTCGAATCTCACTCCTTCAGCTGTAGGGTGACTTAAAAGAGAAAACCCCTCCTATTGACCATGCAAGTCTGCAATGTCCTCGACGACTTCCCATTCCATAAGAGCAGTTAGTGGGTGGTCGTCTAAGAAGTCACGTGTCAAATTTTGAAAATTCTCAATGACCCTTGATTCTTCATGTAGAGCCGGGCCAAACAAGAAGTTGGAAAGAGCCTTAGCGGCACAGTCTAAATCTTCTAGCACACAGGCGCTGCTGAAACCTAGGTGGGCAATAGAATTGGCGCTGGGGTTCGAGTCTGAATCGGCTTGGGGTAGGTGAACCTTGGAGTTGTCGACAATGCCTATTAAGCCACCCAAAGAGTACATTGGGTTACCAGATGCTTGCATTCCAAGGTCACAATCTAACGCTATGGTATTTGTTAGTGAGCCCTCTTGCTCATTAGCGAGGTCAGCTGAGTTGATACCATTTCTAATCACAGGACATTCTATAGTAGACAAAGAGTAGTCGCTTCGATTTTCTAAATCATATTTACCTACCCAATGGCTGTCAGGGCGTGAGAACGAGACTAGGCTGTTAACTCTTTCGAAGCTCCTTTGTACTCTTTCAGATAACTTAACAACGGCAAATGAGGGGGCAAACGTCTTATTTTTTGGAGTGTCTTTGTCGATGATTAAGAGTTTGTTTTCAGGCTTATTGAATCTAACAACCTGTTCACACCCAATCCCTCTCTCATCGAGAATTGATTCTACTTTTGGAAACTTCACAAAGATTCGACTTTTGCAGGTAGCGTCACCGCTTGCTACATCACTGGGTAAACACTTGCCACTAATCGCCATTACGTCGTCAGCGATCAATACGCCCATGCAGACCTCGTAATCGGGCAGGCGGTCAGATCGATTTGGGTCGTCTTCGAGTTTTGCAAACACAATGGCTGTGCTGGGTACGCACGAGCTATCAGCGCAGTTTACTTCAGATTCTGGCACCCACGAAAAGTCAACGACCTCCTCGGTCTTGTCAGAGGTATTCTTTGTTGGGTCTTCAAGTTTGGGGGCGTTTTGGTTGTTTGTGTCTGCGCGGTCTTTTCTGTCTTGGTCGTTACATGCTGACAGCACAAATAATAATTATAAGCCCAAGCAAAGGCCTGCTCAATTTACTCATCTTGCTCACTCTCTTTCCATCTCTCTTGCACAAGTTAAAATTGCAAGGGCCGAGCCATTGCCTCTAGAAAAGTTGAACTGGATGAGTGAGTCGAATAGCGAAAGTTTTTCTAGGCGGTGACCAATTTAGGCGTCGGCGGTAAACACCTGAGGTTGAGTGGTCGGTTGCCTACTGGCTACAGTAATCGGCCTCGAGGCTTTCGTGCCAGGTGAGCATGTCGTCGAAGGCGTAGCCGAAGATGCGGTCGATTTGCTCGTCCGAGTAGACGCCTTCTCCAAACACAGACAGCTGAAAATTGATCGCCTTTAATACTGACAACGGCAAAATGAAAGTTGAGACTCGGTCTTCGATGGAGAGAATCGCAAGCCGGTCTTCATTGCTGAGCTCAGGGCAACGCATTTCAAGCATCTGGTACCAGTCGGCGAAGGTCTGCGAGATCTCAGAATGAGCTGAAAGTGCGGCGAAGTCTTCGTCTGTCAGAGAGTTTAAGTTGGCTACACAGGCTTTAATTTCTGGCCTCGGAAACACAAGGCTGCCCAAGTGATCAATAAACGGAAAAGTTTTGTTGGCCTCTTCTTCACCGGGTATCAAGATTCGGTAAGGCCTCATAAAGTACATCGATTCATATAAGATCTGAGCAAATTGCTCTGAATTTCTACCAAGGGCATTGCGCAAGTGAGTCGAGAAATGTGGCTGCTGAAATGATTCATAAACAAAATCAGAAAACCAAGCAGCATTCTGAAAGCCAATCTGATCGCCTATAGCTTTATCTAAGGAGTCACTTGCATAATCGAGGGCAAAGCTTTGCATGCCTAAGCTCAGGCTAGAAAATGAGTTGATTGCGACCACACTGCCTGTGCGGGTGAGTCTGTTTGTAAGAACAGGGGCGAGATCAAAGTACAAAGCCTCAAAGTAAGCGGCTCCGACTTTGGCTGAGCCCCTGCAGTCATCGAGAACTCGCTGGTAGGCAATCTCGAGCTTGTATGTCGACTTAGCAGTGTCGATCATGGGCAGGGCATCAACAGGCCCTCGGCCCGTGCCACTTGCTCGAGGTCGTAGGGCCTGTGGTCTTTTGCTCGCTTTCGCTCGCCAAAGATTTGGTCGAGTTCAGTAAAGTCGGCACTGGGGTTTGCCAATTTGCAGGCTTCAATGTTTCGGTAAACTGACCCAATCAGGTAGGTGTTGAGCCGACTGATTTCTACTTCAATCAACTCATCTGAGGATCTTGTCGCTTCGATTCTTGGATGAAAG
>JABSOQ010000201.1 GCA_013216195.1 Bdellovibrionales bacterium
CCCCTTCGCCAGGCATTTCACCACCATCGCCATCATCAGGGTCTCCATCTCCAGGCTTGGGCTTACCTTTACCGCCGCCGCCACCGCCGGGTCTCCAACCACCATTCCCCGGGCCGAGGTCTGTAGGCAGGTGTTCGCCAGTGAGGTCACCATCAAACGGGTTTTTCTGAGTTTGGTTTCGGGCTGGTAGCCAAGAAATCGTAGGAAGTTCAAATGAGTTGCCAGAGTGGGCAACAAACTGAGAGCCGTATTCGAACTCGCTCAAGATGTCTTCGCCAAAGTGCATACCCATATCAGCGGGTGTGGGCTCTGCGTTCTCAGCTAAATACTGCAGGTACTCGCCATCAAACTGAATCGACATCGGGCCAGGAAGAGCCTGTAGAAACATCGAGTTGCCTGACTTGACCATTGACCCTTGGCCCTTCATTGCCAGCTCAAAGGCTTTCATCATGCGAGCCTTAACTTTGTTGTGATACGCCATAATGGCTTTTCCGGCTGTCGGCACGTGATCAATCAGACCAAGTATCGGCATGCCATTCAATGTCTGCTCGAGTGAATGCATCGAGACCCGTTGATAGCGTGGGTTCTGAGAGGCTATTTGATCAAGCCGGTCATCGTCTTCAAGGTGCAACAAGGTAATATAGCTGTGAAGATGCTGTTCAATCTCAGCGTAAAGCGGGTTGTCAAAAGGCAGCTCGGGAGCCGCTTGCTCATCAGTATTGAGGTCGTACATTCGGAATTCACCATTCGGGTAAACCACTGTTCGGTACCGACCTTTTGCAATTCTGAAAGGTTTGATGTCGGGGAGAGGTGTAGGGTTTGCTGGGTCCCAGTTTGCCCAATGCTCTTCATACTCGTCCCAAATCTCTTGTTGAGTCTTTTTCACGAAGTATCCGTAAGTGGCTTCGAAACTCGCAGGTTGGTTGAGTGAGTTTGCGATCGAGTAAAGAGCCGCTCCAACAGACTTTCTGTTCACTGGAATCTCTGAGCCCACCTCGTCGTTTATTGTGAGGTCAAGCTCACCAGTACCAGCACGGCTAAAAGATCTGAGTTTCAATCGAGGGTTAAAGCGAGTTTTCCCACCCACGACTTTTTCAATAATCGATTTGCGAACTCTCTCCGGATCCTTCGATACAATCATCATCGGTTCAGGTTCCGGCATGTTCGGTGGAGGTGGCGGTAGTCTTCTAGCCTCTTGAGGGGTGGCCCTTCGTACAATCGAAAGCTTCTTTCTCTGGATCCACTTGTCATCGAGAGCTAGATCCAAAAACTCGTAGTCGCTCATAGTTCTAATCAAGCCATCAGCGTACTCAATAAACGCCCGGTCTTTCTCAAGCTCGGTCTCGAGCTCAGCGATTTCAGGGCGTTTGATAAACTTATTACGAAGATTGTGCCAGCCTTGCACTCCCAACCAGTATGGGTCTTGTAGCTTGATTCGGTCTTCAGCGCCTTCAATAACCGTATGCGCACTGAACCAGTGCTGCTGGGTGTTCCATTTGGGGCCCATGTGTTTCATGATCAGCTCTTGAAGAATTGAAGCCCACCCCTCGTTCATCACCTGAGTGTGAACCAGCGCTGGTCGGTAATGACCTGTGTGAGGTATTAGCGCAGCGATTTCTTTCTTCCAAGCCGGGATCAAGTTGTCATCTTGAATTCTTTGAACAAAAGCCGAGAGTACGTTTTCAGTGTTGGCTCGAAGGCCTCTGGCTAATAAATCAGCTTTTCTTTTTGTCTTTTGAGTGATGTCTTGGCCAGGCATGTCCTCAAGCGGAATGTCTTGCAAGGACTGAGCTGAGAAATCTTCTGGCTTGTTGTACGAAGCTGTGTGGTAGTCGTCGTATTGAGCCATCGACAGCATGTAAAGATAGAAGTCTTCGACCTCTTGCTTAGGAGCCTCTTTGTAGGCTCTCTCTACAGCATCGTTCAGAGATTGGGCCACTTCGGTGGCTTGAGCAGACCTGTACTGGGTGAAGCCTGAGCTGTGAGCAAAATGATTGTGCCCGACGACGTGCATGATGATCGAGATCTGCCACTCAAGTGGGTTGTCATCACGGTAATAACCATGATTGTACTTTGAACCCGGGTAGACCACTTCAAAAACCATACTTGAGGTGTCAGACATGGCGTTGGCTATTTGCGAGCCGTCCCAGTAGTGAGAAACGGGGGCTGCCGCCATAGTTGCCAACATTGTTCGCATTTCTCGACCATTTAGAAACTCAATAACTTGTTTGGTTCTGGGGATGCCCAATTGGTCGAGCACTCCGCCGGGCTTACTCATATCTTGAGTAAACTCGGTGTAGACAGGGACTGTATCTGAGTCACGGTCGGGGTGACTGGGTACGATGATAAATTCGTGACCACCTCGACCACCTGTGGGCGCCAAGAAGTTGTTGTCATGCAGCACTTTTGAGCAGTTTGCTGCTTCCATCGAAATATTGGTTTCGCTTAAAGGGAACTCAGGCTCATCTGTCGCCCATGAGTTTTGCAAAACTAAAGTTACCATTAAGCTTGCAACCCAAAACAATGATCTTAGTTCTTGTTTTCTCATTGTTGGTCTCCTTGCAAAATCTCATTACAGCGCAAAATGAATTTTTCTTGTCGTCTTTGAATTGCGGCGTCGCTCAACTCACTGGCGTCTTGAATGGTGTCACTCAAGAATTCGGAATCTACAATAGCGAGTGGAGAGTAGGCGCTCTTAAAAGCCCAGTTTCTAAAGCTTGGTTTTTGACCAAGCTGTAGGTCACTAGATCGGTCTAGTACATCCAATACCATTTTGCTCATTGAGCCCCACTGCATCCGAGCAATTGTGGCGTCAATCAAGTAAGAGAACAGTCGGCCTTGAGAGTAGTAGTCGAAGACCTTGGGGCTCTGTCTGACTTCGAGAAGACTAGGGTCAACTAGCTTGTCGGTAAAGTTACTGAAAAGAACCAAAAGGCGTTCTGAGAGGTGTTTGAACTCAGCAGTCAAATCTTCGTTCTCAAGGTCTGTGTACCATGCCTCAACATCATGAGGTCTCCAAGAATGAGCGAAGTCGATTGGCTGATTATCAAAGCGCATGTAGAGCAACATCATGTCTTTCAGTACAACTTCGATTTCATCCATGGTTTCTGAGAAGACATCATTCATAGAGCGAGACATTCTCGACTCAGAGGCCGTGTCATTAATAAAAGTGCCCGGATCTGAAATAGAGAAGTTGGTGCGCTGACCAAACTCGATTGGGAAGTAAGCCTCTTTTTGCAGCTCTTTGCGACGCTTTTGTGAATCAACTAGCTCTTGCAGCTCTATCGAAGACATCGTTCTGAAATCTGGGCCAGAGACCTTGAATTCAGCTAGAGGTATCTTCGGGTGGCGAGTCATATGGGTCACCATCGCCAAGATAAAGTTTCTCTGTATCGTCGAAGCTTGGCCAGCTAGCGGAAGGCGCAAGATCTCAGTGTTTTGCGTAGCGAGAACGGCATGGTTGTAGATCTGGCTTCTCATGTTGTTCATGACGAAGTCGACCAGCCTTAAGACACTCTCAGGCTTTTCCCAAGATACGGCATCAACCTGAGAGATTTCTCTCACAGTCTGCTGCAAGTTGAGTGAGGTTCTGAAAGTAGGTCTGACCTGGCCAGACTCTTCAGATTGAATCTGTGCACCATCAGGGCCTATGACCATTGCAGCGCTGCGGTCTGATACAATGTATAGGCTTGCAGGTTCTGCACTTGGAGGAATACTCACCAAAGCATTAGCTGCGGGGTTGAGAAACTCTCGCGCATTTGATTTCTCGTTCAGGCTAACGAGTCTGCCTATCACCGATGGGTCAACGATCACGGTTTGTGGTGATTCGCCTGAGCGATCACGAATACGTTGAACAAGTGCAGGCACTTTGGCACCTCGAGGAAACTTGTCGAGGTCAATGATCTCTGACCATCTCGCCAAGTAAGACTCTTCCATAGGCACATCGTGGTTGGCTAGAGCCGCCAGCACCTTTTTCTTGATGTCATCGCCCTCTTCGTATCTCTCACGTTGCTTCTTGTCCATAGTCGGGTTGACGGTCATGTACATCCCTAAATTTTGAACTGGCACGTCTTTGAAAGTACCGTCTTTCTTACGAACGCGTTTCACACCGTCAGGGGCCTCGAAGAAGCTCTGAATGTAAGAGTGAAGTTTTTGGTGAATGGCCTTCGTTCCGGTCTTGTGAGCGTCATCAAAAAGAATCTGAGCTCTATGACCGTTTGGCTGTGCCAAAAGATCTTCGATTGAGGCGATTGCGTCATCGACAGTCATTTTGTCACCAGAAGCGTTCTCCTCAACGAGGTTTTGAACAGAGATGATTATGTAGCCGGCCTCTTCATTGCCTGCTCTTGCAGGGTCATAAGGAGAGAGCCCGAGTAATTCCATTTTCTTTCGGAACAAATAGGTTTTACCTGAAGAGGTTCCACCGTAGTAGATCTGCGAGTTCGGAATAGGACGCCCAGCATCTGAACCTGTTGTCTGGCTCATCATGGTCTGAAGCGTAAGCTCTTTCAGTTCCATAGGCCCTTGGTAGCCGAGCTTCGTTAACTCTCGGGCAGCTTCTTGAATGTTTACGATTCTCTTCAACGGATCGTCGTCTTCAAGATTGTCGAGGTTGATTGTTATCGGAAAGATCTTAAAGAACAAACGCTCGAGGTATCTTCTATCAATTCTGCGGCTTCTTCTAAGAGTTGTGTCTTCAGAGAGGTTGGTTCGAAGCTCCGTGAAAGCTCTGATGAATGAAGCTGTGCTCTCAAGCTCGAGGTTACCAGCGATTTGCTCGACTCTATTGACGAAGTGATAGATCAGCTGATTTCTAGCTTCTTCTTGAGAGGCCTCTTCTTCGCCATCCAGATAAAAACTGTAGTCGAGAGACTCGATTTCTGGCCGTCTGAAAAGAGATTCGATAAGTTGAACTTTGAGATCCTCAGTAGGTGCATTTAGCTCCACAAAGTCAAAGTTGTCTTCAATATTGAGATAGGGGCTTTCAAAGGCAATGTCTTGCTCAACGGTGGCCCACTCCTCTGGAGTTCCGATAATTATAGTCGCCATTTTTCTGTCGACTGCAGTCTCAAGACTCCAGTCTTTTCTTGTCTTTGGCTGAACTTTCATGCCTTCGGCAGCGAACATCCACAAAAGGTGAGGCAACTTGCGATCTGCCGCACTGCTATCGTCTTCGGCAGCTGTGGCAGCATCTCCTAGGGTGGCTGCGATGCGCTCCTTGTCTTCACGGGCAGCTTCAAGGTCTCCTTGCAGCTCCTGATACTCACTCAACTCTTCGTAGTCATCTCTGTTGTTGTCTTTAAGCTCAGTCATTCGGTCTTCAGTTTCTGAGTACCGGTCTTCGGCGCGTGCCAGCTCATCTCTTAGGTCAGAGATGTCACTTGAACTCAGCTGCCCATCTTCTACAACTTCGACTGCTTGTAGCTGATCTGAGGTGGCATCGAGTGACAGGACACCTCCAGCCTGATTCTTCAATGCTGGATCAATTACTCGAAAGTGTCGGCCGGTTCCGTTTTCATTAACGGGCCTTCCGACGCTAATGATTCTTTCAAGATCAGAGTAGTTCACTACGTTTTTATGATCTGCAGCTCCTCTCATTGCCTGGAAGTTTTCAAAGACTTTGAACTGAGGGTTTTCGTCTTTGCGGCCAGAGAGTTGATAGAACACAAGGTTACGGTTCGAATAGTGCCAAGGCCCTGCAAGAGAGCGGTCTTTTGTCGCCCATCTCGACATCACCAACTTGTGAATCAAAGGCTTTAGATCTTTTGGCACCACAAGAGCAATCTGTTTGCCGCGCATTTCGCCTTTGGCAGCCAAAGTGAATAGGTTCTCGAGGTCAGGAAACACCCTGTACTCTTCT
>JABSOQ010000202.1 GCA_013216195.1 Bdellovibrionales bacterium
CTTCGGCTGACGTAGATAGCGTCACCAGCGCAATGAACCCAAACAGAAGGCCAAGGCCAAACCATTTTTCGGCTTGGCAGTGTGTAACCTGAGTATTTTTGGTTTGTTCAAAATTCATTATAGGCCTCAAGACTAACTTAATTTGAATTTACTCAGCGTTGATTTCATCAACTACTAAAGGTTGTACGGCGCCACCATCAAGAGCATCGCCTTTATCAACAGGCTCATCCTCCACGACGGTAATACTCTCGCATGTCGGTTTTTGATCTTCAGCCAGTTTGCCGTTGAGTATTACAGCTGTATCAAGCCCGATATCTACTGTCTCTCCGTCTTCATCGAGATCGTCTAAGTCGCGTGTGTCTGTTAGGTGGCTTTCTACTTTTGCTAAATAAGACTTTGAGATTCTAACTACACTGTTGTTCCAGGAGAGAACTTGAACATATTCAAGAACGTAGGGGAGAGCGCTTTCACCAGTATTACAAGATGCAACTTCAGATGGCAGTATGACTCTAACCGTTACTTCTTCTTCATCTTTCCGCTTGTTAACTGAGTATACTAGCCAGAAATCTTGACCAACAGCTTGCATGACCAATCGATCACGCGTACTCAGCTGTACATTTATGTCGAACTCGACAACCTTTTCAGACAAACCTGTGACGGTTACCTCTGCGTCGTCAGTGCCCTCTTCGTCAATAACCTCTTCGGGCGCATCCTCACCAGCAAGCTGCTCCAACAAAGCTTCCATTCTATCTAGGCGATCAAGATCGTCACCTTGAGGGCGAGTTTCAGCCTGTTGAATAGAGTCAAAACCAATAAAGCTAGGTAAAAACCGTACAAGCAATTTGGTGCAGTCAGTTCCAACCTGCTGAACTCTAAACAGCGAGTTGGCTTCTAACAGTTGATTCATGCGAGCCACGTTCAGCCCAAGTACACGGTTCTCATTCAAGAATGAAGTGGCGAAATGTGGGTCCGTAGTTTCATCACTCTGAATATCTGGAATTTGATCAACTACTGCACTTGGGAAAGCAAACATCTCACGGAAGTAGGTCTTAGCAGGGTCGGCATCAAGTGATTCCATTCTTTCAATCAGCTCTGTGAGGTTCAAAATCTCTTTCTTGCTTTCACCACACTCGGCTGCTGTGAGCTTTCCTAAGGCGCCTGTGCCATTGCCACCACTGCTTCCACCCCCATCACCTCTCTGGATCTGGGTTCGTTGGCTAGCACCACCGCAAGCGACGAGGCTCAAACTCGTCACTATCATGGCTACTGAAACTGATAAAATCCAAAATACTCGCTTCATAGATTCCCTCTTGTTTAACAGCCATAAAGTGAGCAAAAAGAAGGCCAATTTATACTAGTAATTACAAGCATTTAGATTGTTCGCTGAAGTCTATCACTGACAAATATGGGCACCACACCAAGCCGGCCCTCTAGCCATAAGACAGTCCTGAGGTTTTGCGGTCATTTTTGATCGCAAAAAATGAAGAGCCCGTGCATTGCATCGGGCTCAAAAACAATAGCGGTTTGACTTAATAACTTAGCTAGAGCTCTTTGATCTTCTTGGGCTTCTTAATGGATTTGCCTTTGTAAACCGTGTCATCGTAACGGCTAATTTCGTGATAAAGAGACACTGATTTGACCTCTCTATCTCCAGCAAGAAATTTGACCTTGCCAGTTTTCTGAATGACCTTTGCTTCGATCGGAGGCTCCGGCTTTTTCTTTGAGTTAGCCTTTGCTGATTCTTTCTTTTTCTTCTTCTCTTCAGCTTTCTTCAAAGACGCAATCTCGCGCATTGTAGGCACTTCCATACTCCAGCTTTCGTCATCGCCATTGATGTTAAACTCATTCACAAAAAAGTAACCTTCTTCTTCTTTTGCATTGTAATAGAATTCATTGTGCCCAGTAGTCACCCACCTAGACTCTCCGGCCTTGTCCCTGTACAAGCCAAACTGAGTTTTTATGTAGAGCTTATAGCCGCTAGGCACTTGAATTTTGCGTTTGTAATCAAAGTTGCCATATGAAATTTCATATGAACCGGGTTCTTCAGATTTGACTTCGAAGTCACCGTATTCGTAACTTTTTGAATCTTTACTCAGGTAGTCGACCCATACATCAGCAACTCGGTACGACGGTGCAAGGACTCTCTCTGAGAGAACGTTTTTGATGTACCGGTCTCTGACCCCTTGTCTTCTGAGGGGAGTGTACTGAGTCATTGGCACCGTGTAGCATAGTATTGAGTTAAAATAGTCTGTACAGTATCGATCAACCTCGAGGTTTTGCATAACATCCCAAGTAGAGACGCTCCACTGCCTGCCGTAGCTATCAGATACCATTTCGGGTTCACTGAATTCCATGGGCTCAAATTTCAGTCGGGCTTTGCTTGTGCGTTTTAGAAAGTAGTAGATCCCTTTGGTGACTGTTAGCGTGAACAGGTTGTTTTTTGAATCTTCACTCAACCCCTCTGAAAGAAACTGATCAATGGCAGGAGGCTCAGTGCCTTTGCCGTTTACGAACATGAAGACGCCATCCCCTTCGAAAAGGTTTGAATAGTAACTAAGAGTATCGGAGTAAAAGCGCTTATTGCTGTAAATGAGAAAATCAGGAATTTTCTCATTGTCTTTGTCTTTGAAGTTGGCCAGCTCAACTGCATCACTAAGGTTTTGAACCGACTTCTTATTTTCGTATCCTGCCTTATAGCCCTGAGGGTACATGGCCTCATAGATCTCTTTAAATAACTCATCATTTTTTATTTTTGTTGCGCCAAATCTACCAGTTGCGTTGACCGGGTAGTATTTGTCGTCTTCAGCTAAGTGAAGGTGAGTCCATTGGTCTTTATACAGGTACTTGTTATCTGAATGCTCAGTGGCCAGCTTCCTAGTCCATTCCGCTTTGTGGTTGGCATCTTCTGAAATTATCAGCTGAGCGAAATCTTTGTAAGCGATAGGGAAATCGAACTTGGTTTCGAAAGCATCAAAGTCTTTCAAGAGCTGAGGATGCGTTTCTGTGAAAGAGTTCATACCTGATGGGTTATAAGTGATGTAGTGGTATGACTTCAGCTCGGCCAAAGCAAAGTAGCTGCCGGCGGCTTTAGACGTCATTTTGACTTTGGCCTGATATGGGGCAGCAGTTTTGTCTAAGATAGATTTCAAATCGAAATATGGAATACCTCGATTGTAGTTCTCACCGGCATTCGCTCGTTCGAAAACCAACCCCATAACTTGGCCGCGGCCGTTTACAAGAGGCCCGCCTGAGTTACCAGGGCTCGCTGGAGCTGAGAATCTCAAGTGTTGAATTTGAGGGTTTTCTTCCCACTTGGTAACCGATGACAGTATGCCATCACGAATTGCAAGGCCTTCTCCGTGTACGTTGCCGAGGGTGAATACCTTTTCGCCGATCTTATGGTTCCTTGCAAACTCGAAGTTTTCATAGCCTTCAAGTGTGTCGACCTCAAGTATGGCAAGATCTCTTTCGATATCGAGAGCCCATACCTTCGATATTGTGTGCTCTTTACCATCGTGAGTTTTCAGGTGAAATAGTTTTTGTGCCGTAGGTGACTTGAAGTCGATCCCGAGCAGGCAGTGGGCTGCGGTGTAGACTTTCTTTGGCTCCATGATAAAGCCGCTGCAAAAACCCATGTCTTTCACAAAGTCTTCAGCTTTTAGCTGCGACTTCTCTTTGATGAGTTTTTCTAGCTTGAGGTCACGGTTGAGTTTGAATTCAACAAATCGCTTCTGCGAGAAACTTAAAAGCTCATTGGCGGTCATTGGAGCATTTTGAATTTGGTAATAGTAAAATCCGCCTCCCGCTAACGCAATGAGAGCAGTCATCAACATAGCAGCCTTAGCAAGCCATCGGTTGCTATTTTGGCTAGCTGAAACTTGTCTAAGGTCACCAAAATCGTAAATCTTTGTCTCGTGATTGAGTAGGTAGATTCGAGTCATGATGTCGATGTCATTTTCAAGATCGATGTGCTCATCATCATTTATCTCAATCGGATCTTTTCTAAAATGAGGATTGCTTGTTCTTAGATCTTGATACCACCAAGAACCTTCAGAGAAATAAATCTTTGCATGTTTTCGTGAGATAAAGTCTTTGCCCAGGTGAATATTAGCATCTTCACCCCTTCCTAGAAGATACTCTTTGCCTTCAATTAGGGTTTTGTCGACAATCACACTGCCTAGATAACGAATAATCAGATTCATGTTTTCTCCATTAAGATTTGATGAACAGAATTATAGTGTAGATGGAAAACATGCTGAGTGAAATGCAGCAAAAATCTTTGTTACCAAGGTCTGTTGAGGCTTAGGGCTGGCAAAAGAAAGCTGGTTGTTTGTTCGTGATCGCCGAAGGCTCTACATGAATCTCCAGCGCACATTAGGGCTTAACTTTGAATTTGCAGTGAGGCGCTTGCAGAAGCCAGAGACCGCATTTTTAGCATCTATTGGACAAAGGTCTGAGTCTGGATCTTTTAGCTTAGACACTGGTGTACCGCCTGCAAACAGTGTTTTGAGGTTCGGCAAACCAGCTAGTGGTTGTAGGCTGTCAACCTGTGTGTTCGCAATGTAGAGCCTTTTGAGGCTAAAGCTATGGCTCAGAAAATCTAGGCTTCTGATAGACACAGAGTTCAGTCTCAAAACCTCAATCGTCGGCAACCAGATGCCACTGATTGGCAAATTGATCGGATTGTTGGAAACGTCCAATTGTGTAAGGTGTTTTGAAAAGTACAACGGACCGAGGTCGACTATAGTGTTACCTGAGGCCGAGAGGCTGACGAGCGCTTTCGAATCTCGCAAGAACTCCAATGAACTGATTTGATTGCCAGAAATGTTGAGTTCAACAGCTGCAGGGAGCGGAGGTAATGCCACAAGAGCGTTCCCATGAGCGTTCAGCTTGGCAAGATGCTTTAGGCCTGCTAGACCAAAGAGTTCATAAATGTCGTTAGAAGAGACGTTCAAAGTCTCAAGCATGCTGAGTTCTTCAATTTCTGTGAGAAACTTGAGCTCATTGTCGCCTAGTACAAGCTCCCTAAGAGAGCTAGCGTTCGATATCCCAGACGAAGAAGCGAGTTTAGAGCTGCGAACTTCGAGTGCTCTCAGCTGATCTGCACTAGGAAAAGTCTGCAAGAAACTTAAGTTTTTTAGCCCGCTTACATTTTGAAGCCTTAATTCAACAAGAGATTCAGAATCTAACGAAGAAAAATCGGGCATCTCAATATCTTTTACAGAGAGTCGTTTTAAGTTTGGTAGAGCAGAGAATGGTTCAAGATCGTCAACATATGAAATTTCATCTAGCTGTATGAACTCAACTTTGTCGAGAATAGCTTCAGCGAGGTCACAGTCAGTAAACACGTCGCTAGAAGAGAACTCAGACTCTATTTCGGTGGCCGCGATCATCAACTCTCTTACAGCCCCCCAACGTGGGTCGGCGAATTCTACGTTCTTGCAGTACCAACTGAAAGTCTTAGCATCAGAGACCGTTTCAGCGAATTGCCCTGGGGGCAGGTCTCTTGAGGCTCCAAGCCTACTGGCTTTGCTATTAGAGTTTGATTCGATCCAAGATGTGTAGTCGCCGATAAATGAGTAGATAGTTTGTGATTGATCACACTTTGCTACGAACGGAAAGTCCTCGTCGTCTAAGGCCTTGTAGCTATCGGGAGTCAGAGCTAGATCGAATCCAGCAGCCGTTCCGACGACGAACCACTGTGATTTGCCCGTTTTCGAGTCTCTGATTTTGGCGTAAGCAGGTCCACCTGAATCGCCGTGGCAATTGCTGTGTCCTATTTCACCTTGAAAAACAATCAAG
>JABSOQ010000203.1 GCA_013216195.1 Bdellovibrionales bacterium
TCTAAAAAAATCGAACAAATTGTAGGCCCCAACGGCCTAAAGGTCACCTACAAGCATGAGGGTGAAGACCTCATATCAGTTAAGAATGCTTGGGGTAATGTTTACAGCTACAAATACGATGACCTTCACAACGTAACCAAGATCACGTTCCCAGACAAAACGACCCGCGAGTTGACCTACAATAAAGATAAAGACTGGGTTGTTGGCTTTAAAAATAGAAAAAATTGCCAGGAAAAGTACGATTATCAAACTGACCCTAAAGACCCAATAAATCACTACTGGTCTACCGTTATAAAAAAATGCGGCAAGAAAGTAACAAACAAGAGTCGTTATGAGTTTTGGCATAGAGATAAGGTCGACGGCACAGGTAAGTTTTTGTATCGAGTTAGGTCAGATGTAAATGGTGACATCACTGACATCGTTTACCATCAGGTTTTTGGTAAGCCGATTTCAATTGTACGCAACAACAATGTTGTTCGCTATCAATACTACAAAGATGGCCGGGTGAAGTTGAAGAACGAGCCTCTTCGCCGGATGAAGTTCTTATACAAAAATGAGTGCAACAAGGTAAGCGAAGTGAGCATTGATTATCTTGCTCCATTAACTCCTGCTCAAAAGAAAACCACAAAGGTCAGCAGAAATAAGGCCTCAGTTAAAGCCAAGGTAATACGAACAGTCACTACTAAGTTCTTGTATGAGAAATCGAAGTGCAATTTGGTCTACGCACAAAATTCAATGGGTCAAACCGCCCGTCTAAAGTACGACTCAAAAGGCAGAATTTCGACAATCAAAGATCAATCAAAAAAGATCGTGAACATTAAGTACGAAGCTAAGTTTGGTAAACCTTTTATCGTGACCAGGCCTGGGCTGGGAACTATCAAAGTTCTCTACGATGAAGATGGATCAGTTAAAAGTGTGAAGAGCAAAGATGGCCCGCAAGTTGCTGTACAAGTAGCTAGTATATTCAACAATCTGTTAGACATCATAGCACCAGCGACTTCAGAGACGCCTCTATAGGAGATGAGATGAAACACTGTATTTTAGTCATTGCTATGTTTTTGACAGCTGTACAGGCTTTTGCCGCTACGGATCCTGCTGATACGTTTGATACAGGTGACAACACGCAAGCGACTGCTTTATGCCGGAATTGCCTACACCCTCATGAGAGAGCCTCTAACCAGATGCTGAATGGCAATACTAATGAGGACCGAGCTGAAGCTATGTTTCGCGAAGATAGCACTGGACCCAATGGCTCTGAGAACGGCGAGATCTCAGAGGGCGCAGGGGGCTAGAGGCCCCCAGAGGCCGATTCCGTTAGCTCTGGGCTTTCAAGCGGCCCAGCTTCCATCTCTCTTTCACTTCAGCTCAGATTGCACTCCCCACTCTTGCATTGGGTGCTTCAGCCCCAAAAAGACGGAATGTGACACTTTACGCTCATCGCTGTCTCATTCTTAAACGGTAACAAAATTGATGGATTCCTAAGTGCCTAAAATAATTAGGTTTTTCATCTGTTGAGGTGTCTATGGCGCTGGCACACACTTCGCTAAGTAGTAGGGTGTGTCGAGAGAGCCAATAACAGCTACCTCTTAAGTATTTGAAAAAGGAGTGAGTATGAAGACCCTCAAAACTGCTTTCATTATTCTGAGTCTAACTTTTGCCTCTGCAAGTTTCGCAGGTAGAAGCATGAAAGATCACAATAGTGATGCCTCATGCACAGGAAAGACTCATCAGGTAGGATTAAACACTCAAACTGCATATGTGCCGCCAAAACCAAGAGAAAGAACAAACCCTAGAGCTGGCCAGTACGATGCAACTCGTGGCCAGTCTCGTAGTGGTAGCGGATACACTACTAACCTGTAAACCTAGTCATATTTGAACTTTGAACTGGGCCCTAATGAAGTAGGGGCCCATAACTTTTGCGAAAGCCTGGGCTCTTAATCGACTATTCCCAGTCAGGCCCTTGAGTTCGAACACCTTTGTTTTCAGGCTTCTCTTCTTTCAACTCTTGTTGGATCTTTTTTGCCGCCCGTTTGGTTTGCTGCTCAAGAAACTTCTTACTTCTCTCAAGCTTGAGCCCAAGATCACGACTGCCTGGTCGATTCTTCACATCTTCGAACAATTGAAAATTCACCGAATCAGCAACCTTGTTCAGCACGTCTCGAACAATACGAGCCCCACCATTAGCAACTTGCTGAATCGGAGCAGCCAGGTCAGAGGTTCGATACCACTGGATAGTTCTTTGCTCCAAAGTGCTATCGCCAATTTTAATTTGCAGCAGCACTATCACCACCAGAGTCATGATTAGGGTCTGTAAAAACGAAAACCAACCGAACAACCTAGACCTCCTTTTGGCTTTGCTCAGCGGCGCGCCGAACTGAGTAAACCACTTTTTCTTTTTGAAATGGCTTTGTTATGTAGTCTACGCAACCAGCCTCGATGGCCTTGTTGACCATAAGTTGCTGATCTAGGGTCGAACAGGCAATCACCTTGATGTCTGGAAACTCTTGCAAAACCTCTTTGGTTGCGTCGATTCCACTCTTAGCTGGCATCACAATATCCATCAGAATCACATCTGGTTTTGCTCTCCTAACCGCCGGTAGCACTTCAGTACCGTCCTTAGCTTCAGCAACAACTTCAAGACCTTCAGAAGACATTATGTGTGATAGAACTTCCCGGATAAACGGAGCGTCATCAACGATCATCACTCGAATACTCATGCGTTACAGTATATAAACTTAAAAAGCTTTTCCCAAGGTAATTCATACAAATGGATATCGCAGCTCTCATAGAACAGTTGGTGGCATACATCACAAGTCTTTCTGGACTTACGGCTTACGCTGCCATCTTGGGAGTACTGTTTGCTTGCGGAATGGGTGTGCCGATACCTGAAGACATAACTCTCGTGTCTGCCGGAATTCTTGCAGGGGTAGGCAACATCTCTTTACCTGGAGCGATTCTGGTTGGTTTTTTTGGCGTGATGTTCGGCGATGCCTTTCTCTACACTTTAGGCAGAATATACGGAAGAAAAGTTCTTGAAGCTCCGCTCGTAAGAAACATACTAACGCCTCAAAGGGTGTTGTTGGCCGAACAAAAGGTTCTAGAGAACTCGAAGTTCATTTGCTTTACAGCGAGATTTCTACCAGGGCTGCGCAGCCCAGTCTTTCTTATGTCAGGAGTTCTTGGTGTTAGACCTGCTGTGTTTTACGGTCTAGATGGTCTGGCTGCTCTTATCAGTGTTCCCTTTTGGGTAATTGTAGGCTGGTGGTTTGGCCAAAACATTGATGAAGCCTTAGCATTTGCCAAAAGTATGCAGAAATATGTGATCGGCGGTCTTGTGATCGCTTTCATAGTTTATTTTGGCTACAGGTACATGCGCAAAAAAAGACAGGCGCAAGAAACAGTTCAATCTGAAGCCAAAGGTGACTCGAGCCCTAAATAAAAAGCTCTCTAGTTACCCCAAGTGTACCCAAGTGAAAAAATAGTAAATGAGTTGGTGATTTCAACCCCTGTGACTCGAGCAGGTGTGGCTCTAGGGTCGTTGATATTCGATTGGCCAGAGAAGAGGTTTCTCTCGATAGAGTGTGACAGTCTCCAAAACATTTGATGCTCACGTGACAAGATAAACCTCCCACCTAAGTGCACACCCACCATCGAAGATTCGTTGTCATCACCTGATTTGACATCTATTTCTGATGCTACCTCTTGATGGCTCACCCGAGGCATGTACTCCGCACCAAGGCTCCATTGGCAAGTAGGCCCCTGAGACAAAAGTACCTCTGCCTTTACGTGTACACCACTGCTCTTAGTACCTATTCGTTCATCAGCTAGAGACGAGACCCTCATCTCGTATTCTCGGTAACCAACAGCAAGAATCAACATACTGCTGTTGATAGCGTTCGAAAAAGACTTGCGAAATTTCAGGTCTCCACTGAACCAGTCATTTTCTACGCTAATGCGCCCATCATCAGCAAACGAGCCGTCTATTGATGAAGCTGTTGTCGTCATGTAGGTGGTGTTAAAAGCAAAGTCGGGAGTAAACCAAATGTCTGCGCCTACCTGAAAACCAGGTGCATGTTGGGTAAACTGTCTAAACCAGAAGTTGCCAGAGGACTCGTTATAAACATAGACCGGAGCAATATGCAGATCGACAATATTTTTGCGTACATCTCGGTCTGCAATAGGTTGCCATTGAGTCTCATTACTTATGGGCTTAACCTCGGCTGTTGCCACACCAATCACCTGATCACTCTGGTCACCAGCTTGAGCCGTGTTCTCTGCTGCCTCTGAGGTTTTATCACTCTGAGTTTCTACCCTGTTTGTCGCATCAGTAGCAGATTGAAGGGGCCTAGAGCCCACATCGGTGTTTCTTGAAGAGGCTCCTGGCCGTACTTGGTACCGACTAGAGTCTAGGTTCTGCTTTTCAGGAGCCCTACCACTCGACCTTAGAAGAAGTGCCGCTGATGGATCTACCTGAGCAAAAGCTCGACCTAAAAATGGGTCGAGTACCAGTGTCAGCAATGCCATAGAAAATGTAAAAAGAAGCTTCTTCATCTCTTTAAAGTTTTCGGAATATCAGCCGCTTGCCTTGACTAAAAACACCCAGCAATTCGGAGAGAATTTTCGATTTTAGAGACTGTGGTTTAGAAATTTGTTAATCTTGTAGCAGGAACAAAAATGAACAAACAACTTAAGCTTTCACACCTACTTAACCACCTCTTTGCTAGCCTCGTCGTTGGCCTAGCTCTTTTGCCTTGCTCATTGGCTTATGCCCAGAGCAATGTCGAAACCTCAGCTCTTTACTCGAGCAATGTTGACGAATTGGTTACAATTAGAAAAGTGGCGGTATTGCCGTTTGTTGACAACCTCAATGGCATATATGCCCGGCCCCTTGAAAATCATCTGTTCGACTTGTTCAAAAAAGACCACCACTGGGATGTTTTAAAAGAGAGCACTGTAGGGCCCCTTCTTTCGCCTTACGAAGTTTCACAAGACCCTGAAAGGGCCAGCGAAATTTCAAAAAGTCTTCAGGTTGCCGATGCCTTTTTTGCAGCCAAAGTGACCAAAGGCCCATCGGGCGTCAACATGCACCTTGGCTTGTTTCTTACCAAGGACGCCAAGCTTTTCGCTGAGGCTAAACTCAAAAATTCACAGCGTTTTGATATCGAAGATCTAAAAGTGCAATTGAAGAATCTTGTTGATCAGATAAAAAAACAAGTGCCTTATGCCGGTCGCATTCTCAGCCGAACTGGGCAAACCGTAACAGTGAATCTGGGAATACGCGATGGCGTAGTTAAAGACCAGGTAATACCTGTTGTTCAAATCATTCAGCTAAAAAGACACCCTAAGTTTCAGTTTTTAATCAGTACTGAAAAAGAAATATTGGGCAGAGTTCGACTGTTAAAGATCGACAAAACTCTCTCTTTTGGAAAAATCATCACGGAAAGAGAGCGTGAAGCCATTCAAGTCGGAGCAAAGGTTGCGAACCTTGATTTTGTAAACTACCCGAACTCAGATCAGCTTGGCAGTGGTGGAGTGCCAGGCACCAACAGAAAAGACAAAGACATAAGCTTTGGCGAAAATCCAAAGGCCTGGGTTCCCCAACAACCACCAGCGTTCGGAAAAGTCTCGGCTCTCTTTGGCTTTGGTCAGTTCTCTACAAATACTCAAATACGCTCAGGGCCAAGCTACTCTTCATCCACCGAATTGTTTTATCCAAAGAT
>JABSOQ010000204.1 GCA_013216195.1 Bdellovibrionales bacterium
CCATCACAGGCTTCTCGCATTTGCTGGCTAATGCCATCTTTCTCATTACCAAGAACGAGGGCCGTTGGCTTTGAGAAGTCGATCTCGTGAATGGGCCTCGCCGATTCAAGATCTGTGGCAAAAACTTGAAACCCCTGAGACTGAAGACTCTCGACGCTGTCTCTAGCATTTTCAAATTTCTCGATGTGCATCCACTTTTCAGCCCCTTTTGTCACTCTTGACGAGGCTTTGAATGTGGCATCGGCCTTCTCTATAAGATGACAGGCCATAAAACCAAAAGACTCTGCACTCCTGAGCACCGCTGAAACATTGCCTCTGTCGTAGATGTTCTCCATCACGAGCCTGAAATTCATGCTTCGACCATCTAAAACAGTATCGATCTTGTTCTTGCGCTCGTCGGTCAGCAAAGGAGCGATCTTCTCAATCGCCTGCTCGGCAGAGAGTTTGAAGCCCTCAAACTCGATTGGCCCCTCTAGGGTCATGCAGTGACGATCAAATAGGTCAAACTCTGACTCACTCACAGGTCTTTCCGTACGATTCCGCTTTCTGCATTGAGCTTTGAAACTCTGGCAGAGCAAAAGAGGCGGTGTGCATCTCAGCATTGTAGTACTGAAAGCTCATTCCAGATTCAGCAACACGGCGGGCATTGAAGTCTTTTGTCGGGTGATACTTCTTAGAGGCGAATAAGAAAGACCACAAACCACCTGGGTAGGTCATATTGTGAAAATTGTAAAACGCGAAGTGCTTGGCATGCGGCTTAACCAGACTAATCAGTTTCTTTTGCATGGTCTGCTCATAAAAGGGCGACTCACCTTGAGCTACAACAATGCCGTCATCTGCCAGTCTCGTGAAGACATCTTCATAGAACTCTTCACCAAACAATGGTGTCGCCGGACCAATCGGGTCAGTTGAATCTACCAAGATCACATCGAAGGTCATTTCACTCTCTTTCATGAACTTCACGCCATCTTCAATGCGAAGATCAACTCGGCTGTCAGACATCGCCTCTGCCGTCTGAGGAATAAACTCTTTGCAAGCATCAACGACCATTTGATCAACCTCTACCATCACACAGGTCTCAACCTGAGGATGTCTGATCACTTCTCTTGCTGTTCCGCCGTCGCCCCCACCTATAATAAGAACTCTCTTGGGGTTCGGGTGAACAAACAAGGGCACATGAGCGATCATGTCGTGATACACAAACTCGTCTTTTTCGGTCACCATAACCAAATCATCATTTAGCAGCATCTTGCCAAAGCCTTTGGTCTGAACCACTTTTACATTTTGAAACTCGCTCTGACCTTCAAAAAGCAACTCAGTTGCTTCGTAACGAACAGTAAAGCCTTGCGGGTGCTTCTCTTCAATGTAATCCAAGGGATTAGCCATAAACTGACTCCTTACAAATTAATCAATCGGTGTGGCAGACTGAACTTCACTCATCTCTTTAAAGTGGCTCAAAAACCTAACTGAGTAGCCACTTGTGAGCTGCTCTTCAACTTCTGACTTTAGGTAAAAACCCGGCAAAGCATGCTCAAATGCCATAGGCTTCGGGCTAAACAGGATCAAGTCGTAGGAGTTTGGCTCAAACGTTTGAATCACTTTCTCAATCAACGGCTGAAAGGCTGCAGTCTCTTCAATGTTCGATTCAAAACTCACATAACTGCCTGACTCTTCAGGGGTAACATGAATGGTGTAGTAGTTGGCGCCATTAAGAGCATTCAAAGAGTAACCTCTGGGCTGAAACACATGATCGTCAATATCGAAGCCAGGTAGCAGCTCATGAACACCAGTCAGTTCTCGAATTGACTCAACTGTGTGCCCTTCTCTTCCAAAAACCTCTTTAGCTCTGCCATGCAAATCGTACATTAAGATTTCGACTGTGAAGTCGTTGGCCGGTGGCTGAAAAGGTTTTTCGAGGTTGTACAAAAACAAATGGTGATCGTCGGCGTTACCAAACCTATAGGCCTTGCCGCCAAAAGCTAATTTCAGTTTTTCGTAATCTTCAAAGAAGTCTGACTTTTGATGTCGTGGGAAATACTCATTCTTTCTCTCAAATATAAGAGACTCAATGTTGTCGACTCCGACCTCATTGGTGAACTCAAAAACGGCATCGATCAAGCGGGTCTGACCGCAAGTGATCATGGTAAAATGTGTATCCCAAACGAATAAACTCGATTCAGACAAAAGGTACGCGTCACAAGCTTCGCTCGAGATTACCGACAAAACCTGCGCCTCAGACTTCTCCACAATTCGCTCCCAGAAATCTCTTGGGAACGACCGCAATGGGGCTAGACTACCGCGGGTCGCAACTTCGACCTTTTTCTCAGAACCTTCGAACAGCAAGGCTTGCCTCCGTTTGAGGGGTAAAAACGTCAATCAGGTGTGTTGTAAGTACTTGATTCGTGTGCTTAAATCAATGGTTCCACTGAAGAAGGATCCTGAATTGGCAAAAATTAGTGTCATTATCCCGACTTACAATAGATTGGCGACTCTACCAAGAGCCGTGAGCTCAGTTCTCGACCAGTCTTTTCGGGATCTCGACATTTGGATCGTAGACGATGGCTCAACTGATGGTACCGCTGATTGGGTGCAAAACGAGCTACTACAAAACCAACAAGACATTGCTTGCCACTATTTACGCTCTCAGAACAAAGGGGTCTCTCACGCCCGCAACCTGGCGCTAAAGGCCTCAGCTGGTGAATGGGTCGCTTTTTTAGATTCAGATGATGAGTGGTTGCCAAACAAACTGGCCGACCAAATTAGATTGTTAGAGGCACAGCCTGGCCTCAGGCTTATTCATGGTGAAGAGATATGGATCCGCAATGGCGTGCGGGTGAACCCTATGAAAAAGCATCAAAAATCTGGCGGGAGAATCTTCGACAGATGTGTTGAGCTTTGCTGCATTTCTCCTTCAACGACACTTGTTCATCGCAGCTTGTTCTCGGAGATTGGCTACTTCAGAGAAGACTTTCCCGTTTGCGAAGACTACGACATGTGGCTGCGAATCTGTGAAAAGTATGAGGTAGGGTTTGTTGAAACACCTTTAATCAAAAAATATGGTGGCCACGAAGATCAGCTCTCTCAAAAGTACGTCGCTATGGACTACTACAGGGTGAAGTCTCTATCGCAATTCGTAGACTCTAAGCTGCTCTCCAAAGAAGAAAAGAGTCTATTGCTCGATACTCTAAGCAAAAAATGTGAAATTTTGCTCAGAGGTTTTCGAAGGCATAACAACATGGACCAATTCCACGAAGTTGAAGAAATCGCAAGGCAAAGTCTCAGACCCTCGACTTCATTATAGGTCGATCTGCCCTAACCAGTCTGTCCATGTGTGAATAGCTTTCTCAATCATGTACTTTTGAGCTCGAAAACTCTCTAGTGGCACCTTGTAAGGCAAAATCAAGGGCTCAGCAAAAGAGGACCCTTTGTATAACAGCCTGGCATCGATTTGATCAGCCACCCTATGGAGCCCTAAAACCAAGTCATCTGCCCCAGCATCTGACTGATTCGAGGAGAGAGCTCCAGATATAACCTTAACTTGGCCATTTAGATCACCATGGTCAGTCAATCTCGAAATTAACTTCATTGAGGTAAAGTCATCGTAGATCACTACTGAATTGCAACTCTTCAGTTTGTTAAAAAACTCTGCTATCGGCTCGGTACCGTTGCGAGCCACCAAGTACTCTTGCATGTGAAGAGTAAATGCGCTTTCAAGCTCTGTGAAGTCACTGCCCTCTGGAAGCCAGACTTTGACTTGCACGTAAGGCACGCTCGCCCGGTAACCAAGTTGTAGGCCTTTGCCTTTGAAAAACTCTTCAGCCCTATCTGCGGCGTCAGACTCCGTGATACCAAACAAAGTCCATGACTTAAGCGTCGCCGAATTGAGCTTCAAATCTTTCAGTTCAGATCGAATAGATTCTTCAAAAACTGCCTTGAGCTCCCTCGGCGGCCCAGGTAGCACGACCACTTTGAGCTTTTTGCTTTGCTTGTCTTTCTCGGCTCGAAAGCCAAGAGCAGTGCCAACAGGGTTCGGTAAGGATTCACTGTTTTCTGGAAAGTGGCATTGGTGCTTGTGCGACTCTCGTAGTTTTAAGCCCCTCTGCTCGTAGAAAACCTGCAGCCGCTCCCACTCTGAGATTGAGAACATGCACTCTACGCCGAGCCACTTTGATATGACCTCACGTGTTCTGTCATCTGTAGTGGGCCCTAGGCCTCCGGTAACAAACAACCAGTCGACTTTCTGTTCAAGCCATTCAAGACAGTCTATCATCAGAGCTTCATCATCGGGCGCACTCACATGATGAGTCACATAAGAGCCCAATTGGCTCAGTTGAGAAGCCAGCCAGGAGCAGTTGGTATTGGTGATGTCTCCGTCGGTAACTTCATTACCAATCGTGAGTATGCCGCTCTTCAAATGATGGCCTCAGGCGACTTCGCCAGGTCACGAGTGATATTTTTTTGATGAGATTCAATAGTTCCGCCACCAATCTCTAACAACTTTGCGTCTCTCCACAGCCTTTCGACATGGTACTCACCCACATAACCATAGCCACCGAGCACTTGAATAGCGTTGTCGGCAACTCTTTTGCCCATAGTCGAGGCTACAAGTTTTACGCCGTCAGTATCAAGCCGCTGACCTGGCTTATTAAGGTCAAGCTTGCGAGCCGTTTCATAGACATAGGCTTTGCATGCCATGTATTCGGCGTAACTGTCTCCGATGTACTTTTGAATCTGGCCAAAAAATGAAAGCGACTTACCAAATGCCTCGCGCTCTTTCGCGTACTTGTTCATTTCTACCAAGCTTCGTTTTGCAAGCCCCAAACTCATGGCGGCCAGAGTCAGCCTTTCGATCTCTAAGTTTCTCATCATGTGAACAATAGAGTCTCCCTCTTCACCAATCAAATTTGAAACTGGCACTTCACAGTTTTCAAAGACCATTTCTGCCGTATTCGAACCTCTCATACCCAACTTGTCTTTGATTTTCTGCCCTACGCTGTAGCCAGGAAATGATTTTTCCACAAGGAATGTGGATATCTGCGGCCGGCCATCTTTTTCACCTGTTTTTGCATAAACCAAGCAAAGATCAGCGGCAGTTTTGTTTTCGTCGATTGTTCCATTGGTGATCCACATCTTGCGGCCATTCAAAATGTACTTATCGCCCTTTTTCTCAGCGGTGGTCATCATGCCTAGAACATCTGTTCCAACATGAGGCTCAGACATAGCCATACAGCCCACAAGTTCACCCGATGACAAACCTGGTATAAACTTCTTTCTCAACTCATCGTTTCCATTGAATGCCAAGTTGTGAACACAAAGCATGCTATGAGCCAAATAAGCCAGAGCGAAACCAGGGTCACTGTACGAAAGTTCTTCGTGTGCGATTACTGCCGCCACAGCATCCATACCTGAACCGCCAAACTCTTCTTGAGCCGTGATTCCGAGCAGGCCGATCTCACCAAGCTTGCGAAACAGAGGCAAATTGAAGTTCTCTTTGGCATCGTACTCCATGGCCTGAGGCTCAACTTCTGTTGTTGTAAATTCAGCCACCATTTGGCGAAGCATTTTGTGCTCTTCAGTCGGGTTATAAAGATCAAATGACATGATGTCTGACATGGGAACCTCCATCTGGCTCAGGTCTTCATACTAAATTATGCGCAAGCTAAACCAAGGCTGCAATTTTGTCACCGGC
>JABSOQ010000205.1 GCA_013216195.1 Bdellovibrionales bacterium
TTGGCCTCAAGTCTGTGGGCCAAACACCCGCGATCCCGGGGTATGGCGAAAATCGATCGAGTCAAAATTCTAATTGCTGATGACGACAACCAACTGTCTCGTCATTTAGCCGGCTACATCACTGATCACGGTTTTGAATGCAAAGTGGTGCAATCTGGTGCCCAAGCCAAAGCTCTAATGAAGCAATGGAAGCCTCGAATCGTACTTGCAGACCTGATGCTACCTGACGGAAACGCTTACAGCCTGCTCGACTTCCTAAAAGGTGAAGACAGTCTCCGGCACCAGCTCATGCACTTGATTGTCATGTCTGGCCACAATTCTCAGTTTAATGTGAAGCAGGCTTTTGAAAAAGGGGCGAAAGACTATTTGGTGAAGCCGTTTAAAATGGAGAACATTTTGAACCGCTTGGTCTACCACTGCCGCTCCTCTAGGTCGCTAAGCGATTTGAAAGTCAAAGAGTACTCGAAGACAGATGAAGCTTCACTGATGCTACATCTTACAGACTTGGTACTGCGCCAAGCGATATCGAGGGAGTCCGTGCAAGAGAAACTGTTCAAGCTCACTCGAATGGTTTCAATGAAAGTGGATGGAGTCAGGTGCTCAATTATCAATGTTCTCAATCAAGATTCTGGGATCGTCGTCACATCGAATGACGACCGAAAGGCTACTGGAATCAGGCTCGATCTCAATAAGTACCCTGAGGTCTTAGATGTCGTGAACCGTGGGCAACTGATTGCGATAGAGAATATTGAAAACAGTCGAGATCTCAAACTGATTAAAAAACTCATGAAAGACATCACCTTCAATTCGATGATTGTCTGCCCTGTTCGACACAAAGGCCTGATGTTTGGCGTTCTATCGCTGAGGATGCCAAAAGAGAAAGAGAGAATCTCTGATAATGAGATTCGGTTTGTCGAAATCGTGGCCCACATTGCCAGCTTGGTACTTGATCAGAGCCAGCAGCGAGCTGGGCATGAATTCTGGAAGATAGCCGCTGAAAACCGCCCGATTCCGATCCGGAGTGGTATGAAACAGCAAAAGAAGTCTTAACTGAGCCCAAAACAAAGCTGACGGGGCTATTTTTTGTAGAAAATTCGCTATTTAGAGATTGAATCTGAATCGCCAGCTCCCTATACTTGCCGGCTTTGGAGGTTCTATGAGCGGACTAACTTTGCTAGCTATTTTTCATGTTTTTGTTGCCTTCGTATTGATCGCCTTTGTTTTGCTTCAAGACCCTAAGGGTGGCGGAGCCGCAGGAGTTTTCGGCGGTGGTGGCGGCTCAAGCAGCCTATTTGGCGCTAGCGGAGCTGCAAGTTTCCTCTCTACTCTCACAAAATGGGCTGCCATCATTTTCGCAGTCACCAGTGTCGCGACAACTTACATCACCAGCAGCAAAACCGGCAGTGTGATGGATGAAGTCGCCATTCCTGATGCACCAATCGAAAGTGGTGCTGCCACAGGCACAGATGAGCCAGCTGCAGAGCCTGCAGCTACCTCAGAAAAGGCCGAAGAGGGCTCTGAGAGCAAATAATTTTTGCTTTGTATAAATGGGGTGCTAACATGATCTTGTGTTACTCGAGCGCCCTTTCCTTTTAGGAGTTATTCCGTTTTCCTTTGTCTCAGCTGCATTTGTCTTTGCAGGCCTGCTGATCACTCCTACTTATGCCCCAGAATTTCGCCCCGAAGACCAAATGGAAGTGGCGCGTATTGTGCTAAATGAAGGGCGAGTCGACATCAGTCGCTATCACACTTACCAAGTGAGTCGCCTTAGAAGGGGCAGCAACCTCGACATTCCATTGTTTCACATGGATAAGATTACCACCCAAGCCAGAAGCCAGACCAAACTTGTTTTCTTGGATGGCTATGAGATTCAATTCTTCCCATATTCGCAGTTTATTCTTGAGGCCTGGGACCTCGAAAACAAATCAGGGCCCATCTATATCAACCTAACAGCTGGCGATTACCGGGTTATCAAAAAAGGCAGGGCTGGCTCTGTCTACATTGTTCACAACAATCAGATTTTTCTGCCCTCCCAAAAACCTAAAGCTGTACCGAGACGGCTCATAAGTTATGCAGACAAAGACTTTGCCTCACTTCAAGCTGCTCAAAACAACGATGAAGAGGTTTTGCAGAGCCCTGAAGAGGAACCAAATCGAGAAATTGAACCCGACAATAAGCAAAGGCCTTCAGCTAGCTCAAACAACTCTCAATCAGAGCCGGCAACCTCACTAAATACTCTTACCAACGAGTACATTGACGAGGTCATTGCTCGCAACGCCGACCAACTCAAAAAATGCCAGAGCTTTGCGATTCGTGAAAATCAGAATGCCAAGGGAGAAATCATTCTTGGTCTTTCAATAGCACCAAGAGGCAAAATGGAAGAAGTCACAATCATGAAGTCTTCATTAGAAAACCAAGACTTCGAGAAGTGTGTAACGAGTGTGTTTGAGAGAACCCGCTTCAAGGCCTTCGACGGCAAACAGATCATGCGCACCTACCCGGTTATCTTCAACTAGAGTCAGCCTCTTGCATCAGTTAACAGGCCTCAAGGGCTGCACCTATTGGCTCTCAATATTTGCTTAGCGATAATCGTGCAAGTAATCCACAGTGTCAGGAACCCAAGGGTCATAGGTGCCCTCAAGCTCATACACCCTTTTTCCAACCTTTGATGAAATTGGTTTCGGCTCGCAGGTCAATTCGAAGTCTGTGTAAATCAAATTTTGCTCTTTTAGAAAGGGCATAATGTCTTCGACCGTTTCTTTACCGATGATTGCTCGTCTGGCTAGGTCGTCTAAGCTTTTTTCAAGCTCATCACGAGTGTAAGAGAAATTTTCTCTCATATCGTGTGCAACTCGACCAACTTGTTCTTTTGTAAGCCTGCCATCTTGAAACAGATCAAGTGCCGTCTGAAAGGTGTTGTAACTCGGAAGTGTGCGCCTTCCAAACTTGGTATAGTACTCAGGGTCTGTATCAGAAGCCAAGTTGATGTAGATCTTCTCGACGGGGTCATTCTCTGGAAGCTCATTTTGGATCCTTAAAATGGTTTCCATTTGATTACCCACAACCCGAAAAGACTTGAGTATATCTCGAGTTTCGCGTTCCGAGTGCCTTCTCGCACAAATATCAGAGTACAAGTTGTAGATAACGGCATCTGACTCACTGTCATCTCCCCACAACACCTGACGAACGTTCTCCCCTAGATGTAATCGCAACTGCAAAAGTGCTTGCAACTTGAAACCAATTTGATGGGTCAGCCTCCAAAAGCGCTTAGGGGCCAAATTCTTCAGATTGTCTTTAAAGAAGATGCCATAAGGGTAAATGCCATCAAGGTTGAGCTTCTCATGAATCTTCTTTTCCATTTGAGGAGGAGAGGCCGTAATGAAGTAGATCGGAAAATCAACGCGGCCCAAATGACTCTCTTGCCATGAATTTCTCAACGCACGCACAAGAGCACCAGTGCCAGGCACATTTCTCTTCTGAAAGGCTTTCTCGAGTATGGTGTGATAAAGACCCTTTAGAGTTTCGAACCGAGTGTCTAGGTAGGTCTTATCAAGATCCCAAATGAAAAGCTCTTCAGCGTCAGATTCGAGCTGATCAGATGCGTATTTGAAAAACACCACATCGGCTGTAATTTCTGCTCGTGTTCGCCATTCTGCCATAGTCTAAATATACGGAATGACTTAGGAAAAATCTAGGCCTGTTATGCAAAATCGACTTTCAGACGCGAGTAGACATAGCCCCTCCCGCCATGATAGCTGTGGCGTCATGCAAGTCTTACCGCTAACAGAGTTAGATCGATCATTGAACTTTATGCCAGAGAAAGAATTGGCGGCCTCATTGCCTGTGTTTTTCTGGCGGGGCTATCAGCTCAATGGTTTTGGTCGAGGCCAGGGCGAAGCCGTGGAGCTAGAGTCTGATTTTGCTGAGTCTTTTTTTCAAGCCAACCCTGAGATGAGTTTGAGTGAGCTAGCCCGGGTCTGCCTCAAGCTCGAGGAGCTCGAGACTTTACCTGAATCTGAAATCGATCATTTGCTTCGACGCTACCAAATCAAGCCCTCATCGCAAAACAAAAGGCTGCTTAGACTTTTCACTAAGCTACCTGCAGACTTTCAAAGCTGGTGCTCAAAGAAAAAGTGCAAGCCTGGAGACCTGACTATTTTGCTTAGCGTCTCTGAGATCAAAACTGTTGATACCGGCTTGAACTTCATTGCAGAGCAAAGCCCATCTCTGAGCTCGGGCTTGCAAGCCGTTGAGCTTTTTATCGAGCTGACATTGATGCAAAAACAACCCTCTTTGCGAGCTGACAGTTTTGAGAGCTGGTTGAAGGCTCTGAAGTCTGCACGATACCCGATGAGAAGTCGCAGCCAATCAAACTCTGAACATCTCATCAAACAAATGCCTTGGCCCTCTCGCACTCAAGCCAGCTGGCAAGCAAAAGGCGATAGCGACATGCTCTCAATAAAGCTAGAAGCTAAGAGTGTTACAGATCTGCAGAATAAACTCGAGGCGCTTCAAGGCCTATGCGAACAGATGAAAGCAAAAGACCCTTGGAGCTGCAGTTGACTGACTCTACGAACTCTCTCCACGCGCGATTTGATAAGTTCTTTATCGATCACAAGTCTAAAGAATCTGCATTAGTGAATCGAATTCTCTCTGTCGTACCTGCCGAAAAGATCGAGTGGGTTTCGAAAGAGCCATTCCAACGACCATCGGGGTCACTCGACAAGCCTGAGTTTGATCGCTCAAAGAAGAACATTTTTATCACACCCTTTAAAGGTCAGTTCTTCAAGCGCTGCCCAGGAGCAAGGCCAGGCTTAAGTTGCTGCAATTACTTTGTGCTCAACTGGGGGCTTCAGTGCGATATGGATTGCTCGTATTGCTACTTGCAAAGCTTTTTAAACACCCCCGCGCTTACTGTGTACTCGAACCTTGACCAAGCTATTACAGAGCTTGAAGAGATACATATAGAGATGGGTGACAAGTCGGTTCGAGTAGGCACAGGAGAAACGGTCGACTCGCTTTCGCTCGATGATCTCACTCTGTTCTCTCATGACCTCATTCAGTTCTTTCGAAAGGCCCCGAATTGGCAGCTAGAGTTTAAAACTAAATCAGCCAAAGTTGATCAGTTCTTAGATTGTGAGCATGCTGGCAATGTTGTAGTCAGCTGGTCTATCAACCCTGAAAATGTCATCGCAAAAGAAGAGCATCGAACTGCAAGCCTTTCTGAAAGACTCGATGCCGCTGCCAAATGCGTGGCAAAGGGTTACCAAATCTCATTTCACATTGACCCAATGATCTGGCACGAAGACTGGAAGCAGTCATATTCAAACTTGGTGAAAGAGATTGTGTCTCGGTTCAAACCTGACAGCTTCCCATACCTGTCTGTTGGGGCTTTGCGATTTCAACCTGAACAGCGGCATATGATGCGAGAGCGATTCAGTATGGATTCCTGGGTTACATCAGGTGAAATGTTCAAAGGCCCTGACGGAAAACTAAGGTACCACCAGTCTGTTCGCTCCGAGATGTTTCAGCACTTGATCAGCGAGTTTAAATCTCACTCAAAAGACTGGAACATCTTTATGTGCATGGAGTCTCCTGAGACTTGGCTCTCGGCTACAGGCGGCCTACCAAAGGCT
>JABSOQ010000206.1 GCA_013216195.1 Bdellovibrionales bacterium
CGGAACTCTTCTTGGTCTAGAGACTGAAAAGATTTATCAATCAATGCAACAAGCACTACACGTAACTTTCTCAACTCGTCAGTCGCGTAAAGGTGAAATCTCTTCTTGGAAAGCATATGCTCCAGCATTTGCAGGAAAGATGGGAATCGAAGCTGTTGATCGTTGTATGAGAGGTGAAGGTGCTCCTTCGCCGATTTATGAGGGTGAAGACAGTGTGATCGCATACATGCTTGATGGCAAAGACGGTGTTTACGAAGTGCCGTTGCCAGAGGCTGGCGAAGAGAAAAGAGCGATTCTTGAGACCTACACGAAAGAGCACTCAGCTGAATACCAATCACAGGCTTTAATCGATATGGCTTTTCGCCTGCACGACAAAATCGGTGATTTCAGCAAGGTGAAAGAGATCGTACTTCACACTTCCCATCACACACATTACGTGATCGGCACAGGTGCCGGCGATCCTCAAAAAATGGATCCTAAGGCTAGCCGCGAGACTCTCGATCATAGCATCATGTACATCTTGGCCGTTGCTCTCGAAGACAAAGCCTGGCATCACGTCAACAGCTACACTCCTGAAAGAGCAAATCGACCTGAAACTGTGGCGTTGTGGCACAAGATCAGAACTGTCGAAGATCCGAAGTGGACGGAACGCTACCACGATCCAGACCCTGATAAAAAAGCCTTCGGTGGCCGTGTAGAAGTTTTCATGGAAGACGGCGGCAAAATTGAAGATGAGATTGCGGTTGCAAATGCCCATCCGGCTGGAGCGCGACCATTCGTTCGTGAGAACTACATTGAAAAATTTGACACTTTGGTGAGCGATATCATTACTAAAGATGAGAGAAATCGTTTCTTGGATCTCGTTCAAGATTTGCCAAACCTGACAGCAGCTCAGGTGGCTGAGATGAACGTGCAGATTCCGCTCGAAAAGCTTGAAGCTTCAGAGAGAGATCAGCGAGGTATTTTCTAGTGCTATTTGAGACGAAATCACCAGCTGAAAAAAGAAAAGCCTTTCGAGATCAGCTTAACTCTGGAAAGCTACTCCGCTTTCCAGGCGCGTTTTCACCGATCGTGGCTCAGCTGATTGAAGATATCGGCTTTGACGGTGTCTACATTTCAGGAGCTGTGTTGTCGAATGACCTAGGGCTTCCTGATATCGGTTTGACGACCTTGTCTGAGGTGTCTCAGCGAGGTCGGCAGATTTCGAGAGTGACGAACCTGCCCTCGATCATCGATATCGACACAGGTTTCGGAGAGACAATGAGTGTGGCTCGAACAATTATTGAGCTTCAGGAGTTAGGGCTTTCGGGCTGTCATCTCGAAGATCAGGTGAACCCGAAGCGCTGTGGTCATCTCGACAATAAGCAGATCGTTTCGCAAGATGAGATGGTTCGAAAAATCAAGGCGGCTGCTGGAGCCAAGACAGATCCGAACTTTTTGTTAATAGCGCGCACCGATGCGAGAGCCTCTAAGGGGCTTGATAAAACTATTGATCGCATCAAAGCCTACGTAGACGCTGGAGCAGAAATGATTTTTCCAGAAGCTATGCAAGGGCCTGAAGAGTTTGAGGCGATTCGCAACGCTGTCGATGTACCAATGCTTGCGAATATGACCGAGTTTGGTAAAAGCCCGCTACTAGATGTGAAAACTCTTGAGAGTATTGGTTTCAACTTGGTGATCTATCCTGTGACGAGTTTGAGACTTGCTTTAAAAGCGGTTGAAGATGCGTTTCGTGAGTTGAAAGATCTCGGCACGCAGGAGCCTCTGCTTGATAGAATGCAGCACCGCTCGAGGCTTTATGAGCTGGTACGTTACAAAGACTACAACGAATTTGATCAAAGTGTTTACAACTTCACGTTGAAATCGTGAATCATTGAAAGGGGCAGTCATGTCAGATGTAGAAATTCGAAAAGGTTTAGATGGTGTGGTAGTTGATGAGACGGCAATCTCAAAGGTTATGCCTGATATCAACTCTCTGACTTACAAAGGATACCCTGTTCAAGATTTGGCAGAGAATTGCTGTTTTGAAGAAGTGGCCTATTTGCTCTGGAATGGTGAGCTTCCGTCTCAGGCACAGCTTGATGAGTTCACGAAACAAGAGCGCTCGCTAAGAGCTATAGAAGATGATCTATTGAATGTGATGACGTCCTTGTCGAAAGACTGTCACCCGATGGACTCAGTTCGCACTGGCGTCAGCTACTTGGGTTGCCAAGATTCAGGTCATTGGGATAACGAGCCAGGAGAGAAATCGAGCCGTGCTCTCAACCTGTTGGCTAAAATTCCAACTATGATCGCTGCCGATTTTCGTACGAAAAAGGGTCAAGAGGTGATTCCTCCAGACCCTTCGCTGAGTTTTGCTGAGAACTTCTTCAAAATGTGTTTCGGTGAAGTGCCTTCGAAAGAAGTGGTAAAGGCTTTTGATGTGTCTTTGATTTTGTATGCTGAGCACAGTTTTAACGCTTCGACTTTCACAGCTCGAGTGATCACTTCGACAATGTCTGATATCTACTCTGCGGTTTCTGGAGCCATTGGCGCCCTTAAAGGCCCTTTGCATGGTGGTGCCAACGAGCAGGTCATGCACATGATGAAAGAGGTCGGTGACCCGGCAAAAGCTGAAGAGTGGATGCTCACGGCTCTTAAAGAAAAGCGCAAAATCATGGGCTTTGGCCACCGGGTTTATAAAAAAGGTGATTCTCGAGTGCCAACCATGAAAAAGTACGCGCAGAAAATGGCTGAAGTTACGGGTCAGACCAAGTGGATGGAGATGTATGACAATCTCGAAAAGACCATGGTGTCTGAGAAGAACATTCACCCGAATCTCGACTTTCCAGCTGGCCCGGCTTATCACATGATGGGTTTTGAGATCGACTTCTTTACGCCGATCTTTGTGATGTCGCGAATCACGGGTTGGTCGGCTCACATTATTGAGCAGGCTGAGGAGAACAAATTGATTCGTCCATTGAGTGCTTACACTGGGCCAGATGCTCGTGAGGTCAAAGCGATCTCTGCGAGATAGTCTATGAACAAAGCCGAGAGAGGCCCTGTAGCCATATTGTGCTTTTTGAGTGTTGCCTATATCGCCTTTGGTGGTTGGGTGGCGCTCGACCCGGTGGGAGCCCTTTCGACTATGGCTCTTGCCTGGGGCTCCGAAGAGGGCCTCTTCGAATTGACATCAAACTATGCCGGTATCAACTTAGCTGCGGGGCTGTTTTGTCTCTACGCCATTTGCAGACCTGCGTTAAGATCTTATGCCTTTTTGCCACCCATGATTCTTAATGGCGGCTATATTTTGGGCAGATTTCTGTCTCTAGTGCTTGTAGGAGCCCCCGGCAGCTTTGTTATCGCGGCTTGGGTGTTCGAGGTTGTGGCATTCGCAGTGAGCCTTGCGGGTTGGCGTATGCAGTTGTCTGCAAGCAAAGAAGATGTTGTTTAAGTGCTTGAGATCAAGATACAATTCGGCCTATGACCAGAACACAAAAGCTTGCTCTAGTTGGTTTTTTAGCCTGTCTCATGTTGCAGGGCTGCAAATCTGAAGAATCAAAGCAAGATTCAGCCCAGACGTCTAATCAGATCGAGATCGATAGCACACCAAAAGCTGGCAAAGACGAAGATCTGTTTAAAAAACATGGCGATAAACTCAAAGAAAAGATCGAAGGCAAAGACAGCTCTGAGCAACAGCCGAAGCCGTCTGAAGATGGTGCAACCTGGTCGAAGCGTCCGAAAGGTTTGCTTCAGTCGCGTAAATTTTCAGAAGACGAGCTAAAAGAGGCCTGTCTTGAGAAGATGGCAAGCTTTCCTGGCAAGTACGATAAGGCATTACTAGCAGATGTTTGCTCTGATCTTCAGATTTTGCCATCTTGCGTGTCTCGCAATGGGCAGCCGATCTACCATTACAATCGTCCCTCACGACGAAAAGACGGGGCTGAAAGAATTCTTACCTTCGCAGTCACTCATGGCGATGAGATTGCCTCTGGTGCAGTTGCTCGAAGTTGGGCCAATCGGTTGAGCCGAATTTCACCGAGAAACGAGTGGCGAATTGTTCCTGTGTTGAACCCAGATGGTTACGACAAAAAGACTCGAACTAATGCTGCCGGCGTTGACGTCAATCGAAACTACCCGTCAAAAGATTGGGATGAGTTCGCCCTTAAGTGGTGGAAAGAGAAGAAAAAAGAAGACCCCAGGCGCTACCCTGGGCCGAAAGCGGCGAGTGAGCCTGAGACGATTTGCTCGATGGATCACATTGAAGAATTCAAGCCTGACATGATCATCTCAATTCACACTCCGCTAGGCTTGCTCGATTTTGACGGCCCAAAGGTGAATTTTCCTCAGTTCTCAAAGCTGCCATGGATATCTCTTGGCACATACCCGGGCAGTCTTGGGCGATACATGTGGCACGACAACAAAGTGCCTGTGCTTACGATTGAGCTAAAGAGCAACGTCGATCAAGCGCTAGAGAAGTTTGATAAGTTGCAAGATATCAGTGGCCAAGTCGCTCTAACAGTTTCGAAAACCTCAAAATCTGGCGAAGATAAAAAAGCCGCCAACTAGCTTGCGCTGGATCCACAACAGTTGCTTTCAAAAAAAGGCCCAGTTATGGGCCTTTTTTAGTGAGATTTCAAACCTTCGAAGTCAGTCGGCCATCTTCTGTGTTGGCGGAGATGCCTTAGGCTTAAGCCTCTAACTACTCATCTACCGGGTTCTTTAGCAGAGTCTTAAGATGGTTGATTCCGTAGCCGGTCGGTCTATCACCGAGATCTACGAAGCCGTAAAACTCCTCTTCATCTGCGAGCATGTGCATGGCCTCAGTGAAGGTATCAACACCAGGGCCCGCTTTCACGGTTCCAGAGAATGACGCCTGCTCAATGATATTGCGGAAGACCTGCTCAGTTGGCTCGTTGTAGAAATCTCCCAAATCACCAACAAAGAACGGGAATCGATCCCACTGTGCCTCGGGGTACTCTTTCATCACTTCAAGAATCTTTTTGCCGCCGTTTAAGTAGCTGGTACCGCCACCCATTTCGATACTGAAAAACTCTTCCTCTGTAGCGACTCTCTTCGCATCCCAATCAAAGATAATGTACTCGAAGCGCACATTATTGTAGTTAGCTTCAATCAAAGTCTTGAAGTCGAACAAAAACCTTTTGTAAAGATCTGTGTAAGGAATGGTACTGCCAGAGGCATCTCTCGCTAGCACAATAACAGCGTTAGTATCAGGTTTCCGACCAGGGTTAGCTTTACGGTATACAAAGTCAGTGGTTCTCATCCGAGCGAACCCACCCGCTAAAAGATCGTAAGGGTCAACATCACCAGGCTCGTTGCCATCCGCGGCTGCAGACCCAATGCCCAATCTCAATGCGTTGGCAGCAGTCGGACCAGCTAGAATTGGCCCTTTTTTACCGCGCCCTTTGCGGTTTAGCCTTGTGCGCGTCGAATTGGTTAGACCTGCTTTCGGCTTCAAGTTTGGAAGTTTCACATTCTCGCCAATGTACTGGGCGTAGAGGTCTTTCGGAAATGGCACCCAGGTCGGGTCTAAGCCCACTTCGCCAGGCATTTGACCACAATCGCCATCA
>JABSOQ010000207.1 GCA_013216195.1 Bdellovibrionales bacterium
CGCATGAGGCTGTTGAGCAAGTACACCGTATTGTCAAATGCGATACCTAAAGAGATTGAGAAGATAATGGCTATACCTGGCTTGATCGGAGTCTCTGTCAGAGCCAAAGCCGTAATTAAAACAGTTGGTGGCATCAAGTTTGGAACCACTGAGACCAATGCCCAACTGAAAGATCTAAAAACAAATGCCAACAGCAAGAAGATCCAAAACAGTGCTGTGAAGAATCCAAACATCAGACGCTGAGACATCTCTCGATTGATCTCATGAGTCGTCTTGGCCGCACCCGTGACGATGATCTTAGTTCCTGGGAACAGCCTTCGCGTGAGCTTCTCCATGCGACCCACGGCCACGAGCATTTCGTCAGAGGGCACATCTTGCATTCGAAGAGCCACTCGAGTGGAGTTCTTATTTGGAGTCAGAAAGGCCTCAAGTGGGTTGTCTTCATTCATCCCATAAAGAAGGTACTTCTCAGCAATTCGCTGACTTGTAGCTGGCACTTCGCCATTCGCCTCGCTAGTTTTGAGAAAGTCTGTGATGCTCATTACGCTACCCACAGCATCTAGTTCCCGCAAAGCTAGTGTTAGGGTCTCGAGTCTTTGCAAATTCGCGGGATGCTTCCAGAACTCATTGCCTTCATTCGCCTCGATATTTAGATCGAGAGGTAGGGTTCCCCCGAGATGATCATCGATAAACAGACTGGCTGTTTTAGTAGTATCACCGTTTGGCAAGTCGTCCATTAGCAGTGAAGACCAGTTCAAACCGCCAAGGCTGGGTGAAAGGGTCATCAGCAACAGAACAAAGGTCACAACTATTGGCTTTTTGTAAATTCCCACAAAACTGTAGATGTAAGCAAAGTTGAGCGTCGAAAATCGTCGAATCGGTACGGGCAACCAGTAAAAAATCAGTGGAAGTGTCGTCAGACAAACTGCGCAGGTGAGCAAGATGCTCACCACGACGCTGATGCCGAAATCACGAATAACCGGCACCTCAGAGGGTATTAAGGTAGCAAAGCCAATTGCTGTAGTCAGCGCCGTCAATAAGTGGGGCCCCAATAGGTGAGCAAACACGTCTTGAACGAGGGCCAATTTGCCCTGGGTGGCACTCCCCAGCTCTTCGTTCAACCGAATAAGGCTGTGAGATACCATCGCGATGACTGTGATCGCGATCAGAATCGGCACTGTGTTTGATAGAACTGTAAAAGGCATCTCAAGTAGAACCATAGCTGAGACTGAGAACAAGATCGAGAGACACACCAGACTCACACATATTAGAGGTGCCAAAAAGCCTTTAAACAAAACCAGAAGCATCAACCCCGTCAGCCCAAGAGCCAAACCAGTAAACAGAGTCAGCTCACTCTTAAGTAGCAGTGTCATTCTTGCCATTATGGCAGACGGACCACCTAAACTTGCCTCCACATCTTTTGGTAAAGTCGTGAGGCGCCCCTCAATCATCGCATTCAACTCTATCTTGTCTTGCGAGTTCGCGGTCATGGGGGTTACCAATACAGCAGTGTGTTTCCCATTTTGAGAAATCAGATGCGGCGACAACAAAGAATTATTTTTTGAATTTCGGGGTTCAGCGACATCCTTAAGACTGCCTATTGAGAAGGTGTCATCTTTCACCACAGCAATGGGTATGTTGTTCAAAGCTTCGACAGTTTCGACCGAATCGTGCATTTCGATCTCTTCTAGAAAACCTGTGAGCAAATCTAGGCTATCATCTGAATCCCATCGTCGATCACCTTTGGCCTCAAGCGCCAAGATGAAAGGGCTCATCTCAGAGATCAAATAGTTCCGTCGCACTTTGTTGCTTTGCGCGATTGCAGGATGATTTTTTGGCTGAAATTGTTTGAGCGAATAATGAGTTTTAATTTTTTGAACTTGATAAGATGAGAAAACTGCAAAAATAAACAACACACTCGAAAGACCGAACAAGATTTTTCTTGAATTCAGACAAAACTCTAAGGCTTTTGTAAAACTCTTATTCATCAAATTGCTCACTTCCCGCAGATATTCTCAACAACGGCTTTTTCGCTATAGGACTTTAATTCAGCGACTTAAGTCTGAAAAAAAAGTTCCGATAACCTCTGCATGAAAAGCATGGGTCTGTTTTTAATTTTGGTTTTTTCTGTCGAAGTCTTTGCCAAGACAAATCTTTCTTCAGATTTCTATTTTGTGATGAAACCAACAGAGTATCAGCAGGTAATTGAGAAGCAGGTAAAACTCGAACTCGATGAACAGCTTGAAGATCTAGAGATTGAAGAGCCCTTCACCACAAAGGCTGAGCGAATCAATATCAAAGCGAATGTAACCTTCAATTTGCAACATACGCCAGGCGAGCCCAATCACATGTCTTTTTCTGCAGAGGTCGACTCTTTGTCTCTCATGATCGGCCTGATATCCACAAACGATGAAGTGGTAACTCAAAGAGGTAACATTCGTTTGGTCACCAAAATACTTGGCAGCTGCCAGGGCTTTGAAGCGAGCTATGACGGCAGGTCTGTTAGCCTGAGTGGAACTCTCAATCTCGCCAACACTGACGTGAGCCCCGCTGCAGAGCTTTCAATCAGCGAAATCCAGCTAGATGATTCCTGGGCTCTTGCTGCAGAGAACTGCGATGGCTTTGAAGGCTATGAAGACCAGGTGAGTAAGGCTTTGGTTGATCTGCTAACTGATGAAGAATTGCTGAAAGAGAAGCTGCAACCGCAACTTCAGGCACAGGCACAAAAGCAACTCGATGATCTCTCAAATGACGTTTTGCAGCCTCAACAAAAGAGCCTTCCCAATGCAGGAACGATGACATTCTTACCTGATCGAATCTCTTACGATCACCCATCGCTATCACTGGTTGTGTCTGGTGAGGTTCGCAGCGAATTTCTCGGCACAGAGGGTGTGACCGAAGAGCCTTTTGAGATCTTGCACAGAGATCTCCTTCAGATGCAGCAATCACAGATCTTGCTATCAAAGAAGTTCATTCAAACAGCCTCACATCAGTTTTACAGTCATGGGCTCTACAAGGCTGGCTTCGAAAGCCAAGAAATCAAGAGCATGCGAGACTTTCAAAACAATCGTTTGTTTCAGTTTTTTGTGTTCCCTGAAATCATGAAGTTCCCGCGCAATGCCAACTTCATCATAAACGGATACCTCAATTCAGCGCCAACGATTCGATACCAAGGTGAAAGACAGGGTATCATCTACTGGAACACCACGGGCAAAGCCAACCTAGACAGCTATGCTCCAAAGTCGAATGGTTATGTTCCATTTTTACGATTTCTAACAGACTACAGTGTTAGTGGCTGGATGCAGGTTAAAGAAGGTAAACTCAATGTTGGCTTTTATTCGCCCGACATGAAAGTGCAGCATGGCTGGTTCAAGGTTTACTTAGATACCTATAGCCCAAACAAATGGTTTAAAAAGAATCCGATCGTGAAAGAGATCAAAGATCTTATGAAACGAACTCAGTTTGACTTTCAATTACCTGAGTTTCCAATAGAGGGGCACGGCGATCTTAAGCCTGTTGAAATGCAAATGACAGAAGACTACCTTCATATGATCTACGAGTTGGACCCAGTACTTGCTAACTAATAGCGAAAGGCCAATCGAAAAGTCACACGTTCATTGCGGTTGAAACTACCCAAAAGCGTTGTCTCTTCGCCTGCAAAAAAATCGTAAGCCAGCATTACCTCTGCGTACTTGCCAATGCCCTTGTTAAATTGGGCATGAGCAAAATAGCTGTCGGTAGAAAAGTCGTAGACCCCTGTAGCCAAAATAGAGGTGTGGCTGTCGATACCGTAGCGAAAACCCAATGCAGCAGACTCGTCAAAGATTCGAGTGCTCGAACTCAAAAGATTGTCTTTACCGATGTCGCTATCGCCATAGTAACCCTGCACCAACACATTCAATGTTCGACTACCAATATAGAAAGGTATCTCTAGCCCAAGGGCATTTTGGTATGTCCAGGTGGGGATCTCTGAGTTATTAGTGATCGCCTCGGTATATGCTGACTCTATTTTTAATATAATGTCTGAAATCGTATAGGCTAACTGAACACCAGAGACCCTTTGCCTGTGAAATAAAGGCGTCAGCCGTACATCTGAGTCTACCAAAATTGTATTGGCATCAATCAGACTACCCGTCACCTCGATACCAAATTGAGGTGCCTGCGCCACTCCCTCAAAATAGACCAATCCAAGGTCGGCCTTGCTAAACCTTTTTTGAAATCGAAACCCGAAGTTATTTGCCAATGCCTGATCAAATATTTCTTCACTGCCGTAGATATAATCGAACTCTTTTGGCAGCTGTAAGGTGATATCATCGAGAGCAGTGTCGATAAGAAAAAACCTCGGCAACCATCTACTGTCTGTTGCAGGCATTACTGGCAGCTGCTGGACCGGTATGTAGAGACCTTGAAAAGACCAAGTGTCGGCTTCATAGGTAATGTCGAGGCCTGGGCTTCCTCGCTTCTCGGAATTCAAGAGGTCAAGGTACACCTTGGTGTTCACCACATCCAGTGGGCTAAAGCCATCCATATAGCCCCAGTTATGGGTATTCACCCCTAGCTTGAGATTCACTGGGTACTTTCTCCACTCGAGAAAGGCCTCAGTGAGATTGAGTAAAAACTGCTCCACTGGCACTTTTGATGCGCTGTTCGTTCGAGCCGTAAACTGAGTTTGAAATCTGACTGAGCCAGACTTGTACTTGGCATTTGGTGTGACACGCACCACTTGATCTTGCTGGCGCGTCGGGTTTGGAAGTGTCTGAAAGTAGACTTGCGGCTCTGCTGCTGCCTCAATACCGAAATCGAACTCTCCAGCCATGGCGACCAAAGAGTTCAGTAGCAAGAGGCAAAATGCAGGTATCAGCTTTTTGATCTTCTCCCCCAAGAGATCTGATACGCCTATTTTTCAATAAAAGGCGTTTTGACCACTTTAGCACTAACCTGACGAGCGCGAATCTGAACCTTGAGCTCTGTACCGACTTCTTTATAGTCAGTCTTCACGTAGGCCACGCCAATGCTTTTGCCGGTAACGGGTGATTGAGTTCCGCTAGTAATACGGCCAATCACTTCTCCCTCTGAGCTTAACACTTCGTAGCCAGTACGAGGAATACCTTTATCAGTCAACTCGAGACCAATAAGCCGACTGTCGAGGTTTGGCTTATTCTCTAGGATCAATTCTTTGCCAACAAAGTCTTTAAGTTTAGGCTTTGTGACCCAGCCTAGACCGGCTTGATAAGGGTTGGTTGTGTCATCAATCTCATTG
Organism: Bdellovibrionales bacterium; assembly: GCA_013216195.1. Lineage (GTDB taxonomy): Bacteria > Bdellovibrionota > Bdellovibrionia > Bdellovibrionales > UBA1609 > JABSOQ01. The sequence continues at coordinate 5,261 of JABSOQ010000207.1, forward strand.
CCGTAAAGCGGAAACTTCATTTCTGTTCGAAGTGTGTCGCGAGCCCCCAAGCCACATGGTTGAATGCCCTCAGGCTCACCCGCCTTCATCAAGGCTTCCCATAGGTCTGCACTCTTCTCCCATGGCACAAAGATCTCATAGCCATCTTCACCTGTGTAGCCAGTGCGGGCAATGATGCACTCTTGACCCTCGAACTCAACATGTTCAAAGGTGAAAGCAGGTCGATCGGTATCGAGACTGGCGAACACTCTC
>JABSOQ010000208.1 GCA_013216195.1 Bdellovibrionales bacterium
CCACTATCTATCAAAATTAAGCCTCGCCTGGTTGGAGACGTACCAAAGAGGATGTCTCCGTCTACAATTAGCTGCCCCCCCTGAACAAAGATAACTCCATCGAACTGAAGGTTCCCTTTCACATGAACAACAGATTTAATATGCCAGTAGGCATTGTTGGCGAGAATATCGTTGAGCATCTCGATCGTTAAATGTTCAGCACAACCAGAAACCAATGAACCGTCAATAAACATTTCTCTAGGCTCAGCCTCACCTTGACCGACCTCAGATGACCCAATCACCATGTTGTTACAATTGTACATAAAGAAGTTGGTAAGGTCGTCGGTATGCTTACTCGCATCAAGACCAATCTCTACATTGCCAATATTCAAAGTGTAGGTTGGATTACCAACAAGGGTGAGAGGCGATTCGACCACAGAGGTCACACCCGTTGGTTGAGCTGGTGCAACTGAGCAGGTTTCGTATGTGAAATTATTTGGTGTCCAGTCACTAGCTGTTCCGTTTGTACAAGTTCTCGACTGAACCTGCTTCTGGCAAGTCGAACTAGAACTCACAGAAGCCGATTGATATCGAACTCTAGTTTCGGTTTGGTCGTGTGCTAAACCCTCAGCTGTGCAATTCGCAGGTGGCTTAGGATCACAATTCACTTCTGAGAAATTCGCTGGCGACCATTCGCTAAGTTCACCATCACTGCAAGAGCGTGTCTGTGTTTCAGATGAACAGCTGCCGACAAAGGGCACAGAAGTTGTCTCGTAGCGAGTTCGCGATTCAGAATCACCGTGTGCGATACTTCCGCAGCTAGCAGGAGGCGTCGGCGGTGCATCTTGAGTGCAGTTCTCAAAGGTTGCAGTGTTCGGCGAGAAGGCTGATAGCACACCATTAGTACAGCTCTGAGTTTGCACTTGCTCAACACAAGACTCTCCATTTGGCACTGTTGCCGTCATGTACCTTGTTCGGGTTTGAGAAGCCCCGTGCGCCACTTCACCACAATTCGCCGGAGGCTCTGGGCTACAATTTACTACAGTGAAGTTGTTAGGAGTGAAATCAGAGAGGGCACCATTATTACAAGTGCGTGTTTGAGTTTGCATAGCGCAGGCTTGGCCGAAGGGCACTGACGAAGTTTCATAACGAACTCTAGTTTCAGATTCTCCGCTGTCTAAGTTGCCACAAGGCGCCTCTTCGGGCTCGACCTGACAATCTAAAAACTGATAATCGTTCGGCGAGAAAGCGCTCAGTGTGCCATCTGTGCAGGTTTGAGTCTGCTGTTGAGAAACACAAGTACTTCCAGCTGGTACTGTGGCAGTCCGATATCTGGTTACTGTTTGCGACTGACCGTGATCTAAAACACCACAATTAGCTGGCGGCTGAGGGTTATTGCCGCCTGTTCCAGTGCTGCCACTGTTGTCTCCAGTATCATTACCGCTGTCATCATCATTAGTACCGGTGCTGCTGTTTGGTGACCCGACTGGGTCAGAGCCATCTGTGGGCGTATTCAATTGTGCTGGGTCATCACCGTTGTCAGCATCAAACTCCACTACACCACTTGAGCTCTGCAACTCCGATGGATCGGTAGCTTCGAAGGCTCCTTGTTCACTGCAATTCTGAAAAAATACAGTGGTAATAAATGTAATGATAAGAATCAGCCCTGCCGGCGATGTTACTAGCGTCATTCCCCATGTCCCCCATTTAATCTTGTCTCATTATAGATGATTTCGATCTCCACTTTGAGACCAATCGCTAAGACTCAATAAGTTTGAGCTGAGATCAAAACCAATGCCACTTCAGAATAATCTGTCTAAAGGTTGGTGACTCATTCTGAGACTAATAGCTAGTTCGCAGCTAGATTCGGGGTTGAGGCTTACGCTGTTATGACTTCTCGCAAACAGACTTAACAAAGTTGAGAAACTTTTGTTCGAGCATGTCGGCAGAAACAGAACATTGCCCCTGTTCACAACTAGGTGCTAAAGGATGTTTTACGAAGGGCTGACCATCCTCTGTTAGACCAGAGTGCTCACCTAAGTGATAAGGCTTCGAAAGCTCTAGGAGCTACAAAAGTAAGGAAACATCACAGACTCAACTGTTAAGTTTGCTGGAGCAAAATCATGAACCAAAAGTAGCTGACTCATAACCGACTCTGGGCAATTTCTGATAACAACTTTGAGCTCTTCCGGCATTTTTTTAACCCATGCTACCCAGCTCTGAACACTCAATGAAGACACCTCTGTGGTGAACATTGGACGTATTAACTCAAAACCCCACGGTTAGTGGCGTAATGTCACAGCTGCATCGTGACAATATTTTCGGTCTTACTCATTATTAAGACTAATGATCGAGCAACTTTATAGCTGTGCTGACTCATTTCACTAGTAACTCAGCTCGCAATACTGATACGAAATATTACTTTTGCGATGCCTTTCCTGAGGGAAGTAAATAAGTTCCAAATTGCACGACCTCATCAGCCTCGGTCTCATCACTTAACCAACCAATGATCTCGTCTTGAAAACTGCGTATCTTGCTTTTGAACTCAGCGATTTTTTGGAGCTCATCGAAATCGTCAGCAAACCAAGCTCACGCTGGTCGGCAGGAACCTTGTGAACAATGTCTGAAAAGTATTTGAGAGTATCAGAGTGATAACGATTCACTAGCTCCTGATGAAAGCCCTCTTCGCCGGTGTCAACAATTGGCTCTGAGGTTGTCCATTCACCTTTAGCCCTCTGACGAATCCAACCGGCGGCTTTTAAAAAACTCAAAGCCTCATCAGCTTCTAGCTCTGAGATCATACCGAACATTTTTTCTGAAACCCAAGTCGGCTCAAAACGAAAATCATTGAGATTTACCAGCTCTCTTACTGTCATGTAGTACCACTTGTCGAGAATTTCAGACTGTGATGATTTTATCTGAGTCGTATTCAGCTTTCTCAATGAGCGAAGCAAATCTTTGTGAGCCTGAAGCTCCTCCTCTGGTGACCTCGCATTGCTCTCTCTCACCATTGCTAAAAAGTAATCAGCTTCAAGCCTGCCTAGGCTCATCGCCTGCGCCACTTTGCCAGCCTTTTCTTCAGAAAGATTGCGCTTAGCCTGCATCACCAGTTGCAAGTAGTTAGGTGAAGATAGGCCTGAACGAGAGGCGAATAGTCGATAGGACCATCCGCTCACGGTTTGTTTCTTATAATTGTGAAAGTCTTTTAGAAACTCTCTGTAGTCTGAATAGTCTTGAACCTGAATCACCACTGACACCCTTCAGAGTCAAGCTGCACGCCAATTAGCATTTCACCAACAGCCTGCCAACTAATTGGGTTGGCTCTACCTGAGAAGACAACTCCTCTCCCCATACCCCAGGTTGCGAGGCCTATGACCTCGTTATTTTCACTTAGATAGCGAGTGGCCACTACACAAGTGTTTGAAGGGGGCTCAAACCAATCTTGATACTCTGATACGTTTTCGAACTTGCTCAACCAGTCTTCGCGACTCCAGTTGCGAAGATCTGGAAACTCTCTAGCAAAAACATGTCTGACGGGTGAAACCAAGATTTGAGAGAACCGACCAGAGTTATGGCGAACTAGAGACCGCATCTGCAGTTGTACCCGCCGCTGCCTGGTAATCGGAAACTGCTCTGGCAATACAGTTTCAAAACCCTCATGGTCACTACCAATACTCGAATTGCCGACTCGCCCTATACTGGCGAAAGAAGGGGGGCCGCTGATCAAAATCAGAACCCCCAAAAGAAAACCGAACCGATTTCTCATCTATGCCTCGTCATCATTCATTTCAACTTCAAAATAGAAGTCTTCAACGACCTGACCTGATCGTGGACAGTTTGGCGGAAAGACTGAATCATCCCGATCACCATCGCCACGGCTATTTGAACGAGGCCCAGGTCTCTCAGGGTTTTCAGGGTCTTCTGGGTTCTCCCAGCATATGTTGGCATCAGACCAAAATGACTGGCCAAACATGGCATTGCGCATTTGAAGGTCTTTAGACGTCACCGAGTAAAAGGGAATGGCCTTAGAGTAAATGTCACTCAGCAAACGCCTGCCGTGAAAGAATGCTGCCGCCTCAAGAGTTTTGTTATCAACACTAACTCGACCCGCATCAGGGTCTCCAATAAATGGAAGCTCGTCATTTAGCAAAGCTGTCGGCACCACCACAAACTCACCTCTTCTTCTGCGGTACTCAATGTCGCAACGAAAATAGGTTCCTTCGGGTGGAGAGATCGCATAGCTGTCTTCTCCTCTGGCATCAAACACTGCGAAGGGCAATTGACCCTCACATAGCTTTTCGGTCTGAGTGTCGACTGATCCCCTACGGTAGATTGTCGTCTTCTTGTAGACCTTCACAATCGCTTGCCCAAACCTTATTGGAACAAGATCTTTGACTGGCTCACCAGGGAACCCATCATCTACACAATCTCGACGGTTACGGCAGTCGTCATCAACCGGTTGCGAGGCTTCATCTAAGACAACCACTGGGGGGGCAGACACAAAGATGGCTTTGCCGTCTTGAAAACTCCAATCGATAGCCTGGGCGTTCGCTCCCGCTGTGAACAGTAAAAGTGTTATTAAGCTTTTTATTCTCATTTGATTTTCTCCATAATTGAAAGGTTCATGCTGCAGCCACTGTCAGCATCAAACTGCTAGGTAAAACCTTCAAGACCAGAGAATACAAAAGCGAAGACACTCAGAATACACTTCGCAAATAAGCTAGACCTTGGTCGCGCCTGTAAAATACTCAGGCCTCTGTTGACCAAAGGGCAACAGATCCTATTCAGCAGAGTTCACTACATGGGCCGTTGGCTTTAAACAACAGCCTATAAAGCAACACAGCCTCATCTTGTCTCGCAGCTAACCTATCGATGTCTCATCACTTGAAAACTAAAACCAAAATGAGTTCAAAATGCAGTCTGTGAGATTTGCAGCACCTGTCTTCATTTTACTTGTGCTTATCACAACCAACTTTTCATTTGCCGAAACCAGAGTCGATCCGAGCCGATTCACCAGAAACATGATCAGTAGCTCTCACGAACAACTTAAGAGAGTTTGTGAGCGGCGCCACCCGAAGTATCTAAATGACGAAACCTACAAAGGCCGTGTCTACCCTGAAAGCAGCTGGCCATGGCTTCCAACAAGGGCAGGCATGCAAGTTGGCTTCAATGAAACGAGTTACTACTCTTACCAGGGCGATATCTTGTGTAAGGTTCACAAGCGCTCGATCACAAAGCGCGTAAGAGCGTCTCGCGAGAGGCATTACTATGGTCGCAATTGGCAAAGCGGCTGGGGATACTCAAGAACAGTCACGACAGGCATGATTCGCTATACGGTTCAATGTGTAGACTCCCAAGACAATCTGTTTTGTAACCGCCAAGTAGTTCGGTCTAACTAGCCAAAGAGACCAACTGGCTTTGATGAATGCAAACTGTCGAACAGGGATTAGGTACGACCATTACTGATTACTGATTACTGATTACTGATTACTGAT
>JABSOQ010000021.1:0-27800 GCA_013216195.1 Bdellovibrionales bacterium
TACGATGAATCACATGGAAGCCATGAACAAAATCATCATGGCTACAGGGATGCTTGTTGGTTACGCTTATGCTTCTGAGTTCTTCGTTGCCTGGTACTCTGGTTCGCCTTACGAGCAATTCGTGTTCGTCAACAGAGCCTTTGGTCCTCATGGCTGGTCCTATTGGATCATGGTCACGTGTAACGTAATCATTCCTCAGATCTTCTGGTTCAGTAAGGCAAGAAGGCACTTGCCGACCATGTTTGTTGTTTCAATATTTGTAAACATTGGTATGTGGTTTGAGCGGTATGTGATCACTGTGACCTCGTTGCACAGAGACTTCCTGCCGGTGAACTGGGACTACTTCGCAATGACGTTCTTTGATTTTGGGGCTCTATTTGGAAGCTTCGGTATGTTCTTCGTGCTGTTCTTGCTTTACATTAGATTGTTGCCTGCTATCTCAATCGCAGAAGTGAAACCAATTTTGTACTACGGAAAAGAGGAGCAACACCATGGCTAGTCCACTTGACACTCTCGACAAAATTGTCGGCTCCGTTGAAGGTCTTGTCCGTGCAAAGGGCAAAAAAGGCATCGCTGGAATTTGGACTGATGATCACGCGATTATTGGTGCGGCAGCTCAAACCAAAGCACTTGGTATCAAGAAGTTCGATACCATTAGCCCGTTTCCTCTTCACGGAATCGATGAAGCAATGGGTATCCCTAGAAGCTTTATCCCTTGGGTGACTTTTATTATGGGTCTTGCAGGTTGCGCTTTCGGCACTTGGTTCACTTGGTGGACTTCTGCAGTTAACTGGCCAATCATTATTGCGGGCAAACCTCATTGGTCGCTGCCTGCATTCGTTCCAATTATTTTTGAGTGCACCATTTTGTTTGCAGCTTTGAGCTCTGTTGGAGCCATGTTTGCTCTCAACGGCTTGCCGAAAATTGATCCACCCACAATTGATCCTGATTTGACTTGTCACAAGTTTGCTATCTTTGTTCCTGAAGATGACCCGAACTACGATGCTGACAAATTAGAGAGCCTGTTCAAAGAGCACGGTGCAATTGAAGTCAAAAAGGCGGAGTTTTAAGATGAAGAAGTTGTTGGCTTTATTTTGTGGTTTAACCCTCTTGGGTTGCCAGGCTGGTAAGAACCAAACCAACATTGAATTGATTCAAGACATGATGGACCAAATCAATGTTAAGACTCAAGACTGGGATCCAGACTCCGAGGACTACTCGACGGTCTTGACTCCACCCGATGGAACAGTTTCGAGAAACAGACCACCTTACAAGTATGATCTTGATCCCAAAGCTGCTGAAAAGAACTTGAAAAACCCGTTAGCTGAAGACTACGGGGTTGAGACCTTGAAGCTCGGCAAGATGAAGTATGAGATTTACTGCATGGTTTGTCATGGCGAGCAAGGAGCAGGAAACGGCACCGTCGCTGAAAAGATGACGGTAAAACCTCCGACCTTGTTGTCGCAGAAAGTGCGAAAGCACAATGACGGTCGAATTTATCACATCATCACCAACGGGCAGGGTGTGATGGGTCAGTATGCGAGCCAGATCCATGATGAGAAATCGCGTTGGGCGATTGTAAATTACGTTAGAACTTTGCAGAAGCAGGCGAACTAAGACCACCGGGTCACACGCAAGAAGAGGCATTCGATGAGTGAAAAAACACTACAACCCCCAGGTACAATGAATGTGACGGCTAAGCACAAGACCATCTTTGCGGTCTTGATGTTTCTTGGAGCGGCAGCATTTGTGGTGACATTGATCAACAACCCAGAGAGAGCATGGCATGGCTATCTGACATCTTTCTTCTACTTTCTGACACTAGCAATTGGTGGTTTGTTCTTTACAGCCATTAATCACATGGTGAAATCAGGTTGGCATGTTACCATTCGCCGGTTCGGCGAAGCTATGGCTGCTTTTCTTCCGGTTACGGCAGTTGCTGTTTTGGCACTCATGGTTTTAGGCGTAGATCATCTTTACAGCTGGTTAGACCCAGAGGTAGTAGCGCATGATCCACTTCTGCAGCACAAGACACCTTATTTGAATCGCGGTTTCTTCTGGATCCGTACGGTCGGCTTTTTTGGTATCTGGCTTTACTTTGGCAAAGTCCTAGTCGGAAAATCACTAGAGCAAGACAAGACTGGCGATGAAGGTATGAGTGATAAGTTGATCAAGCCCAGTGTTATCTTTGTGCTTTTGTTTGCCCTGACATACTCATTGTTTAGCGTTGATACCCTGATGGCTCTTGAGCCACATTGGTTCTCTACTATTTTCGGCGTCTACTGTTTTGGTGGCATGTTTCAAAGCACAATGGCTTTCATGATTTTGACGATCGTTTATTTCATGAACCGAGGCCAACTCAAAGGCTATGTGAACGAAAATCACCTCCATGACTTGGGTAAGTACTTGTTCGCCTTTACTGTTTTTTGGGCTTACATCGCATTTTCTCAGTACATGTTGATCTGGTATGCTAACCTTCCTGAAGAGACGATCTTTTTTGAGCCAAGATCTAAAGGTGGCTGGATGTGGATGTCTCTTGGCCTTGTCTTGGGCAAGTTTATCATCCCTTTCTTCGCACTTCTTCCTCAGTGGGCGAAGCGGTCGAAGGCTCATCTTTCAGTCGTAAGTATCTGGATCCTCATTATGCAATTCTTTGATATGCATTGGTTGATCTATCCCAACTATGACGAAGAGCATGTGGTACTTTCTGTGCCTGAAGTTTTGATCTTCCTCGGCTTTTGGGGTCTATTTCTCTTCTTTGTTACAAGATTCTTGGGCAAGAATGAAATCGTACCGATTAAAGACGGAAGAATTCACGAGTCGGTTCATCATCACGTTGTTTACTGATCGAGAATTCCTGAAATTTGCAAGTGATTCGGCCCCTCAGAGGGCCGTTTTCATTTGAGGTGAAACTAGTTTGACACCTGTTGCCCTCGTGACGGGTTGTCCAGAGCTTGTACAGTTTTTTAGAGTGTCTCATTATGAGAGACATTAACTCACTGAAAACATGGATCTAATTAGTCGGCCGGCATGGCGGCTGGGTGTTCGAATTGCAACTTATCTGGTTTATGGACTGGAGTGCACGGACGATTTCCAATATTTTAGGCCTTCTTATAGTGCTGCCACTTGCTGTGGGCTGCGGAGAAGGCTTTCAAGCTGTTACCGCTAAAGACAGCTTTGATTACACTTTTAAAACTCTACCATCAGATCTAGACGGACAAGTGAGTCTCGCCGACTACAATGATGAAATACGCTCTTACAACGTCGATGAGGCAGTAACTGCAGGTCTTGGTTTCGGAAACCAAGTCACTCCTCTTTCTGGGGCGCCTGTTGTCGGTGGCGACAACGTCGAAACTGTTATGCAAAGTAATCTCGATTTCTCAGAGTCAGAGATGACAGCCGATCTGTTAGTGAATTTTGGCCAGCTCCAACCTGCTTTGAAAATGGGTCACCATTTGGCCAGAGTTACAGCTTCGAAACGCTGCGCCTCTTTGACGGGAGAGATGCCAGAAGTTGACCCCGCAGCAGATTACAACTGCGGTGAAGTGCCTGTTGGGGAGACTTTGCCCAATGGCAGAAAGAGACTGATGACTCTGGTCATAGACCGTCTCGAGCAAAAAGGTGATCCTGAATTTGAAGTGCCGTCTTCAACTGTGCATTTGTATTTGCATCGCAATCAAAATGCCGGGCAGGTGACTTTAGATGATCTTGACACTTTAAAGCGCACTTCGGTGAGCACTGGAACTCGCCTTTTTGATCAAGGTTATTTTAGGCTGTATCCAAACGCTGGAGATCTGAATATGCAGTTTTGCACTTTGGTGCCTGGTCTCGCAATTTCATCTGATCTCGTCGTGTTAAACGGAAAAGGCAAAAAGAAACTTGGGCCCATCACGGCCAGGGCAACCGCACAAGTGCAGGTTGATCTAGGCTTGTTGTCTTTTGACTCCGCACAATTGTGCAGCACTTTTAGGTTGGTCAACAACGTTGATGGATCGGTGAGTTTTGATTTCGTTGATGTGCAGGTGCCAAAACTTCAAAACCTCGCTCTGAGAGGGCTCCGAGTGAACACCAAAGTTGATGCTAAGGGTTTTGTCGGTGCGATTGCAAAGATACTCAAGATCTTCGCGGTTGATATAGAGGGCAAAATTGAGAAACAAATTAATGATATGGTCCGCAAAGAGGCCAAAGAGTTTGCAAGTAACATTTTAAAGGATCACGTCTCTTCAGGTGACTATCTAAAAAGCTATCTTATAGAGGCTGGTCTTTACAGTAAGGTCATTCCAGAGCTTGAATCGCAAGTGAATGATGTTTTGTCTAGGGTCGGGCCCGGTTCCACTTTACAAATGGGTAGCTGGTTCAGTGAGGCCTGTAAAGAGCTCGAGTTCGGCGATGGTATGTTAACTACAACTACGCCTTTATGGGCACTTTGCAACTCGACGGCCACCTTTAAATCTTTGATGTTTTTAGGCGATCCGGTGTCGCACGCTAACGGTTGCTACTCACACTTTATGCCAGTAGGGGCCTTGAGTACTCATGAAGGAAAATGGTGGTCTAAGAACTGTAAGTTCCGAACCAGAATAGAGGTGACTATGCCGGCAGCTCTAGGCCCACTTTATGCCTGCTTGGTGCATCATATGAACTATGATGGGATCGGTCTTACGACCTCTCATTCTTGTCCTGCCGAGATTGAGCTATTAGAACAAGCCTGGCAGAATTTTGATCAGCAAGATCGTGAATATCTCGGGGAGAGGTTGCGAGAGGTCGCAGAATCTAACCCTGAAGTTCTTGGCCCATATGGTATTATAATGCAAGACCAGCTCAACGAGCTGTTCGATTAAAAGTCTCAATTTTAGAATTGAGATTGTCCGAGGGGGACAGATGAAGAGAGTTTTCACGCGATTGAGTTACTCACTGCGCCTACTGAGTGTTCTTGGTATGGCTCTAACTCCTGTGCACGGATATGCAGATGACGACGAGGTGAATTATACCGATCAGATTGTTATCGAAAGCTGTGTTCAGCCAGCACAAAACCTCTTCAACCAGTGCGACAATCAGTTCAAAGCCCAGGCCGGAGAAATGGTGGCCGCTTCAGGTGGAGCCATTACCGGTGATGTGAGTTTGAGCTCTATGAACTCGGTTGAAGCCTTAAGAAATAGCTCAACGCAGTTGGCAAGAGATCTTGAGGCCATGAGAAACAGCGTTTGTAGCGAAATGGTAGAAGAGTGTGTTCAAAATTGCCGTCAAGGTTGGGAACAAGCACAACAAACCTATTCGACACCTGAGCAGCAACCTCGCCTTGAGACAGCTCGTCAGCAATTTGAAACCGGAATTCAGCGTGAGTGTGGTGATATTGTCGCTTCAGCTCGTGAAGCCGCACTCAATAATGCCCAATTAGGTGGTTTGCAAGGTGAGCAGGCACTGACTGAAAACGCTTTGACTGGTGATGGTGCAGGTGCTGCTGGTGGAGGCCTTGGCAAATGGGGCGCGGCTGCACTTGGAGCAGCTGCAGCTGTTGGTGCGATGTGTTTGTTTGGTTCAGCTTGCGGCGATGATGATGAAGATTTAGATGATGAAGATGGCGGCGATACGATTGAGCCCGACACTCCCATTGACTGCACAGTAGATGGTTCTTACACGAACCCAGATTGCCAAGCCGAGTTCATTACTCATTGTTCTGCTGATCAAGAGGCTGCAGGTTGCCAAGAGTTCATAGACCAGTATTGCAGTTCAGAAAATACAGAGGGTCTTGGCACAGCTTTTTGTGAGCAGGCCACCCAAGTGGCTTTCTGCGATGAAGAGGCCAACTCAGATTGTCTGAGTTGTGTGCAAGCTAGCAACACCAACACAGCTGCGTGTGCAGAAGATCCAACTCAGTGTATTCTGACTGATATCTCTCAAGACCAAATGGCTGGCTACCAAAGTGCATGCCCTACAGACCCGATCTTCTCATCAAGTGAGTACATCCAATGGCAACTCGACAATGACGGCACTAATGGTGATGGTGGCTCGTCAAATGACCCTTATGTTGTGACGCCTCAGCCAGGTGAAGAGGTCGACACATTGGTTGAGCTTACCGAAGAAAACCGAACTAATCCTGATTACTCTCAAACGATCCAAAATCGTGGTGGGGTCTCAGTTGTTTTTAGTGTTATGCCCGCTGGTGTTGGTGCGTCCGATGGAGCCAGCCTTTTTGATTCCAATAGCTCGGCTATAGTGGAGCAGTGTGATTTAGGCTTATTGGCCAATTGCGGACCAGCTAACTAGGGGAACTAAATGAGTGTGTCGAATGATGGAGCTCGCAAATTCTTTGGTATAGGCGCTTTGGCCTTTCTGACTCTGCCTTTGTTGCTTGCATTTACTAACTGTGAGCAAAGTGGTGGCGGTAAGAAGTCAAAGAAGAGCCTTAGTTTTTTGTCAGATGAAGACTTCAGTTCAAAATACTGTGGCCGCACATTGGCGAGTGGAAAACTTAAAAATGACAACCCTTTTGCTACCGGTAAGGTTCAAATTGGCGACAGGTCTCTTTCTGTGTCAAGCAAAGGGGGCGGTCAGAATGTGAGCCTCGTTGTCTTAGCCTACACAGAATGTCTCGAAGCACTGACGGGCAACGAAAAGACTCTGTCTTCTTCTTTGATAGAGGGCAAAAGAATCATTCCTGACATAAAGCTACAGGCTCTTCGCTACGAGATGCCAAGAGCTATGTCTTTAGATGGTTTGAAAGAACTTGCCGATGCAGACTCTTGCATCAAGGGCATCGCGATTAACGACGAATACAAACTTCACTCCTTAAGTGATGACTTTAACGACAGAGAAGTGGCTGCACAAAAGCATCTTGAGACCATTCGAGCCGAGCAGGCTTACGATATTATCTACCACCCGACGACTGGAATTTCTAAGGTTGCTGGGTCAGGTGCTCTACCAGATGTGAAGATCGCTGTTATTGATTCGGGCGTTGACGTTCTGCACGAAGATTTGCAAAACAAAATCTGGAAGTTCAATTTAGCTGGTGAGCCGAACAAGGTGTATGCGGGGGTGGATGCGACAACGCTTAGACAAACCACGCCAGAGTACTTTCCTGAAGACCCTATCGGTCACGGGACCCACGTAGCAGGGCTTATCGCGGCCTCTTCAAATAATGGTACAGGCGTAACTGGAGTGATGCCATTTCGCTCTAGAATTATGGCGATTGCAGCCAGTCGTCAAAACTCGGCAGGCGATTGGGTTATCGATACGGCTTCGGTTGTAGATGGCATTCGCTGGGCAGCGCTTAACGGAGCCGATGTGATCAATTTGGGTCACGGTACGATTACAGATGGCAATGCAAGCAATGCGGCTTACCGTGAGGTACTAAATGAAGTGATTCCGGTAGGTATAACCGTTGTGACTGTAGCGGGTAGTACACGCTCAAATTCAAGGCTGCTCGACGGAGTGAATAAAAGTATCATTCCGGGCATTTATGGCAATGGCACTGAAGGCATCTTAACCGTTGGCTCAAGCCAGGCCGAAGACAAAACTCTTTCAGACTTTAGCATGTACGGCCCATCTACAGTTGAAATCGCTGCACCAGGCAGCCAAGGCGCGAGTAGCTACTACCCTGATGCGGGTTTGATTTCAACGGTACCAACGGCTCTTGCATCTAAACCTTATGCCTCGCAAGAAGGAACTTCAATGTCAGGGGCTCTTGTATCGGGTGCCGCGGGTATTGTAATCGCCTGGATTCGAGACAAAGCCGGCACTACCCCTCACCCTTGTGTAGTTGAGGGTGTTATCAAGGAGGCCGCTGAAAAGCGATCAAACCTTGGTCCCTATATTCAAGAGGGCAGGCACTTGAACCTCTACAACATCGCTGTATATTTGAGAAAACGATGGCCCTAAGGTTAACCGTAGCCTCGACCTGGCATCGAGATTGATGCCTTTTTCAATCTTCTAAGTCGCCACCCTCTGAGGCCTCCACGAGCTCAAGTGGCTTGATCTTTTGCAATTCACAAGCGCAGATAGCGCTATCTCATTTGGATGAAGCCTATGAATGGCAAATTGCTGTTTCAGGACGAGATATGGTGAGGACCTTGAGTTCAATTAAATGGCGCTGATTTAACTAATGGCTTGAAATTACTCGAGATTAGACCGTCATAATTGTTATCCCTTAAAGTCATGAAGTTGTCTATTCTAAGAGCGTAAGGCGAATGGGAAAAGGGGAATTACAATGCAAACACTAGAACTAAGAAAAGAAGAGAGACTGGGCCATGACGGTAAAGTTCTCGTTCACAGCCAAGATGGCAAATAAACTGTGCTCGCAAGAGTTATCAATCTCAGCAACAAAGGCATTCGTCTTTGTTTTGAAAACTTCAAAGGTCAAAACTTGGGCCAGAAGGTCACTGTTGAGTTCTTGGGCTTAAGCGGTTTCTATGTGCAGGCCAAGCTCAGATCAACAGAAGTTGTCGGCAAACGTGTAGAGGCTGGTTTTCAGTTTGGACAACCTACTCGGAACGGCCAGTCGCGATTAAGCAGCCTACTTGAAAGAGAGAAAGTGCAGCAAGATCTTAAGTTTCGAGCAAGGGCTTTTGAAAAGAAGCAAGGCGCGCTCAAGATTCGCATCGTGACCGTGCCTGGCATTCAGTAATTACGAGTAGGTTGGCAAAAAATTAGAACCAGCTTGCCAGCCAGTTCAAAAAGCGAGCTTTCTTCATAGCCCAATAACCTGCTCTCGAAATTTCTGGCTCATTGAGATACGGGAAGACACTCAGTACCGATTTATGGGGAGCATCCACTCCGTCGGCAATCATAGGGCTCCTGTTCTTTTGAATGTAATAGCTTACGAGAATATCGACGAAATCGTCTTCGAGTAATCGTCCACCACACGAAGCAGACAGCTCACCCTCAAGAAGCGCTTTTTCAATGGCTAAGAAGTTCTCGCCATGCACGCAAGGCAAAGAGGTGTCTAGAAGAAGAGCGTCAGTCATCAGTAGGTTAGTGAGGTTGATTCTCTCTTGGTCTGTCCAGTCAGCTGCTGAATCGAGTGTGTCAAAGAAGGCTACGTTTTCAAATACGCGCTGATGGTACTTAGACCAGTCCTGATTTGCTAATGCAAATGGTGCAAGGGTGTTGTACTCGTCTCTTACATCTTCACCACCTCTGGCCGCCATGGTGACATTCGTAATCTCTGGGCGACCTATAAAATCAAGCTGTTCAAGCCTTTCAGAGTGTTCACCGAGGCTGGTGGCAGAAACGACTCCTGCGATCAATGGTTTGACTTGGTCGGGGTAAAGCTTAGCCAGATCAACTTCAACTACAATGCTGAGGGCGTTCAGGTTGAGCATGATATCGTCGTTTGTTGGAGCTTCGATCACGCCTTCAGAGACCACCTTTTGTACCCAAAAGAAGTTAAAGAAAAAGGGGTCAGAGCGGAGACCCGTGAAAACACGAATGCCCTCAGACTCGACGATTTGCTCGGTAGGCCCAGACACGGCCACGCCGAAATCACTTGTGCAGTTGACCTTGTGGGCATGGTGGTGATGTGGAGTCTCGAATGAGCATGAAATCGTCTTTTCACCTGAAGTTTCAACTTGCTTGCCCTCGATGTCTAAGCTGGCTCGTTTGAGATGAAATTCGTAGACAATGCCCTCATTGAAGTGATTGCTCGAGTAGGCAGCAAAATGCGTATTCATTATCAAAACCAAATGATTGTCTCTACTTGGCGACGGGAACATGTAGAAGTCAGCCAAGTCTGAGATCGCGTGTTCTGTGGTTATGGGGCCATCAATATGGTCGCTGGCATAGCTGGTTGGCACCCAGCACAAAAGAGCTAGCAAAAAAGCAGTGGTGGTAGTCAGTTTCATGTTTGTTCCTCCCTCGAACGTCTGGAGGTAGGTGTATGGCAAGGCCCCAGCCTTCGCCCATGTTCCAAATCGTTCACTGTGTAGGGGAGCGATTTCACGGCCAAACCCGGCGGTGCAATGGCTCGCTGAAAGCTTTTCAGTCGGCTGGAGGCTAGAATTGAGCCAGAGCTCAAAAAAGGTTGACTGAAAACCGGGTTTGTAGAGATATAATAGGGTTTTACCCGAATATGGCGGAGCGTAACTGCATGTTTGCTACACAACTTTTAACGACGACGACTCCTAGCTGATCCCATGTCAGCCATTCAAATCCGTTTGCCCGACAACTCTATTAGAGAATTTGACCACCAACCTACGATTTTGGAGGTTGCGGAGTCGATTGGGCCAAAATTGGCAAAGGATACGATTGGTGGTCTCATTGACGGTGACCCCGAGGTTCGTGATCTTCGTACTGTTCTAAAAGATGGTCAGAAACTCGAGATTCTGACTATGGGCTCTGAGAAGGGGCTTGAAGTCGTTCGTCACTCGGCGGCTCATGTGATGGCTCAGGCCGTGCAAGAGATCTGGCCCGAGGTGAAGGCTACGATTGGTCCTGTTATCGACAATGGTTTTTACTACGATTTCGATTCACCTTTTCAGTTTACACCTGAGCACCTGAGTAAAATTGAAAAGAAGATGAAAGAGATCATCAAGCGTGGAGACAAGATTGAAAAGCAAGTTCTCGAGCGCGCTGAGGCAGAAAAGACCTTCAAGTCTATGGACGAAAGTTACAAGCTTGAATTGATTGAAGGCTTTGATGCCGACTCAGAGATTAGCATCTACAAGCAAGGTGGCGACTGGTTCGATCTTTGTCGCGGGCCTCATGTTCAGAAGACAAGCCAGATCAAGGCGGTTAAAGTTCTAAGCCTTGCCGGTTCCTACTGGAGAGGTGATGAAAATAGGCAGTCTCTGCAGCGTGTTTACGCCACGGCCTTTTACTCTCAAAAAGACCTTGATGAGCATCTTAAGAACTTAGAAGAGGCGAAGAAGCGTGACCACCGAAAGCTTGGTAAAGAGCTTGGCATGTTTTATTTCGATCAGCTTTCTCCAGGAGGCCCATTTTTTACCCCAAAGGGAACGATTGTTTACAACGAATTTTTGGATTTCTTGAGAGAAAAATATCGTAAGTACGATTATCAAGAAGTCATTACTCCGCAAGTTTACGATGTTGATCTCTACAAGCAATCTGGTCACTATCAAAACTACAAAGAGAACATGTATTTCATGGAAGTAGATGACAGGCAGTTTTCATTGAAGCCGATGAACTGTCCTGGCCATTGTGTTTTGTACACTCAAGAGAAAAAGTCATATCGAGACTTGCCTTGGCGAGTTGCCGACTTCGGCAGGTTGCACCGGTATGAGAGAAGCGGTGTGATGCATGGGCTTACTCGAGTTCGAACTTTCAGCCAAGATGATGGCCATATCTTTTGTACTCTTGATCAGATGCAAAGCGAGATTGAGAGTTTTGTATCAATGTTTAAAGAGATTTATCACGCTTTGGGTATGGAAGATTACAAAATCTATCTTTCAACCAGACCAGAGAAGCGAATGGGAAGTGATGAGGTCTGGGACAAAGCTGAAGCCGCTCTTGAAAATGCCTTGCAAAGAATGGAACTCCCTTTTCAGGTAAACCCTGGTGATGGGGCATTCTACGGGCCTAAACTCGATTTCATGTTTGTAGATGCGCTCAAAAGGCCTTGGCAGTTGGGCACGTTACAGGCTGATTTCAACTTACCAGAAGCCTTCGATCTTAGTTACGTTGGTGATGACAATTCAGAGCATCGACCAGTTATGCTTCATAGAGCAATATTGGGTTCTCTTGAACGCTTCATTGGTGTTTATCTCGAGCACACAGCAGGCCATTTGCCAACTTGGTTGATGCCGCAGCAAGTGCGAGTGATGAACCTGACAGATCGTCAGCTTGATTATTGTAAGTCTTTGACTGAGCAGTTGAAGGCCGAGGGCTTAAGAGTTGATTTTGATGATAGAAGTGAAAAGTTAGGCTTTAAGATTCGTGAAGCCCAGTTGATGAAGATCCCGTATATGTTGGTGATTGGTGACAAAGAAGAAGAGTCGGGTCAGATTTCAGTACGTCTGAAGAATGGTACGACCAAATATGGATTAAAGATGGAAGACTTTGTTTCGCAGGTTAAAAAAGATGTGGGCGAGAGGATGTTAAAAAGCCCACTTATAGAGACAGAGTCTTAGGTACAACCGCAACAAGGAGAAAAGTTATCAGAGGTTTTAAAGGCAGAGGCAGAGGTAAGCCGCAAAGAGACACTGGCCACAGAATGAATCGTGACATCAAGGCACCAGAGGTTCGACTCATTGGTGATGACGGCAAAATGGTCGGTGTGATGTCGGTTGCAGATGCATTGCAAGCCGCTCAATCAAAGGGCTTAGATCTCATTGAGATTGCTCCTCAAGCAAAGCCTCCTACCTGTAAGATCATGGATTACGGTAAGTGGAAGTACGAGAATAAGAAGAAAGAAAAAGAGGCGAGAAAGAAGCAGACTGTGATCTCGATTAAAGAGATCCAGATCAGGCCTCGAACTGAAGACCACGATCTCGAAACAAAACTCAAGAACGCGACTAAATTTTTGCTCGCTGGTGACAAAGTGAAAGTGAACCTAAGGTTCTCTGGTAGAGAAATGGCTCACCAAGATTTGGGGCTTGAATTGCTTACCAAAGTCACAGAGATGTTGGGGCATATTGCAAACGTTGAGGCCCCGCCTAAAAAAGAAGGCCGGCAGATGTTTGTTCTTATGAGCCCAGACGCTGCGAAAATCAAAGACTGGGAGAAGAAGCAAAAGGCCGAAGGTAAGTCTATTGAGGTTGAAGCCGATGCAGATTCTGAGTCTGAGTCACAAGCAGAAACTCAGCCGGCAGAATAAAAAAAGGTCGTTGAACCTTAAGTTTGCACTTCAAAAATGACTTTCAAAGCAAAGGGTCCTGATGGACCCTTTTTTTGTGCTTAAATTTAGGTAAAGCTCTTTCTCGAGCAGAGCTTGCACATGGTCTTCGCAGGTGAAGCTCATTTTTAGCTTTCAAAATTCGCTCTACATGTGTGTGTAAGGCTCATCAAAAGGGTTTAGTTGATTGGCGCTGTCTACAAACATTTCATCGGCTTCATCTAAATCAGCGAAGGCTCCAGCACGTAACTCCATAAACTCATCTTTTAATTGAACGGCCTCAGCTCTTTTTTCAGAGGTAAGGTCGCGCAATCTTTCTTGATACTCGGCCTCGTCAATGTCACCACTAATAAGCTCAGGGATAAAGCCATATCCAGCGGCTTGAAGCTCCATAATCTTCATAGAGATAAGGAGCGGTAACAGGGAGTCTATTGCATTTCTCATGTTGCGAGTCGTTTGCAAAGCATCTTGATTGAAGGCGATGTCTTCAGCAATTTCATCTCGCTTTTCAGCCCAGAGCTTCTCAATGACTTGGGCTGACAGTGCCAGATACTTCTCCACAACTCGAGCCCGACTTTTTCTATTTAGAAACTGACCGTAGCCACGGAGGGTTTTCTGCTTCGAGAACTTTTTATTGAGAAAAGCTTGATAGTCGCCGTCCTTAGCCTCGATCTCCTCTTTGAGAACCGAGCAAAACAGGGTCACATGAGGAGGCGTCGAAAAACGACTGTAGCAGTCTTCTACAATTAGAAAGTCAAATGATGGCAAGTTGTCTAGCAAGAAGTGAAAGTAGTGCCAGCTGGCAACCTCTCTTTTGTATCGCGGAAGATCCTCAACCCCAGGCACAGTGACTTGGTACCATGAGGGAGTAATCGAAGAGAACCGATCTGCGAATTTGTGCAGAAGGCCTATCATAGCATGAACCTTTTCAACTCGCTCCATAGAAGGCTGAGTCCATGTGGCATCAGGTCCGTAGAGAGGTTGACGTATCAATTTTGCTTTTAAGGCCGAGAGAGCTAAGATCACGTCATCTTCATAGTAAATGCCATTTTCTCTGCGCGGGAAGTTGTGAATCGAGGCTCGGTACTTAAAATCAAAAAAGTGAGTTTTCAATTCACCAGCGCTCGGCTCAAAGCCCATCAAGGCCAAATAGCTATCGATTTTTTCTTTATCCGCTTTGCTGAATTTTGCGTCTTTCTCTGGGTAGAGGTCACGAATGTCTGACATTTCTCTTTTGTAAAACGAGCCCATCGACCCAATGTTGCGACCGCTCCTGAGTTGTATGTAGTAGGATCTCTCTCCGGTAATCATGTATCGAACGGCTCCGTGTGCCGTGTTGTCACCTATGAGAGTCATTTGAACTACGGGATAAAGCTGGTCAGGGTTAGGGTCGCCCAAGCGATGCCTTAGGTTCACTACTTGAATGCAGGCTTTCTTGACCTCAAGTTGCCCAAGATCAATGCGAAGGTTGTACAACTGGGCTGGATCGAGTTTTGAAATCATGTTGCCAGAAATTCTAAAGTCGAAATCGTAATTGTCTAGCAACATCTCCATTGCCTGAGGTGTGGCGAGAAACTCGTAATCAGCATCGGCTAATCTTCTCTTGTCTGAGTCGAGACGGGGTTGCCAGTGCTCGATGCCTTCAAGAGCCTTGCAGTCATCTTCAAAATTCAACAGGGGCAGGTCTTTGCTGAGGAGTCTTATGTCGCTATCGCTTTTGTTAACCCCACCACCTTTGGAGGGTTGATCGGTGCAAGCTGCAGCAGCTATTAGAATTGCAGATGATATCAATATTGGCTTAATTTTCGTTTTCCAGTCCATGGGTGCACAATTAGCAAGTGCCGTTCCTTTCTGTTAGGCGACACATTGCTTTTGACAGAGATTCTGGCTATTTGGAGCAACAATTTTTGTTGTAAAGGGCAAGAATAGTCGGTCACCTAGCGGCTCAATATCAATCAGTTGTAGATGAGTGCTGAAACCTATTTCAGCCAGGTGGCATGTCGGGTGCTTATGACTCTGGTCATGCTCACTATCCCGCAGAAGCCATTTGGCCTATTAGACTTCAAAGTCTTTTGGTCTTGTAGCTTACTCTCAGTTTTGATTTTCCTGATCGGTCCTCAGGCCTCGGCAGGTCGGCGTCTCTGTGATTTTGAGCTCAACAGAAGAGGGGTGGGCTATGAGTTGATGATCAACTCTCAGGGGCAAATTGTTCTGGGCGTGGGTGGTGAAACTTACTTTTTAGCTTCAAAGCATTTGTTTTTTAGAATCTTTCGCGAGCTGATTCAGGAGCCCTACCGCAGAATCTCGTTTGAAGAGGCTACGGCACTGCAGGGGCCCGATCGATTTGATCGCTACTTTGAGGTTGATCAACCTCAGCAAGAGATGACGAACTCAGCAAGGGTGTACTTGAGCGGTCTTCCGAGTTCTTTGACTGAACCTGGCGGGGTCTTTGAGAGGCGTTTTTTTCGAGTCACTGCAGATGGCCTTTCCTACAACCCCGACCAGATTTCAATGAATTACCTAAAACAGCTGCCTGATACCTTTGTTGGTTTTGATGGTCAGTTTGTTGTCAGTGCAAAACATGGTTTCGCTTTCTTTAATGGGCAGAGGCTCGAGTTCAAAAAGCAGTCCTATTTCGACTTCATTGAGCTCATGGTGAAGTCGAATGGTCGAGTGGTGGCCTACGCTACGGTGATCGATGCTATCGCCGCTTCGTCAAAAGCGAGCGCACATGTCGCGATCTCTTCGATTCGAAGCCGATTCAGAGAAATTGACCCTCAGTATGACTTTGTTAGTGCGGCCGGCAATGCTGGGCTTGGAATCAAGATCTTACCACCAGCCCTAATGGGGTGCGGATCAGAATGTCATCTGTATAGAGACGCGAACTTGGAGGCCGAGACCGAGGGCTTTTACGATCGTATCATTGTCGATACTGAAAGATTCTCAGTGTACTTTAGAGGTGAGCACATTTGGGTTAAGGCAAAAAGCTATCTCAAGTTGCTAGATTACTGGTTGGAGCGGCCGCATTTGGTTTTGAATCTCGAGCAGATCCAAGCAGTGATGGGTGCTTCGAGTCCATTGACTGCCAAACAAGCCTTGGTCAATATTAGATCTAAGTTTAGAGCTATTGACCCAGACTTTAATATCTTTCCGTCACTTAGGGATGGCACTACTCGATATGCACTCGCGGTCTCAAGCCCCGAAGGGGCCGAAGGAAGCCAGGCAGCTGATGAGGTGCCAGCAGAGCTAGAGCAACTCGAATAGCAAAGCAGTAGCTAGGAATCGATCAACCTCTATGTGTATTTAACTTCGTGATAGACGAAACGCTGAGAAGTTTGAGAGCCAAAAGGCCTCTTGAAACCGTTCACCAATTAAAGTTCATTAAAAAAAGATATAGCCTTCGGAGGTTTCCACAGTGGCGAGTTTGTTTTCGATGAACTCCGCTAGCCCAGGTTTGGCAGGCTTGTAGTCGGCTTGAACAGCACTTGCAGCGATGTCTTTCAGCCAGGCTCCTGAAGCCGTGACTCGAAAGCTAATCTGTTGCTTGGCCCCGTAGACCAGGCCCACTGAGTATTTACTTAAGATTTTAGCTCTCGACTCACCAGTTTTGAGATCATTGAAGAATTCAAGAAAGCTCTTGATCTCGCCTTGTGAAGTCATCACGGTTCTCTTGTAAGTGGTCTTGCTGATCTCATCGGGTGAGCTACTCTGGCTGCCAAGGTGCTCTTCGAGAACAATTGCGATCACAGGGCTATTTATGGTGCTGACCTCTGAGGGTTTCCAAGTTTTTATTTTATCTTTTTTACCCATGCCGAAAACCATGCTTGCTCCTGTTAAAGCAAATAGAAATACGAGTGCTCCCAGCCCAGATCTCATAGTCGAATCCATTCTGCGTGTTAGTAATTCTCTTAGAAATCAAATTAAATCATCTCCCAGAGAGGCGAGCAACGGGGCTAGCTATGAGGCCCTGGGCTGCCCAATTTTGAGCTGAGACAAGCAAGCTCCGCCCAGTGGCAATCGCCCAGGAGCCGGTTTGGGGGGGGCAAAACGAGCCGTTTTGACTCATTTCCACGGCGTCGACAACACGCATAAGTGTTCAATATCACAAGGCTTGACCAGTTTAAGAAATCTTGAACTATAATAAAAAAGAAGGAGGTGTTTTTTCTATTCTAGGAAGATATCGACACTTGCTGTGGTGAGCTATGAGGTGTATAACCTCTGCTTCAACAATCAGCTGAAAACGGCTTAAAGCAGGGTAACCCCTCGCCCTTTCAGAAAGGTGAAGTAATGAAACTCAAAACTCACAGCGGTGCGAAGAAGCGTTTTCGCCCGAAAAAAAGCGGCAAGATCAAGCGCAAGCAACAAGGTCTACGTCACATTCTTTCTAACAAGTCCTCAAAGCGTAAGAGACACCTAGGCGTCATGAACGACTACGTGAATTCTGCTAATGAGTATCAAGTCAAACGCCAGTTGGCCCTCTAAGGAGTTAGTAGATGAGAGTCAAAAGAGGATTTAAAGCGAGAAGAAGAAGAAAAAAGGTTTTAGACCGGGCGAAAGGTTTTTACGCCGCGAATTCTAGAGCTTTTAGTGTTGCTGCTGAAAAAGTTGATCGGGCGCTGGCCTATGAGTACAGAGATAGACGCGTTAAAAAGCGTGAGTTTAGAAAGCTTTGGACTCAAAGAATCAACGCTGCTGCCAGACAAAACGGAACGACTTACTCTCGATTGATGGGTGCTTTGAAGAAAGCCAACATAGAAATCGACAGAAAAGTTCTTTCAGATATGGCAATTCGCGACAAGGCTGGCTTTACAGCACTTGTCCAAAAAGTTTCTTCTTAGAATAAACGAACACCAATTCAATTGATGAGTGTAGCTAGGGTGGCTTGAGCTAAGCCGGCCTAGCGTTCGTTTTGAGAAGGAGCCCAAGTCAAGATGTCAGAACCTACGGAACAGTTCGAGTCTAGAAAGAGGGATCATATTGTTCAGGCCCTCGCTGGACGAAACCAAGCCTCCGGTCTCACAGGTTTTGAACAGGTACGCTTAATTCACGAAGCCCTGCCTGAGGTTAACTTTTCAGATATAAAAATTGATGCCGCCAGTCTGGGCGAGAGTCGAAAGACTCCGTTCTTAGTTTCCTCAATGACTGCCGGTCATGTTGATGCCATTGATCTCAATTTGCGATTAGCGAAGGCTTGCGAAAAGCGAGGTTGGTTGTTTGCGGTCGGCTCTCAAAGAAGAGAGCTTAATGATTCAGCAGCGGCAGATGAGTGGCGCCAAATTCGAGCTGCTCATCCTGACTTAAGCATTCTTGGAAACATTGGTATCAGCCAAATTGCAAAGATATCCACATCGGATGTGGAAAGGTTGGTAGAGAGCCTTGGTGCATCGGCAATGATCGTTCACTGCAACCCTTTGCAAGAGGTGATTCAAGAAGAGGGCACTCCCAACTTTGAGGGTAGCTTTGAAGCTTTGAATCGTTTGTGCGAAGAGTTGTCTGTACCAGTGGTTGTGAAAGAGACGGGTTGTGGTTTTTCTGAGCCGACTCTGTATCGTTTGAAAAGATTGAAAATAGCGGCAATAGATGTCGCCGGCTTGGGTGGAACTCACTGGGGCCGAATTGAAGGTTCTCGCTCTGGCGAAGAGAGTTTTGCTTACCAGTTGTCTGAGACTTTCAAAGACTGGGGGGTTTCAACTGTTGAGTCTTTGTTAAACGCAAAGAGCACTGCCATGGATAGCGAAGTTTGGGCTTCTGGGGGCGTTCGATCAGGTCTTGATGCCGCGAAAGCTATAGCCATGGGTGCGAAAGTTGTTGGTATGGCGACTCCGATTTTGCGTGCAGCTTTAGAGAGCGAGCAGGCTCTTGAGCTTTGCATGCAGCGTATTGAAACTGAATTGAAGATTGCTGTGTTTTGCACAGGACTAAAAAGTGTAGCAGAGTTGCACAATAACGATGAGGTATTGCAATGGGAGAATCACTGAATAACAGGATGTTAGGTCTCTTCAAAGGCTTCTCAAAATTGAGCCGAGAAGAGCGGTTTGCCCGACTTCAGCAAATGGGAGCTATCACCAAAGACGACATCAAGTATTTGAAGTCAGGTGGGTTAAAAAATGTCGATCTAGCTGAGAAGTTTATCGAAAACGTTATCGGCTACTTTCAGATGCCTATGGGTGTCGCTACCAATTTCGTAATCGACAACAAAGCCTATGCTATTCCGATGGCTGTTGAGGAGACCTCTATTATCGCTGCCGCATCTAAAACTGCAAAGTGGATCAATGAGCATGGGTCAATCAGAACCGAGATGTTAGGCAAAAACATCATTGGTCAAATTCAAATTGCTAAAGTTAAAGACTACGAAGCATTTGAAGCGATCTTGATTGAGAACAAAAAGTCTTTGATAGATGATGCTAACCGTGAAGTCGCAGCGGGTATGGTAAAACGTGGTGGCGGTGTCATAGACATGCGTATTCGCAAGGTGCCTCGCGGAGAAACCCCGGCCGATGGCTTTATGGCCGTTGTGCATGTCGAGGCAGATGCCTGTGATGCAATGGGTGCCAACATTATCAACCAGGTTTGCGAGTACTTGAAGGGCCCGATTGAAGAACTGACCGGCGACAAGGTGACGATGTGTATTCTGTCTAATTTGGTCGACACACGTCTCACCAAGGCAACTGTGACGATGTCAGGTTTAGACGACGAGCTTATGGAGAAGATCGAAGAGGCCTCTTTGTTCGCTCAACAAGACCCTTACCGGGCTGCAACTAATAACAAGGGCGTACTTAACGGTATCGACCCCATTTTACTTGCAACTGGCAATGACTGGAGAGCCGTAGAAGCAGGAGTTCATGCCTTTGCTGCGAGAGATGGTCAGTATCGGTCAATCACCACTTGGAAACGGAAGAATGGTGCCCTGGTTGGAGAGTTCATCGCACCAGTAGTACTAGGCGTTGTCGGTGGTGTTACAAAGCTGCATCCGACAGCTACCATGGCTTTGAATATGCTTTCTGTTTCTGGGGCTGAAGAGCTCTCCCGAATCTGTGCAGCTGTTGGATTGGTACAAAACTTAGGAGCTCTCAGAGCATTGACTACTGTTGGTATTATTGAGGGCCATATGAAGCTTCATATTAAAAATTTGGCAACCGGAGCAGGAGCAACAGAGGTTGAAATGCCCCAGCTGCAAAAGCGCCTTGAAGACTTCTTGAGTCTGCATAAACGCATTTCTCTGAGTCACGCTGTCGACATGTTGCGAGATCTTAGAGCGGCAAACTCGAGCAAGTTGGCCGAAGAGTCCAACTGATAGAGCGATGTGATGATCAACTTCTCGGCTCCATCAAAAACATTTCTAGTTGGAGAGTATGCAGCTCTGGTCGGTGGGCCGTGTTTGTTACTCAATACCGAGCCGAGATTTGAAGGCAAGATTGATCCTGACGGCAATGGGGAGTGCGTGGGCATTCATCCAAAGAGCCCTGCAGGCCTTTGGGTTCGCTCTCATCGAGATGACTTTGCCAATATCAATTTTGAGTTTGTAGACCCCCATGAGGGACGAGGGGGCTTCGGGGCCTCTGGTGCTCAGTTCTTGTTTGTGTGGGCTTGGAGCCATCTTCAAAACAACCGAAATTTGCAGCAGGCGCTGGCAGTTGACCCGAGGAATGTGCTCTCAGATTTCTTAAGTTTTTTCAGTGACCAGGCAAACCCGCCCTCGGGTGCTGATGTTGTTTCGCAAACTGTGGGTGGGGTTTTGAACCTGAACATGCGACCATTCTCAACTCAAAAGTACGAATGGCCGTTTGCAGAGCTTGATTTTTTAGTGGTACCGACAGGTGTAAAGCTACCTACTCATAACCATTTGAAGACATTGAACGATCAAGGTCTTAAGCGCCTGCGTGATCTATCTGCAACTGTTGTTGAGTCGTTCAAGCGAAAAGCAGCGATGGAGTTTATCTCAAACTTGCAGAACTTTGCCGATGAGCTGTCGAGCCAAGGCAAAGTGGCAGATCATACGATGAACCTGTTACAAGACCTGCGCACTCAAGATGGCGTAAAAGTGGTTAAGGGTTGTGGTGCAATGGGCTCGGATGTGGTGCTCGTAGTTGTCGACAAAGAAAAGAAGTTAGCTGTCACTAGCCGTTTGCAAGAGATGGGTAAGACCCCATTGGCTGACGGTTCTGCGATTACAACCGGTTTGAGTTTGACAGCCGAGATGCATCGCAGGGCCTACATGCAGGTTGGTTTGAGTTACGAGGAGAGCCCATCGTGAAGATTTGCAGCGCCACAGCGCCATCGAATATTGCTTTGATTAAGTACATGGGTAAGACCTCCCACACGGTTAACACTCCGGCTAATGCCTCAATTTCGTTGACCCTAGATCATTTGCTTTCAGAGGTTGAGATTCACGATAGTGAGTCTGCGACTGATTCTTGGCAGCCGCTGATTAAGGAGGGCTGGACAGCTCCTGAACTTAGTGAAAAGGGCCAAGCTCGGTTCTTGAAGCATTTTGCCAAATTGAAAGAGCATTTTGGTATTGATGGTTCGTACCAGGTGCTGTCTGCTAATAACTTTCCTTCTGACTGCGGCATTGCGAGTTCCGCCTCGTCATTTGCAGCTCTGACGCTTGCGGCTTTTGAATTGGCGAAAGTGAAAGGGAGTGCCGAAGCTGAATCGACTTCGATGAAGCAGCTGTCGGAGCTGTCTCGTCAGGGTTCAGGCTCGTCCTGCCGGTCGCTCTATACGCCTTGGGCTTTGTGGAGACACGAGTATGCCGAGCCAGTTGAAGGTTTGCCCGCTGATTTAGAGCACCAGGTGATCATTTTGAATGACGAGAAAAAAGAGGTTTCGAGTAGCGAGGCACATAAGAGGGTAACCACTAGCCCTAGTTTTGAAGGTCGAATTGAGAGAGCCGAGTCAAGGCTTGAGAGCCTTTTGACTGGCTTGGGGTCAGGCGATTGGAAACAGGTCTCCGACATTTGTTTGGTCGAATTTGAAGACATGCACGAGCTGTTTGAGACGTCTGAGCCCTCGTTTTCTTACAGAACAGATGACTCACGAAAAGTGGTCGAAATGGTAAAGAGCTTCTGGCAAGAAAATGGTGATGGCCCAGCCCCGACTATGGATGCAGGCGCAAATGTCCACCTACTGTGGAGAGCTGATCAGGCATTACAGGCTGCTGAGTTTGCAGCCAGCTTGCCCGATGATTTTCAAGTGGTAGCGAGCCCAGGTCTGGCGGGGGATTAAGATGCAATTTACAGAGACGGTACATGGGAAATGGATTCTTTGTGGTGAGCATTCGGTTTTAAGAGGTAAGCCGGCGCTCGTGTTTCCGGTAACTCAGAAGTACTTAAAGTTTGATTGCTCATTAGCTGATGAGCCCTTTGAAGTGTCGTTTACTTGCGAAAACGCAAATGAGTACCCCCTTTTGTTTTGGGGCTTGATAGAAGAAGCGCTAAAAAAGCTCGATAAGAGCAGGTCTGACCTCAAGGGAAAAATGTCTGTCGACAGTCATCTCCCAATTGGAACAGGGCTTGGAGCCAGCGCAGCCCTCTGTGTTGGTGTGACTAAGTATTTTAATGAGTTGGGTTGGGTCAAACCGGAAGACAGCTATGAATTTGCGAGATCTCTCGAAGACTTGTTTCACGGAGAAAGCAGTGGTGTCGATATCGCTGTGGCTTTGCAGGGTCAGCCCTTGAAGTTTACTAGAGGCGGAGACCGCTCAACAGTGGAGCTAAACTGGCAGCCGGTTTGGGCTGTTAGTTACTGCGGCCAGCGTGGTGTGACTGCCGATTGTGTAAAGAAGGTGCAGAAGTTTATCGCTGAAAACCCTGAGCAAGGAGCCTCTTTAGATGAGCAAATGGGTCAGGCGGTAGGCTTGGCACAAAAAGCCCTTTGTGATCTCGATGAGGCAGAAGGCTTCGCTGAGTTGAAGAAGTCTGTTTCGATGGCAAACGATTGTTTTCAGCGCTGGGGCTTAATTAGCGATGCTCTTAAGCAGCATATGAACCAGCTAAAAGGGGCAGGGGCCGTGGCCACTAAGCCCACTGGCTCTGGTGGAGGCGGCTTCGTGCTTAGCCTTTGGGACAAGCAGCCACCGGCTGAAGTTGGCGGCACACCATTAATCGCCCAAGGTCCATTCTAATCTAGCTTGTACCTAGTGATTCTACCATCAACACAAGGGCAGCCACTCTTCAGTTCGCACAGTTCGATAGCGTTCCAGGTTGCAGTTTCTTGATCGCCATCACTGCAGCCACCCCACACATGATACCCCTCGATGGCCTCTCCGATGCTGGCAAATGCCTCTGGATAGGCGAAGCCTGAAGCTACGCTTCCAGAAGAAGGGCAGTTCGATATTGTGAACAGAGGGACCCCACCGTAGCTTCTTGTGCACATGTTTTCTGCATTTGATTTGGCCTGCGAAGGCTCCGCAAGCAGCTCCCAAGTGACCACTCCGCGGCCTTCTTCAATTAGACAAGCCGTCTGCCAAGAGGCGTACCCGCCGCCGGGGACAGGCTCTGCACGCGAGAAGTCTTCTCCGACGACAGTTGGTATGCACTCGCCACCTTGTAGGTCAGTGTCCGAAGCTTGAGCCAGTTGGTCATCAGACACAGTTTGGGCAGGCTCATATGAGCCTGCAATCATCGCGGTTGGGAATTGACCTGATTGAGGTAGCAGTAGCATCAAGGGCTCCTCGTCAGCACCTTCCGCTGTAGGTGCTGTAGCAATAGGTGCGCTATAGGTGTTTGTCTTAGGGGCTGCTACCGCACTATCTGAATCAGCAGGTTTAGGCTGAGTTGTTGCTACTTGGTTTAGCGCGCTTGTAGGCACATAGCCTGTCTCAGCAGGTTTAGGCTGGGTAGTGGTGACTCGGTTAAGAGAGCTTGTAGGTACATAACCTGTCTCAGCAGGCTCGTCTGAGGTATTGTATTGCCCAGGTATGTAGGCGCTGTACGTGCCTCCGCTTTGTTCAGCCAAAAGGTTCGCACCAACCATCGCGACGGCCAAAACAAGGCCACCTAGAGCCATCTTTCTCTTACTCAGCATTTCTCACTCCTTAGAGACCCGAGAATAACACAGCTGGTAAAGTATTAAGAGATCGGGATCTCTCAACCTATAAAAATGACATGGCGGCCGACCGAAGCACCAGTAGGAGGTTGTTTCAGGAGTCTAAATACAAAAAAAGCCCGCTGGTAGTGCGGGCTTTTTTGTTGGAGCTGACATGGCCTTATTGAGCCGAGCTGAATTGCTCAGCATGGATGTGACCAGAATCAGAGCCTGGGTCGTCTACTCTTGTGGTTGAACACAGTTGAGCTCGTGTGAGCGAAAGTAGCCTTTGTCGGTTGAGTAAGTCAGGTTCATTGTAAACTCAGATTGCTCAAGTGCGCCTTCTTCATAGTTGAGCATGGCATCGACGACCATCGTGTATTCGTCACCCTCGGCCCAGTATTTTAGCTCTTTGTTGGCGATAATCATTGTAGAGCCAAGCATAAGAATCGAGTTCACTGGTACAGTGAAGCTGCTCTCGTAAGGTCTAAAGTCGATTCCATCAGATGTCATTTCAAGCGAGAAGTAGCCATCGCCCTTTTCGTCGAATGTGCCATTTTCACAGTGGTAAGTTGCTGCATTTGCAGATGCTGCCATCAAAGTCATGGTTGCAAGAAGTGTTGTAAGTAGTCCTTTTGTCATAATCTCCCCCAAGGAAACTGGTTATTGATTCTTTGGGTATAGAGATTTGCCGCGAGTCACTCAAAGCAAGGGCCTGATGCGGTTAAAATGGAATTTTTTTTCGCTGGGCTAAATTCAGACTGAGAAAAAAACACCGAGAAGCACCAATTCAAAAGCAGATAAGAATTTCATTTTTAGCAGGCGAGCTAAGAGATGGTTGAAAGTGAAATAGGCCTCTGTTCGCAGAGGCCTTTAGCAAAGCTAGATGCAATTCAATGTTATCTCGCTATAAAGATTGGTCTATCTCTCCAGGTTGTCGTCGTTTTCAGGTTCTCGCTCATCACCTTCATCGTTTTCGCGTTCCCGTTCCTCAGGCTCGTCTCTTTCACGGTCCCGCTCACCCTCTTCGTCATTTTGTGGCTCACGATCTTCTTCTCTATCAGTTTCGGCCTCTCGTTTTTCATCCTCCTGATCACATTCGAATAGCGTGTTCATTTCAACATTCATTGCCGCCATTGAAGGGTAACTCTCAACCTCGACACCTTCGACTTCCACATCTTCGCAGTCTTCGATTTCAATTCTTTCAAATCGGGCCTCACCCTCTTTGTCAGAAACAATGCTAATCGGTTCTTCCAGCTCTTTGTTTGGAACCTCCAATTCGCCGTACTCATTCGCCTCCAAAATGATGACATCGCCGCTCGCGGCATTTTGTAACGCTTCATTCAGCTCTTCAGAGTTAGATACAAAGTATGCGCTTTGCTGATCTCCTAAAAAAGCTCCGCAGTTAGCGAGCAGTAGCATGGTGACAACAGATCCAGCGATCTTGACTATTGGTTTCAGGCTCATTTGGTTCCCTTCTGGTTTGGTCTTCATGACAGAACTAGAATAGGAGGAAACCACCGTAAGAGATCTAGACAATCTTGATTCGATCGAAAACGACTTGATCAATTCTCAAATTGAGACGAGTAAACGGTGAGAATTTAGACAGTTATGCTTCCACCCAAATGAGGGCCCATTAAGTCTAAGCCTTAAACTGTGACCGATAATGAAATAGGGCAATGGAAGAAGCGGCAACGGCATTCAAGGACTCAACTCTTTTGCTCATGGGAATCTTAACTCTGAAAGCAGGTTCAATTGAGTCAGGTACTCCGGGGCCTTCATCACCAATAAGTAAACGAGAGTTTTCAGGCCATTTAAATTCGACGAGATCCTCACCTTCAAGATCAAACGCGATCAATCCAGAGGTTGCGCCGAGTTCTCGAATTGAAGGCCCATTACACAAAGGTGTTTGCCAATTCATTCCGCTAGCTGCTCGAGAGAC
This sequence comes from Bdellovibrionales bacterium, assembly GCA_013216195.1. Classification (GTDB taxonomy): domain Bacteria; phylum Bdellovibrionota; class Bdellovibrionia; order Bdellovibrionales; family UBA1609; genus JABSOQ01. The sequence continues at coordinate 25,755 of JABSOQ010000021.1, forward strand.
CTTTGGCAAAAATGCGTGACTTGCTTCTTTTAGCAAAACGACCTTCGATACAGAAAAAGCAGCCGCATTACGTAATGCCGCACCTAGATTCGAAGGATCGCCAAAAGGCAAAAGAAGCTCCAAGCCGTTAACATCAAGTTCAGGCTTCCAGTCTTCAATTTGAGGTGTCTTCAAAACTAGCAGTGGCGAGCCCGTGCCGAAGATGTCGAGTTCTTGGTAGAGCTGGTGCTCAAGAAAGCTAGCTTTGAATGTCGTGTGATATCCGATATGAAGGCAGCTGCTTAATAGAACCTCAATAACCGAGTCTTTGTGCGACTTGCTGAGTTCATTAACGACTTTTTCGCCAGAAACTAAGGCCTGACCCTCTTTTTTGACACCTTTGCTATCAAGTAAGGAGCGCCAACGTTTGAAATTGGCATTTTGTGCACTTTCGATCATCACAGCCTCAAGTTCTCTGCATTAGCCTAGTCATCCCAATCATCTTCAAGCTTGGGCTGGTAATCTGGAGTTTTTGTCTTTTCAAAAACAATCAAGCGCCGATGATGAGGCGTGTTGGGCAAGGTGTAGGCGTGATCTTCGGTCAGTAGAAAGTAGTCTCGCCAGGTCTCTTGAGCTCGGTCGAGCTCCTCATCCACATTCGGGCCTTTCATTAGATAAAGCTTTCCACCTACTTCGAGGCACTGTGAGACATTGCGTAAAGTGTCTGAAGTGTCCATCACAGCCCTGGTAATCACGCCCTTCACAGGGTAGACAAAGTCTTGCGTGACATTTCGGCCCATCAGATCGAGGTTCTCCAGATTCATTTTCTTACGGATCTGTTTCAAGAAGTCGATTCGTTTACGGACGCCATCGATAAGAATCATCTTTTCGTCGGGGAATTCAACTTTTAATGGGATGCCAGGGAAGCCCGGCCCAGTGCCCATATCAACCAGCGGGAACTGAAACTCAGTGAGCTCACAGATCTTCAAACAATCGATGAAGTGCTTTATCCCGACGTCTTTCAGTGAGATCAGTCGAGTAAAATTTTCGGTCATTTGCTGCTTCATCAGCAACTCATAAAACCTGACAAGTTGGTGCCTTTTGGCGTGCGGGTAGTTCTCGAAGCCGTGATTTCTGAAAATATCGTAGAGCCTGGCGTCGGCCTCCTGAAAGCCGTAAATCTTACCCGGCCGCTTGTGCTTACCCATATTGCCTGTGGGGTGGTTGCGCTTTGACAAACTGCTGCGCTTTGACCCTCTGGGCCCGCTGTTTTTAGGGTTTTTACTTGGCTTGCTCTTAGACTTCACGTTACAACCTTGGTATTCACAAAACCTGAAATATAACAGATAGTTGAAAAATAACAAAGAGCGAGATCAAACATTCTCCAGAAAGCTGTTGAGAGACGATGTTAGAAGATAAGATTGCCAATATTTTAGAGAGTGCGCTGGCTGATATTGAGGCCGCAGATTCCTCATCGGGCCTTTACGATGTGAAGGTCAAGTATGTGGGTAAGCAGGGCGAATTGTCGCTGATGATGCGAGAAATGGGCAAGTTGCCAAAAGAAGAGCGCCCAGCCTTTGGAAAGCTCGTAAATGAAAAAAAGCAGGCCTTTGAAGAGGCCTATTCAAAAAAAGAAGTCGATCTCAAGCGAAAAGAGATGCAGGCGCAAATTGATGCCGAAGAACTTGACCTTACTCTGCCGGGGCCCGAGGGCTTCAATGGTGCTCGCCACCCAATCCGTTTGATGACCAATGAGATCGTGTCGATCTTAAAGCGCATTGGCTATAGCGTGAGGCTAGGCCCAATGATCGAATCTGATTGGTACAACTTTGAAGCTCTGAATATTCCAAAGAACCATCCTGCGAGAGATGAGCAAGACACCTTCTACATTAACGACGAGCATGTGTTGAGAACTCACACCAGCCCCATTCAAGTTCGCACCATGCAAAACGAGAAGCCTCCACTTTGCATATGTTTTTATATCTTGCTGTGTACCCATCCGATGTTGACACGTGCAACACCGTATGACTGGCCGAATGCGCATACCAGTCTGCGATCAATCAGCAC
>JABSOQ010000021.1:27810-36322 GCA_013216195.1 Bdellovibrionales bacterium
CTCCACTTCGAATTCTTGCACCTGGTTCAGTGTTTCGATGTGATAATGATATTTCTCACTCTCCAAATTTTCACCAGATCGAAGGTTTGCTAATCGACAAAAAAGTCTCGATGGCTGATCTCAAAGGCACGATTTCTTATTTTGCCAAGGCGATTTTTGGTGATTCTATTAAGGTTCGATTTCGACCCTCATTCTTTCCATTTACGGAGCCTTCGGCTGAGGCTGATTGTTCTTGCCCGATCTGCAAAGGTAAAGGTTGCCGCATGTGCAAAAACACAGGCTGGATCGAGATTGGTGGTTGCGGCCTAGTGAACCCGAAGGTACTTGAGTTTGCTGGGCTTGACCCAAATGAGTGGCAAGGTTTCGCTTTTGGTTTTGGTATCGAGCGCATGGCGATTATCAAATACGGCATTGAAGATATTCGTCTCTTTTCTCAAAACGACATTCGTTTCTTAAGGCAGTTTGAACAATGAAAATATCTCTAAAGTGGTTGAGCGAATATGTGAATGTAGAGGAGTTCTTCGATACTCCTGAAAAGCTATCTGATATCTTAACTCAAGCGGGTCTTGAGGTTGATGCCATAGTTAACCAAAGGCAGCAGTTTCAAAATATCGTGATTGGGCATGTGAAAGAGCTCGGTAGGCACCCAGACGCTGACAAGCTGACCGTCTGCCAAGTCGATGCAGGAGAAGGGTCTTTGCGACAAATTATTTGTGGTGCTAAGAACCACAAGCAAGGCGACAAAGTTGTTGTGACCTTGCCTGGTGCTGTGCTGCCTGGTGATTTTAAGATCAAAGACTCTAAGATTCGAGGTATAGAGTCTAAAGGCATGTTGGCAAGCGAAAGTGAGTTAGGTTTATCTGATGAAGCCGAAGGCATCTTGATACTCCCTGAAGATGCGCCTGTGGGTAAGTCTTTTGCCGAGTACCATGGTCTTGATGACGTGCAATTTGAAATCTCAGTAACTGCCAACCGAGCTGACTGTTTGTCTCATTTAGGTTTAGCGAGAGAAGTGGCTTGTCTGTTGGGGCGTGAAAACTGCATGCCGAACTCTGAAGTTGAAACAGAGGGCTCAAAAACCTCGGGGGCAGTGAGCCTTAGCGTTGAAAACCCAGCAGCTTGCCCGCGTTATGCTGGAAGGCTGATAGAGGGTATTAAGGTGGGGCCAAGCCCTGTATGGCTCAAAAACCGTGTTGAAGCAGCGGGTATGAACTCGATCAACAACATTGTAGATGTGACTAACTATGTGATGCTCGAAATGGGCCAACCGCTTCACGCATTTGATCTTTCGTTTTTAAAAGGTGCTGAGATCATTGTTCGTGACTCGAAAGCCGGTGAAAAGTTTGAAACTCTAGACGGAACCCAGCTTGAGCTCAGCGGAGAAGAGCTGGTCATCTGCGATGCTGAAAAACCAGTAGCACTCGCCGGCGTGGTTGGCGGTAAAAATTCAGGGGTTACTGAAGAGACCAAAGATGTGTTTCTCGAAGCGGCATTCTTTACCAATGAAACTGTTCGCCACACTTCAAGACGATTCGGTATCGAAACAGAATCTGGCCAGAGATTTGCCCGTGGCACCGATCCAGATGGGGTTTTGCTTGCAATGGATAGAGCCGCGCAGCTAATTCAAAAAGTTGCAGGTGGTGAGATAGGATCAGACCACCTCGACAACTACCCGAAGCCGGTTGTTCGTCAGCCAATCTCTATTGAGACTGCTATGGTTGCAGAGCGAATGGGCTATGACGTAAGTGACGAAGCTTTCGCGGATTGGATGACTCGTCTGGGCTGTAAAGTCGAAACCAAGGGCAGCGGCGCTTTCGAAGTGTTGGCTCCACCATACAGATGGGACTTGTTTTCGGCGATCGATTTGGTTGAAGAGTACGGTAGGCTAAACGGCTATGACAAAATTCCAGAGACAATGCCGAGTCTGCATACTGAGCCAAGCGACGATATGAGAGACTTCTCATTGATCAATCGCCTCTCAGACCTTTTGGTTAGAGAAGGTTTTTACGAGGCCGTTAACTACAATTTCTTAAGTGAAGACTATCAGTCGAGCACCCTAGGTGGGCTAGAGAAATTTGATAAACTTGGGCTGAAGACTCAATCTGAAGTGGTTCGAGTGAAGAACCCGCTGAGTGAAGAGTATGCGGCGATGAGGCAGAGTGTGTTGCCCTCACTGCTGACAAATGCCCTTCACAACTACCGTCACGGTCACGAGTCGGGTCGCCTGTTTGAGCTTGGTCATGGTTTTCAAGTTCATGACAATGAGTTTACTGAGAATGCTCGGGTTGGTTTTGCACTCTGGGGTGACAGCAAGACGCTATGGGGGGCTAAGGACAAGCCAGCGGCGGTGTTTGAGCTTAAAGCTGCCATTGAGCGAACGGCATCTAGGCTTTTAATTAAATCTTTAGATTTTCGCCCGTTGAAAGAAGAAGATTGCCCCGAGATGCTTCATCCGAAGCAAGCTGCAGGCTTGTTTTTAGAAGGGCGTTTTGTCGGCTTTGCGGGCACACTTCATCCTTTGCTTAAGTCAGAAATGAAGCTTCGGCATGACATTGCAGTGGCTGAAATAGACTTTGCAAGTCTAATGCGAGGGCAGCCTCGAGTGGTGAAGAGCGCATCGATCTCAGTCTACCCAGCGGTAGAGAGAGATCTCTCTGTTATGGTGCCAGGTTCTGTGACAGCAGCTCAGGTTGGCAAAGAGATCAAGAAGGCTGGCGCTCCTTTGGTCCAGTCGGTGAGAGTGTTTGATCTGTTTGAAGACGACAGCATGAAAGATGGCGAGAGAAGTCTCTCGTTTCGAATGCTTTGTCAAAAGATGGATGGCACGCTTTCAGATGATGAGCTAAAAGGTGTTCAAACCAAAGTTGTGCAGGCGCTCGAGAAGAAGCTGCAGGTGAGTCTGCGCTGAGCGCGCCGCATAAATGGCTGATATAGGCTAGGTTTTAATCGCTTAGCCTCAAAAAATCTTGAAAGTTTTCAAGGGCTTGGTAGCCTGAATCTAGGAATTAGCTTCAGCAATACGCATCAGTGAGGTGACTTAAAATGGCGGGGCAAAATCTGAACCGATCAACTATGACCAAGGCCGACATCGTTGAAAAGGTCTACTCCAAAATTGGTTTTTCAAAGAAAGAAGCTTCTGAGCTAGTCGAAATGGTCTTCGGTCAGCTGAAAGATGTTCTTTGCAAGGGCGACAAAGTCAAAATCTCAGGTTTTGGCAATTTCATTGTTAGAGAAAAGAAAGAGCGAATTGGTCGTAACCCGCAAACCGGCGATCAGATCAAAATCTCAGCTCGCAGAGTTCTAACATTTAGACCGAGTCAGGTGCTGAAGGCCATGCTTAATGGCGAAGACATCACTGGCTTGAAGGATGATTGATCACTATGGAAACTGAGAACGTATTGGAGATGAACTCGCCAATTATTGCTCCCTCATCTACAGAGGTGAAGTCAGTTCCGGTAGACGCTGAGTTACAAAAAGATCTAACTACAATCCCAGACAAAATGGCATTTAAAATTGGTGAGGTTGCAGACCTTGTTGGTGTTAAATCACATGTTTTGCGCTACTGGGAGACTGAGTTCTCGGGGCTTAGCCCAAAGAAAAGCCCTCAGGGCCAAAGAATGTACGCAAGAAAAGACGTTGAAACTCTGTTGATGATAAAGAAGCTGCTTTACCGTGATCGCTATTCGATAGAGGGTGCTAGAGGTGCCTTGAAGAAGATGCGCAAGCAGGGTGTGAAGGTTCATGATGTCGCCGAAGCAAGTGACGCCGTAGAAGATATGATTCAAAGAGCCTCAGACGTTTTAGATCGTATTCACAGATTGAAAGCTCTATTGAATCAGTTCTAATCGCTGAACTGTTGTTGCATCAGACAGAGTAAAATTTAAATTGTAAACATATGAGCCCAGCCAAAAAGTTGGGCTTTTTTGTAGGTCGGCCTTTCGTTTTTTAAGGCTCAACTTCTTCTTTTAGAGTCTGATCGTCGTCATCGTCCTGCCGAGACTGGTCGCTTTTCGAAATGCGAGAGGACTGATAATTCCTTAGGTACTCAGACCGCTCTTCTGTAAGAGGGTGAGTCGATGTAAATGAATCAAACTGCTTTTCAGTATCAGAGGATTCAGGCTGGTCTTCAGTGAGCTCCTCAAGAGCTTTGGCTAAGAGGCTTGGCTCGAGGTCGTAGCCGATCAATGCGTCGGCAGCAAAGTGGTCGGCCTCTCTTTCTAAATCTCTTGAGTAGGCTGAGCTCATGACGAGCATGGGGACAGCAGTGATATCATCAGCTCCGATTACAGCAAATAAAAATAGCGAAATGCCCATTCGCTGAATGATGTTTTGCAAAACGTGGTTGTGATAGATGTGACCAATCTCATGTAGCAGAATCGCCTTCACGTACACGTGACTGCCAACTTTTTCGATCAACTTTTCAGTGACCATTACTGTACCACCGGCAATGGCAAAAGCATTGGGGCCGATTTCTTCGCCCTTGATAACTTCGAATTTAAGGTGCAGCTCAGGATACTTCTCCAGCTGTTGTTCTATGAACTCTTTGTAATCATCTCTCTCAATAAGAGCTTCGCGCTCTGGTTCAATCAATTTAAGGGTCTCAAGCGAGTTGATGACGCTTTTGTCGAGCTGCTCTTTGACGTTTTGAGGCGTGACTGAGGCAATCATCTTGGCAGAGCAAGGTAAGAACTCAAAATAAAACAGGTAGCTAAAGCTAATCAGACTGGCAAGAGCGATGATCACAGCGTACCTATGTGACTCTAGCCAGTGAATGAACACATTCAGTTCTGAAGTTCCAAAAAGTTCATCGATATCTGGGTGGTCTTCAATTTTGACCATACTGTCATCTGGCAATCTAACTTTTCTAGGTATGTTGCCTAATCGGTCGGAAACCTCGACCTCACCTAGTGGAAACCTATGAGTTTGCCCATCGACTTCAACAAAAACTTGATCACCCAGCACGCGGATCGTGCAGGGAGTTGCTTTTGAAGAGCCTTTGGCAAAGTACTCGGCTTTCCACTCATAGGTCATTCTTAAAACCCAAAGTCGAAGTCGACATCAAAGATGTCTGCAGCGGCATCACCTTCAGCAGATTCAGACTTTGACTGGCTTGAGACAAACTGATCGAGCTTCTCTTTGCTTGGCAGCACGAGGCTCAATTTCTCAAGAGTGTATCTTCTGAAGCGAATGATCGCCCAAGGTGTACCTAAGCCCACTGTAAACAGAATCAACAAGAAGTTGGTGAAGTTGAGCATTCCAAGCTCACTGGCAACCAAGTGGCTCTCAAGTCTGATGTCGTCAATAAAGAGCTGACGAGCAAAGTACTCGAAGGTCCAGGTTCGAATCACGGCGTAGACGTAAAAAGAAGCTCCGTAAGCCGCAATAATGAAGGCGAAGTAGCCAACAGCAATAAAGCCCGCCGCACCAGTCACCGCAATGGTGGCCGAAAGCATTGAGACAACAAAGTACAGGGCACCAGCAATGAGCCCAAGGCCGACAACGATTGCAATGTTCAAAAAGAATGCACCAATGTAGATCGGGTAGAGGCTTTCAGTGTTTTTAAATGTGAACTTTGTGTCGCCATATTTAACTCTATTGAAGAGGTAGTCATAGAAGCGCCTTAAAGCTGCTGGGAAGCCGATGTAAATGGTAATGACCATAATGAACACCCACAAGAAGTAGCGTTTGTAAGCTTCAGGGTAATCTTTTTCAAATCGAAACCTGATGTTGCGGTGGCTAGTGTAGGCTAGGTTAAAGGCAATGCTCTTCACGATGATAAACGGAGTCAGCCCTACAAGTATCAGTAAGAAAATGATGGGCAAGGCAAAGTGAACATAGCCAGAGAAGAGATACAGTACAAAGAAGCCACCAACAATCAAACGCCCTTTAAGAATTTTTATAGGGTCAGCGAGATATTCAAAGTTCTGGCCACCAAGATAAGAGTTGCCGTAGAGATAGCGCTTAGTTCTCACCTTTGCCCAGGCAGAAAAAATACCCAGGGTGATGACAGTCAAAACTGTGTTTACGATCCAGATTTTAAAGAACTCCCAGCCATTGCCTCTAAACTCGAATTGCAGAGTTTGCGGCTCTTGCTGAACAGGGATGGGGTTGACCCCAGGGGTCTGACTGTCTTCCATTTGTATTCCTCTCAAGTTGAAACGATCTCGGATGCTAAAATTGTATCGGTCTAGTCGCAACCTTGTTTGAAATCATTTTGTGATTTCAAACACTTCTGCTGCTTTGGTCGAGTCTAGCTTGAGATCAATTGTGCTCGGTTTTTACGCAAATGCTGTGATTCGGCAAGAACATGACAAGCGGTTGGTTTGGAGTTACAACTTCAAAGTATTCTGCAGTCGGACCGTGGCGCAGCCTGGTAGCGCACCACCTTGGGGTGGTGGGGGTCGCTGGTTCAAATCCAGTCGGTCCGACCAATTAAAAAAGGCACCTATAAGGTGCCTTTTTTAATTGGTCTCAGGTGAGTCATATTGATAAGGCTTCTTAAACCAACCTTAAACCTCTAGCTGAAAATTTCTGCCGAAAGAGAGATAGAATCAAAGACCAGAGGAGAAGCTATGATAGAGAAGGTGATTGAGTTTGGTAATCAGTTTCACGACTGTGTGACGGTCACAGAGATATCTGGTCTTAGAAGGGTGATTTACACAAACGCCAAGTTCTCGAAAACGACAGGTATTGACCGAAAAGAAATGATTGGCAAGAGCTTGAGTGTTTTGCAGGGTCCTCTCACTCACAAGGGTGTTGTTCTGCAAATGAGAGAGGCTCTAAACAATATGCAGGCCTGCTGCCAGGATCTCATAAACTACCGAGCGAATGGTGAGGCCTTTTTGAACCGATTGGTTCTGATTCCGATCGAGCATGGTGATCGCCCCTTCTTTTTAGGTTTTCAGAACGACATCACTGATAAAAAAATCAACTCAGACGCGGGGCTGTTCAAGTCGGCCGCTAATGGTGAAATTCGTCATATTTTGAACTCAAAGCTAGCAGCTCTCTTTCTTACTAGCCTTGAGAGTGGTGACAAAGAAATGATTGGTAGGCTGGTCACTCAAGTGAACGACTTTGCGACAAACCTTTACCATATGGAAAACTTTGAGAACTTCAGTCTAAAAGCCACTGCCGGAGCCTGACGGCTTCGCAAGAAGTTGGTCTTTTTTTGTGCTCATGCTTAGAAGATTGCACGGAAACACCAGCAGCCAGTATCGCCAATGTTGTCTTCAGTTCCATAACAGTATGGTAAGCATCTTCCCCAAGTTGATCCAGCTTTCTTGGAAGGTGTTGGTTTGAGTTTTGAAGTAAAGCGTTTGTATGAAACCCATCAGCTGTTATCTCGAAGAGGAGCCCTTTTTAGGCACTTTTTCTGCCAAATTTATTGTCGCTGTTAGCCTTATTTGTCTTTGCTTATTTGGCGGTAACAGAGCTGCATCTGCGACTATCTCAGGTGAGACCAAGCTTGAGCAAAAATCTTACGGTGACCTTGGTTTTACCAGTTACTGCGGCAATATTTTAATGAGAGCAGTTGGCCTCAATGTCTACCCTCGAATGTCACTCGCTGAGTATAAGGCTGCGCTTGGCAATCAGGCTTCAAACAAAGTCGAAGTTGGGGCTGCTACAAGCCCTGTTTGTGACAATTGCATTCAGCTTGATCTTTACACAAGCGCTTTCAATCGAGAAAAAACTGAAGCTGAGAAATGGTTGAGGATTTGGAACATTGAGCCTGGTGACCCTATGTCTAAGGGGGGTCGAATGCAAACTGGCGGCTGGCTCTCAGATGAGGAGAGGATGCAAAGGTTCATGGCACAAACTGCTGCAACACGCGAAGAGCTACTGAGACCATGGGCGGTAGCGACTGCTGAGCGAGGAGTAATTGCAGATGCCGGCCACATGCCTTTCGCAGATAATTCTATTAAATCTATTTTTATACGTGGTTTTGACCCCTGGATAGTTCAAATACCAATGATAGAGCGCTTGTTCCCGGGGGCAAAGAACTCCTGGTATCGACCTATTCTAAAAATGATAGAGCACTACCTCAAAGAGCAGTACCGGGTGCTTGAGCCGGGAGGCCAAGTTTTTATTGGTAGATGAAGCAACAAAGGCGATTTGAGATGGGGAGTGTACACAATATGGTGGCAGCACATTCGTCTGGCAGAGCGTCTTGGTTTTGAAGTCGCGCTTCTTGATGATCCAGAGGCATCAATGATTGGGTTCGTGGCAACAAAACCGGCCACAGATGAATAGCCTGAGCACCTCATGACCAGTGAGTCTGCTGGCTGGGTTACAAAATACTTACCGAAAGAGTTATTGCTCGGGCTCCTTTGATTTGTGAAAACGATTTACGCCGACTGAGTTTGCTCTAAAGCTAAAAGTGAGTCGATCTCTTTGAGTAGATCGAATGGGCGAATTGGCTTTTCGAACACGCGAGAAGCTCCCAGAGAGTAGAAGCTCTCAGGAGTGTACTCCATAAGGCCCGTAATAATAATAACCGGAGTCGAATTGCTCT
>JABSOQ010000209.1 GCA_013216195.1 Bdellovibrionales bacterium
GGTCAATGTCATAAATCTTGCCGCCTCGTTGAGGACTCCTAAGGTAGTTAATAAAACGCTTCGCCGCTTTGTGGTCTTGCTCAGTGAGTTTGCCCGGTTTCACTAGGATGAAGTCTAAATCTGAGTGAAAGCTCAATTCGTTTGTTCCCCATTTTCCCAAAGCAAATACCCGAAAATCAGAGTTTGGTATTTCACTCTTTACGAGGTGCTTGAGATCAAGCGCTATCTGATCGGCTGTTGAGCTGAGGGTTTGGCTGGTCTCAGTCGCGTCTCTGCTGTTTTGAAAGTCAAGAGAGGCTCTAATTTCTGAGATGAGCTTTCGGTCCATCAGAACTTCTAGGGCTTCATCAAGAGAAGGTGGCAACTCTTGGTGGCCGTAGACCAAGCTGTCTAGAAGCTCTGGCCGAGTGGTGAGAACTTGTGACATGTAATTCGAGCTAACGAAGACATTAGCAAGCAGGCTAAGTAGTTTTTTCTCGCGGATCAACAACGCAAAAAGGGTTGATTTTGCTCGAGCCGACTTCGCAAAGTCTAAGAAGTATGACAGAGCGAGGTCTCGCTTTGACCCTTTATCAGCCAAGATGTTCACGAAGTTAAACAAGAGCTCTTTTCGAATGTTCTCGTCTCGATCTTTTTTGTGAGAGAGCGCAGTTGCTTTTATGATTTCAGGCCAAACTTGCGTAGAAGATTTATCATTGAATCCAAGTTCTGTGAGCCAGCCTATTTGCTCTTCTATACCGTTTGGCAGCTGTGTCTGTGAAGCATCCACATCGCCCAGAAGCTTCGAAACCGCACTGTCGATCTGTTCCATTTGGCTTCTCAGCTCTGACCACTTTTGATCAGTCACTTTTGGGTAGGGGAGTGAGCGCTCAAGAATGTGAGTGTGGCCATCTGAATAAGCTTGAACCTGGTTTTCAAGATCCCTCAAGTACCAGTAACTTTGTCGCAAAAACTTTAGATCTTTAGCCTTATCGGGAAAGTGGTGGATGAGACTGTCTACGGCCTTGTTCGTGCTTTGTGTTCTTAGATCTAAAATTCGGCCGCCGTGAATCACCTGTAGAGAGTGAATGTAGAGCTCTATGTCTCGTATTCCACCAACAGTGAGTTTGAGGTTTACCTTTTGATCGCTAGGCATCGTCTTAACGGAATGTATTCGAGCCCGCAGTGACTTGAGGTCTTCGTGCAGGGTAAAGTCGGTAAACTTTCGGTAACAGAAGCGATTGACGAGGTCTTCGATTTCCTCTTTTACTAGTTTATCACCGCATAAAAACCTTAGCCTTACGAATGCCAGTCGTTCCCAGGTTTCACCTCGACTCCAATAGTGGTCTTGAAACATTGGCACCGAAACAATAAGCGGGCCCCACGTACCATCGGGCCTAAGATCAAAGTCAACACGAAGTGCAAAACCCAAATCGGTCTGTTGCTCAAGCGCCTTTTTAAACTTTTTTATTTTGCCAAGGGCTTGTTGTGGATTAGGACTGGCTCCAAGCAAAATCAAGTCGACATCAGAGCTCAAATTGAGTTCACCTGCTCCGAGCTTACCTAAGGCATAAAGTGCGATAGGCTCTTTGGCAAAACCGAAGTGCGCCCATGCCTTTTCAAGCAAGTCTTGGGCGGCATGACTCCAGTAGAGGCAAATGTCTGCAGGGCTAGCTGTTTGGTGAAAGACTGCAAGTGCACATTCAAGCCATGCTTCGTGCCGTTCGATTCGTATTTCATTCTCAAAGCTAGAGGGTGTTTTTTTGATGAATTGCAAGTATCTAGCAATCGCTGTGCTATTCTGGCTTGCCGAGCCGAGTTGGTCCTTGCTGTACTCCGAAATGGGTTTGAGCCGCAACTTACAACCCCTCTAACGAAGTGTTGAAGGAGCCTAAGCCTAGGTTCCGAGATCGATTAGAGAGATCTAATTCAATAAAGGAGACCACTTTGGCTTCTCGTAATTGAATCTATCAAAAGTGATACGTCTCTCGTTGCTGCCGTCTGGACTCACAACGTAGAGTTGGTTAGTGCCACTTCTATTACTGGTGAACATGATATGACGGCCATCGGGTGAAAATGTTGGCGCTTCATTGTCTGACCACTTGCCATTAGCCTTCTTGGCTTTCGTTAATCTTTTTAGACCTGAACCATCAGCATTGATTACGAAGATATCGAAATGACCTTTATCAAAACCAGCGAAAGCGATTTTTTTACCATCGGGTGACCAGGTTGGGCTGGCGTTATACTTCCCGGCAAAAGTGATGCGTTTTACCTTCTTGCCCGCACTTGTCATGGTGTAAATCATTGGGCGGCCAGACCGATCAGATGAAAATGCAATGGTAGAGCCATCAGGTGAGATCGCTGGCTCAACGTTCATGGCTTTGCCGGGGCCTCGAGTAATTCGTGTCAGCTTTTTGCCGTCAGGGGTCATCTCGAAAATATCAGGGGAGCCGCCTTGAGAAATGGTCAAAAGCATTTTGTCTTTATTCGGAAAGTAAGCTGCTCCCGAGTTGATTCCTTTGCGGTAGCTTACGAGAAATCTTCTCTTTGACTTTCGTTTGTAAACAAACAGGTCGGCATTACGAGTTTTTGCTTTTGGATGGTAAGCAAATGCCGTGTAAGCAACAGAATCACCGTCAGGGCTCCATGCAGGAGAGATCGCAAGTGACTTGTGATTGGTTATCTGTTGGGGGTCTGCTCCGTCCCAATCCATCACAAAGATCTCTTTTGCCCTTGGGGGGTTGCTGGTTCGAGAAGCTACAATCTTGCTGGTGAACATACCCTGTTTGCCGGTTAGAGCTTTCACAAGATCGTTAGAAAACGTGTGAGCAATCTTTCTAACCGTTGATTTTTTACCCTCGTAGGTCTTGCCAAATATAAGCTTCGCTTGCGGCACATGATAGACATAAACATCAAAAGAGAGGTTGCCCCCGCTCACTTTGTAACCGCCTCGAATCAAAAACTCAGTGCCAATTGTTTTCCAGTTCTTGAAATTGAAGCCATTTGGATCACCCGGGGCAGGCTTCAAGCTGGTTTGCGCTGGGTTCTCCAAAAAAGCAGCTGGTTTGATGAAGGTGAAGAAGCCCGAAACTTGAAGGTCATTGTTGATCACTTTGAAAAGCTTCTCACCTAAGTTTATGTCGTCTCGGCTTTTTGAGCTCGAAAAGTACAAGAAAGAGGGAACAGCTAGTAAGCTCTTTCGTACTGTAGCCTCTCCGACACTCACGTAAATTTGCGATTGAGCCTGGCTAACTTGCGGGCCGAATAGCAGACTTGAGCAGCTCAGGCCAATAAGAAAGCTAATGAGTAAGAACTTGTGGGTCTTCATAGGTGCTCCTAGTCTCTAGTCTGGAAAAGCCAAGATCATTCCCTTTAAGGCTAACACAGATTTCAGTCTTGAGGGAGGGGGTGGGAGTGGTGATGCCTTTTCAACTGTTTGTAAGACGAGGTCATCGAACACTTCATTTCCTGACGAGGTGTAAATTCGTTTGCTAGTTACAAAACCTTTTTCGTCGACAGTCACGGCCGCTTCGGCGCGCAAGTTTGCACTAGCCAACCAGCCAGGAAGACTCCATTGCTGCTTTACGTGGGCCGACATCTCACTGTAATACTTGTCAAAGTCTAGGCCAGGTAGGCCACCGATGTCAGAGCCAGATGTCACAACATTGCCTTTAAATTCAACGGTTGGCTCTGGCTCAGGCTGAGCATCTTTTTGCTGAGCCATCTCTTGTTTCATTTTTTCGATGGCAGCCATTGCTTGCAGCTTTTCTAGTGCCTGCTGCTGTTTTGTTTTTGCCTTGTTCAAATCGACTTTCGGTTTGTTGGTTAATTTCTTGGGTTTGGTTTTGGTTTTCACCGTCTTTGGTTTTTGCGGTTTAACCTTAGGTTTTTTGGGCTTAGGAGCCACTTTCTTGGGCTCTGTCTTGTCGGGCAGCCCTACGACGTCAATTCGAATTGCAGAACGCAGTTCAATCGGCTCACTTGGGAAAATGTAGGCCTTAACTGTGAAGGCCAAAAAGAGCACCACGTGAACAGCCACTGACAACACAATGTGTTTTTCAAATTGGTCTCCACGTGACTCAACCATAAGCTACTTAGTTCCCAGTCTTTGGAATTGTAATAAGGCCGATAGAAAAAATGCCGGCAGATCGAATTTCGCCGATCGCTTGAGCAACATACCCGTAGTCGACACTTTTATCTGCTTGCAGGTAAACCTGTTTGTTCTTTCGAGTTTCAAAAATTGCTGAGAGCTTTTCGGAGAGCTCGGAGATGCTTTTCATTTTAAGTTCAGATTCGCCTGCAAAAATTTTGCGGTCCTTTTTGATCACCAAGACAAAAGGTTCATCATTGGTCTCAACGCCGGTGCTCTCTGTCTCTGGCAGTTCGATCTCAAGACCTTGCTGCATCATTGGCGCTGTCACCATAAAAATAATAAGTAAGACGAGCATCACATCCACTAGGGGAGTGACGTTGATCTCACTCATGGCAACTCTGCCGCCCTTGTCTCCTCCACCAGACATTCCCATTTACGACTCCTTAAAGAAATTTCTCTTGGCGATATTCAAAAAGTCAGATGCGAAGTTATTGAGTCTGATCTCATGTTTTTTCAGTTTATTAAGGTACAAGTTGTAACCAACAGTGGCGGGAATCGCAGCAAACAGACCAATGCCTGTTGCGATTAGGGCCTCGGCAATACCAGGTGCGACCACAGCCAAACTGGCCATACCAGTTGCACCAATCTTTTGAAAGGAGCCCATGATACCCCATACAGTTCCAAAGAGACCAATGAAAGGTCCGGTACTTCCTGTTGTAGCCAAAAAGCCCAATCTCGTTTCGATGTTGCTAACCTCAGAGTCAATAGCTTTGCTAAGAGCTCTTTCAAGGTTGTCGATGCCTGATAGCATCGGAGGCTGAGAGTCATCTGTTGTGACAGCAAGGTTTGAATCTGCCATTTTTCTGAGCTCTGAGTAGCCAGCGCGAAAAACCTTGGCCATAGAGCTGCCGGGAAACTCTGCAACTTTGTCATAGACATCGTCAAGAGAGCTCGCCTTCCAAAAAATATCTTCGAAAGGAGCATCGGCTTCATCAATATCTTTAAACTGCTTGCGTTTCGAATAAATAATTGCCCACGACATTACCGACATGACAAGTAGGCAAATAAGTGTGAGTTGAACAACAATGTTAGCAGACATAATTGCATGAAGGGCTCCAGTATTGACTCCAACTGAAACTCCGTCAGCGGCCCAGGCATAATTCATAAATTCACTCCAGATGTGAAAGCCGTTATTACACAGGATGACTCTTAATTTTTACGGTCAATTGATATCAGGTCAACCATACCAAATGGAATTTGAGCAGCTGAGACCTGTGTCAAAACTGCTTATTTAGAAGTGTTTTTTTGGGTGATCTCTATAGCGAGGTCGAG
>JABSOQ010000210.1 GCA_013216195.1 Bdellovibrionales bacterium
ATCTTGATTCCACTCTTCTTCATTAGTACTCCTATCGGCAGTTTTAGGGGCAGAGATTACGAAGCTTTTCTAAAAATATAGGGCCTTAACGCACAGCACCAACCTTGTGTGTCAGAGGCCAATTTGTCTGTAGGCTTCTGCTCAAAACCACGCTACATTTGAGTGGTTAAGAGGAGAAATTATGGCAACGAAACCAATCACAGACTCGCAATTCGAAGAACAAGTACTTAAGTCTAGCACTCCAGTTTTAGTGGATTTCTGGGCTGAGTGGTGCGGTCCTTGTCGAGCTTTGGCTCCAAAATTGGAAGAGATCTCAGACGAAATGGGTGAAAAGATTCAGGTCTTAAAACTAAATATTGAAGAGAACCCACAAGCACCGGCAGAGTACGGCGTTCGTGGTATCCCAACCATGATCCTTTTTAAAGATGGTCAGCAGGTTGAGAACATAGTTGGCAACTTGCCTAAAGAGCAAATTGTCGAGGCGATTCAGAAGCACACCTAAAGCCAACTCGAGTTTGCATTTGAAAATGATAAGGCCGAAGCTGACTTCGGCCTTTGTCGTTTTTGAGCTGTGAAAGTTAGAAAAGGTATTTTCTGTAAGATACCGATGAGACTAGGCCGAGCCCTGCCATTGTCGCAAGAAGACTTGATCCACCGTAAGATAGCAAAGGTAGGGGAACCCCAACGATTGGTAGGATCCCTATGACCATTCCGATATTCACGAACATGTGAAAAAACAGGTACGATAAGACCCCAACAACGATCAAAGCGCCAAATCGGTCGCGTGCTTGAGAGGCAATACGTATACCCATAATGTAAAGCACGAGAAATAGCCCATAAGTTGTGACACTGCCGATGAAGCCATGCTCTTCGCTAAGTACCGAGTAGATAAAATCAGTGTGTCGTTCAGGTAAAAACTCGAGCTGAGACTGGGTGCCTTTTCGAAAGCCCTTGCCAAGCACTTTGCCTGAGCCAACTGCAATTTTTGATTGAATGCTGTTGTAGCCGGTGCCTCGAGGGTCTCGGCCAGGGTAGACAAAGTTTAAGATTCTATTCTTCTGATAGCTTTTAAGACCGAAGTTCCAAACGAGAGGAGCAGTGATCAAAAAACCGACTAGCCCAATAATGAGAATCGACTTTTTAACTCTGACAAACATCACCATTGCAAAGGCAATTGCGGCAATCAGAAGAGCAGTCCCGAGATCAGGTTGCTTTACCGTGAGGGCAAAGGGCACCAGAGTCAGCACCCCAGGTATCGCAAGATCTCGGAAAGACAAGCCCTCTTGCGTGCTTTTGTTCGCAAGAATTTTGGCGAGCACAAGTACCATAACCAGCTTCATCGTTTCACTTGGTTGGTATCTGAAGAATCCTAGGTCGAGCCATCTTTGAGCACCATAAAAAGATTTACCAGCCACCATCACGCCAACGAGCGCACCCAAGTTCAGAGCGTAAAAAAGGTAGGCTAGGCGAACGAAGACTCTGTAATCGACTAGGGTCACCAACAAATAAAGTAGCCAGCCAGCAGATAGCCACACCATTTGCATCCAGAACAGTCTGCTGTTGCCGCTGCTATGCACACCATGTGTTGCACTGTAGAGGTTGATCAACCCAATCAAATTGAGAGCCGCGATTACGAATGCAAAGTTAAGATCTAGTCGTTTAAAAAATGTGCGCTCTTCAAGAGAAACGTTGTCTTTCCGGTTCATATCTCAGAGCTCTCTTCGTTTTGAGTTTTCAACTCATCAGAGGAATCGCCACTTTCTTCAGCGGGTGTTTCGGTTGCTGGAGCTGGAGAGGCGGCTTTCACAATCTTTTTCTTGCGCGGTTTGGGTTGTTTGATCCATTCAGGATGATACTTTTCGATATAGGCCCGAATAACATCTCGAACAACGGGAGCGCCACCCGAAGAGCCTGCGCAAGCGTGCTCGGCAAGCACAGCTACAGTGATCACGGGCTTTTCTGCAGGGGCATACCCTACGAACCAGCCGTGATGGCGCTGGTCAACGTCTCGCTCTGTACACTTGTTGTAGATCTGATCAGCTGAGAACGACCGAACTTGGGCCGTTCCAGTCTTGCCGGCGATCTCTACTCCCGGGATCTTCCACCAGCGGGCAGTTCCTCGGTCGCCATTTGCAACCCTTCTGAGGCCCTCTTTAATTGTCTTAAAATTGTTCTTTGAAATAGTAACGGTTTTGCTGTCACTGTTTTCAGATTGAAACTCTAATGCGAGCTCTTCATTGCGGCTGAGATCACGTTTGAGCTCTGGCTCAAACTCTTTGATGACCTCGTTTCGATTGTTGATCACTCGTCTTACTATTAGTGGCTTGTAGAGCTTGCCTTCTTGGCCGATGGCGTTGAAGGCAAGAGCCATCTGTAGCGGAGTCGTCAAAATAAAGCCTTGTCCAATCGCGTTTGAGAGGTTCTCTCCAGGTTGCCAGCGCTCGCCAAAGGTTTTCTGCTTCCACTCTTCTGTTGGCATTAAACCAGATCTTTCATCTCTCATCTTCACTTCAGTCTTCTCACCTATTCCAAGAGCGCGGGCGTACTTTGCGATGTTATTGATGCCTAAGCTGATACCCATTTTGTAGAAGAAGACGTTGCTTGAAACTTCAAGGGCCTGTTTTACATTGATGGCGCCATAATTCACACGAGAGTGGTTGTGGTAAATGCGGCGACCGAACTTGAGCTGGCTAGGTGACTGTATCGCTGTTGTGGGCGTGATCACGTTCTCTTCGAGGGCTGCTAGGCCAACGATGGGTTTAAAAATTGACCCCGGAGGGTAGTGATCTTGAATGATTTTATTTCGCAGAGGTTTAAAGGGGTCATTGATAAGCTCTCGCCATTTTTTGCTGGAGCTGCCTGTAGCAAAAATATTGGGGTCAAATGAAGGCGAATTTACCCAAGCCAATATTTCACCGTTATCTTTAACAGCGACTAAGCCACCAATCCTTGGTCCGATTTTGTCTTGCTGGTTCATAGCCTCAGAAGCTGCCAGCTGCAGGTCTTTGTCGATGGTAAGAACAAGATTTTTGCCAGGAGTTTCAGGAAAAGACTCGAAACCGAGAAACGTGGGAGTGTCTGTAAGGGCCTGTCGGCCACGGGCATCAACCTCAACAAAGTCTAAACCGTCAAAGCCTCTGATTTCAGACTCCCACTCTTGCTCAAGACCTTGCTTGCCAATGATGTCACCTTGCTCAAACTGAAACTTGCCAGAGAAGCGATTGTTGAATTTTTCGATTTGTGACTTTGATATTTCACTCACGTAACCAAACAATTGAGCGCCGATCACCTCAAGAGGGTAGTGCCGAACAATGGTCTCTCTCACTCGAAGACTGGGGTGATCCCACATCAATATTTTAAGACGAAAGACTTCATCCATAGACAAGTTGTCTTTGATCTTCACCGCCCGAAAAGGCCCATTTTGCCTTTTTGAACGTTTGACGTCTTTAATGATCTTTTCTGTTTCAAGATCTAGCGCTTTTGCAACAGCTTTGGCAGTCTCCTCAAGCTTTTTGGCATACTGTGGAGAAATTGTGGCTTCAAAACCTGTTAAGTTGTCGACCAGAACCTCACCGTTTCGGTCGAGCATCAGCCCCCTTGGGGCGGGGATCTTCACTTCTTTGACTCTGTTTCTTTCAGAGTATTGCCTCAACTCTTGGCCTTGAATGATCTGCAAATGCCAAAGTCTACCGAGAATGAGCAGAGAGGCTAAGCCGACAATAATGTAGAGGTATTTGTACCTCTGGTTGTACTCTTTGGCCTCTTGTTCTGGGTTGTTGAGATAGTCTCCTCCGCTCAATGGACACCCCCAGTGACTTCTCTTGGCTGCACTTTCTCGCAGACTTTGTCTAGGCTATGAAATAGAAAGTACAAAGGTAAAGCAAAGGCCATTGTCAGCAGGGGCGTTAAAAGCCACGACAGAACTTCTGGAAAGCCAGTGAAGTCGCTGTCTAGTAAGCGAATCAACAAGTATTCAAAAACCAAAAATAGAAAAGTACAAGCTCCGCAAAGTGAGGTGTAAAAGCTGACTCCAGCCCAATAAAACCTCTGCTTTAACAAGAATGCGACTGCAAATAGCAACAAGTTGAGTGTTAAAAATGATGAAAAAGGCAAAGAGGTCTGAGTGGCTAGAAGCCCACTCAATAGGTAGGCCATTGCCACTCCTTCAATTGGCTCCCGGTACAAAAACCAGAATACGAGAGTCGGGATCCACATCTGTGGGGGCGGAAAAGAGCCTAAAAATTGAAACCAAAGAGCGCATTGAAAGGCCACCAAAATGGCGGTTATCAACAAAAACACGAAGTAATTGGCTGCGACGAGTGCGTTCTCTCTCATGGATTGCTGGGCTCCGATTGCAAGCTTGCGGATTCAGCAGGAGAGGGGTCTGCGGTTGCACTTTTCATGGTCGTTTCAGTCTCAGCTTGAGAGGGTTCACCCTCTGGCTCTGCTGGCGGCTCTTCGCTTGGTGTGTAGTCTGCAGAGTTAGACTTCAGTACAACGAAGATCTCTTCAAGTGTCTGAGGATTGATCACAGGTTCGAGCTCGACATCCTGGCTAAGGCCGTACTGACTCTTCAGCACGTTCTTCACCTTGGCTATCGGGAAACCTTTAGGAAAGATATTGTTGAGGCCACTGGTAACGACCAGATCTCCTACATTCACGTCATCTTCTCTTTTGAGGTAGCGAAGCTTACATTGGTCTTTTTGACTACCTTCGACAATTCCTCTAGCTCGAGACCTCTGCACTATCGAATCAATTGCAGAGTAGGGGTCGGTCAACAACAAAACTTGAGAGGTCAACATCGAGGTTTTGTACACGTAGCCAACGACCCCGCCGACGGTAAGAGCTGCCATGTGCTTGGCGATGCCGTGATGGGTGCCCCTATTGATAGTTAAAGTGTGGTGGTTGGGTAGTAGGTCTTTGCCGATCACTTTCGTGGCAACAAGCTCCATCGGTGATTTTTGTTGAAAGCCTAGCAAGCTATTGAGTCGCTGATTTTCTTTTTCGAGTTCGGTCAAGGCACCAAGTTGGGCTCGGAGCTCTGCATTTTCTTTGAGCAGGCGCTCGTTCTCTTTTTTGATCCCGATGAGATTCAAATAAAGAGAAGTGGTTCCTCTCACGCCGGAGCTAAAATCGGAGTAGACGCTTTGCAAAGAGCCCAGGGCAAAGGCAAAGGGTTTGAAGGCCCAGTGGCTCTCTTCAGGATTGCGCTCCATGTTAATTGTGAGTAGCGGGATGGCAATTATCCCGATGAACAACGCAATTTTTCTCGCATCGATGTTTAGAAAATTCAAAATCGCCCCTCTGACCCAACAAACTTATCAAATTCCACCATAACGAGCTAGAAATGTCCTTGAAAAAATTGGGAAAAAACTGGAATCTGTGCACCACCTTAGGAGAGAAA
>JABSOQ010000211.1 GCA_013216195.1 Bdellovibrionales bacterium
GTCAACTTTATGAGATTTAATCGTCTCACTTGCCCGAGAGTGACTAGGTCATCTTGTCTGGGCATTGTGAGACGATTAAATCTCAACAAGTTGACCTAGTCACTCTCGGGCAAGTGGCTATGCCGTCTTCAAACCACAACGCTCATAGCCGAATGACACATTTCGCCCACCACATCAAAGAGAGCAACTATCTCAAAAGAGCTCTTAAGTTTCAGCACAAGTGTGAGTTACACCTAAGGCACCATAGGCCAACTCTAGTTCACTACAGAGGCCCGTGGGAAGGTGCTGTAGCCGAGGCGGCCAATCTGCCAACGGTTTTTGAAGTGAATGGGTTGCCCAGTATTGAGCTACCCTACCGCTACTCGAAACTCGATCTCAAAACTCTTGATAAGATAAAGAGGCTCGAGAGGTACTGCATAACAAAAGCCGATCACATCATCTGCCCAAGCGACAGAATCGGGAGCTTTCTATCCAGTAATTTCCCAGAAATCGAAAACAAGATCGAAGTTATGACAAATGCAGTGCCAGAGATGACGCGGCCAAATGTAGGCAGCACTGACCGTACACCTGGGCCTTTGCGAATGATCTATGTTGGCTCGCTCTCCCCGTGGCAGGGAATGGGTTGGTTTTTAAAAGTGATGCGCAGAATACCAGGCATCACTTTAGACATCATAGCCCCAGTAAACAAGATCAAGAACAGACAGTTTGAAAAGCGAATTCGCCGCTACAAATTGCAAGCACGAGTGAACCTTTTGGGCGAGATGCAGCAGAGCCAGATTCATCAAGTTCTCCCCAGGTATGACATCGCACTTTCACCCCTCATAAAAACCCCTAGAAACACTCTTCAAGGCTGTTTTCCACTCAAGATCATCGACTACCTTCACTCTGGCTTACCAGTGCTAGCCTCAGACCTGTACGTCAATCGACAGTTACTCGACCCAAGTAACTCATTCTTGTTCGAACCCAATAGGATGTGGTCTTTGACCGAGGCACTAGAAGAGTTGTCTCAGTTTCCAGAAAAGGCATGGTCAATGAAGAGGGAATGCCAAAATTCGTTAGACAAACATTGGTCTTGGCCAGACTACAGCAGAAGATTGAACCAGATTTACTCTACTACCTTAACCATCCACGAGAGAATGCATACCCAGAGTGGGTCGATTCACCGATTTGTCGAGGGGGCTAACTCTTCTCGATAAACACTTTTTGCAATGCTTCATACTTCGACAAGTCTTCACCCATGTCAGCAACCCGATTAGAGACTCCCGCTACACTGATTTGATGAAAACCACAAAGAGCGACACCTTGCTCAGCGAATTGAAGTGCCGCCCTTAAGGTCTCACGATCTCGAATCATCGGAAAGGCTATCACATCTGGAGAAGATTCAATGGCCTTGTAGAGAACATCTGGGCCATCCTGGCTATTGAACCGCCAGTGCTCAATTTTTGAATTAATTTGACTAGTGCCTGGCCCGTCCTCAAAGGCTATTACCGACCTACCATCTTGCCAGAACACTTCGCAAAGTTTTGCGAATGCGACATCAAGCGCCCAATAGGGCACAGCACTCGAGACAATGAATGCACCTTTTTGCATGACAAAACAGTCTTTCATCATAACCCTAAGGTCATCGGTCGACGTGTCATCCCCAATCTTAAAAACCAAAACTCACGCCTCAGGCTTTTGACTATCTGCGAGCAACCCTAAACCTTAGATTTGAAGACTTTGCTGGTAAAACTGACTCTCACGAGCCAGGCCTGAAAAAGCTCTTAGATATTCTTCTTTTTCACGGCGCCAGTGGAACTGCCCCTCAACTGTTTGGCGAGCAGCTTTAGGCAAATCATCTTCACCAGACTCAACCAGGCTTTTAGCTTGAAACAAAGCTTCATTGAAGCTAGCTGCATTCCGGGGCTCGAACAAAAAACCATTTACGCCATGGGTGATCACGTCTGGCATTCCGCCAACTCGACTTGCCACCACAACTTTTCCCGAAGCCAAACCTTCTAACAAAACATTAGGCAATCCCTCGAGATAAGAAGGAATCACCAGAATGTCGACAGACGCAAAAAAATCTCTTAAAGCCTTAGTGTCGTTTGAAAACCTGCGGTGCCGCACACTGCCTTGTGCTTTAGGGTTCAATTGCAAGTAGCCATGTAAAACCCGGTCACAGCCCTCTCTCAGCTCTCCCATCAACTCAAGGTCGTAATCTTCATACGAAAAGTGAGTCAGCAGAAAGTCGAGGCCTTTTTTTTGCTTCAAATCACCAAGCAAACCAAGAACAGGCTTGCAACCAGGCTTGTAGGGACCTGGTTGAACAGGGAAAACTGTCGGATCAATAGAATTCAAAACAGTGCGAACATGACTACTCGGAAACAGACTCTCAATTTTCTGCCTCATCTCCACTGAGACCGCAAATATTGCCTTTGAGCTCTCGACCGTCTCTTTAATTTGAGCATACCGATCACCAAATATGTCGAGATCTAGGTCATTGCCTCTGGCAAAGCTGTAGAAGGGTTTGCGCATAAGTTTCGAAGCCAAACAGGCAGAGAAACAATAAGGATCAAGGTAGAACCCACACACCGCCGCAGGTTTCCGACCTTGGCTTATACTCAACTGAGTATCAACTTGAAACTGAAGCACCTCTTTCAGGTCTCTACCCCCATTATGAGAGATCAACTCGAGCCCTGGTCCAACAATTTCACGTCGCACACTCCAGTAACTTAGAGTTCGGTCATGGACAAAAACCTGAAGGTCGAAATCGCGCCTTAGAAAGCCTGCGATGCGCTCGGCACTCACACCAACCCCACCGGTTTTTCTGCCAAAGTGAGGGACTACGAACTGAAGAATTGGTTTAGCTTGAATCATACACCTTTAGATTGGCACTTACCCTAAGGTTCCACAAGCATTGCTGCCCAGGGCTGGAGCTCATTTAATTCAGTTTAACTCGGCCATTTCGAGCACTTAGCTAGTTTGCTGAGGTGTCTAATCTGTGGCCAGAGAGCGCCAGCTTGCGGCTCCCTCCGGTCAAGCTTTCAGTCAGATGAAGCTTGTGCCCACTAGAGCGGCCATAGAATTGCACCTTCTGGCTCAGACGGTTTTTAAAACAAATTCTGGAGCGCAAATTGAAATCAGATGACAATTCTAAAATAAAGCGACTGTTCTCTTTTCTAAGAGAGATCCACAACCTCAAAACACCCCCAGTGGCCTCTATTCAAGACTACGACTGGCTGCAAGTGATCTCAGAGCTTCCCAAACACGAGGCCTTGAAGGGCGCTTTTGCTCAAACTGACAGCACATCTGAGCTTTCGAAGCAATACAACGTGATTCTAGAAATTGACCGCCCAAAAGAAACACCTTGCCCAGAACCCCCTGAAGCCATTCGGGGCTGGCTCTCTGCTGGCTGGAAAAACCCAGCAAAAGAAGTTTCGTTTTTAGATCTAAGGGATGTCACCAAAGGCAGTCGCGTTGTCAGGACTGAGAAATTTGCTGATTCAGCAGATAGAAAAAAACTTAAAACCTCTTGGCTCAGAAAACGAAGCCGCTGGGCCGAAAAAGAAGCACCTATTAGAGAAGCCATAGCTGTCTTCAATCACTTTTTCGAACTTCATTCATTGATCAAGAAAGAAGCCGACAAGTACCAACTTTTACTTGCAGATGGCTGCCTGACTTGGAACTCTGAGCGAGAACCACTTGACCACCCCATCTTGTCGCAAAAGGTTGCCTTGAAATTCGACCCCGAAGTGCCAAGGTTCAGTGTTGTTCTAGACCCTGACTCAGAACTCAAAATAGCTTCACACATCCTTCGTTACCATGGTTTAAATGGTCAAATTATCAATGAAACTAAAGAGAGCATTGAGGCCCAAGCTCTTGACCTAACCGAAACTAAAAAGATCAAAGAGCTCTTGAAATCATTTGTACACACCGCTTTTCAAGATGGGGTCTTTGTCGAAAATGCAAAAACCAAATTTGACCCTGAAAACCCGCATATAAAACCTCTACCCTGCCTCCTTCTGGCCAAGAAGTCTCAATCTGTGGCTGAAGTGTTTGATAAACTGTTAACTCACCTACCAGAAGATTCAGCCCAACCGGCCGTGCTTCAAAGAATTGTAGGTCTTGACCCAAAAGATGAAAACCCAACGGCAGCTGGTGATTTCGAATTCTTCCAGACGAAGCCAGCAAACGAAGAACAGTTTCGCATCGTGCAGACGCTCGAAAACACAGGCAACGTCTTGGTTCAAGGCCCTCCAGGCACTGGTAAGTCTCATACTATTGCGAACCTAATAGGCCACCTCTTAGCCAAAGGTAAACGCATTCTTGTGACCAGCCACACCTCAAAAGCTCTCAAGGTTGTCAGAGAAAAAGTGGCTGAACCACTTCAACCCCTGTGCGTAGCAAATCTGTCTAACGACGCAGAGAGCAAGGCTCAGCTCAAAGACTCAGTAACTGGCATCGTAAATTACCTAAGCAAAACTGACACGAAGAAGCTTGAGAAAACCACGGCTGAGCTTCAAGCGAAAAGAAAGCAAATCAAGCAACAACTCGAAGATCTTGAATCTCAGATTTTACACGTCTTGCAAACCGAGTACACAGAAATCAACATACCTGGCGAAGAGTCCATGAGCCCAATTCAGGCAGCGAAGTTCCTCGATCAACATAGAGAATCTGAGAACTGGATACCTGGCGCTGTAGACAAACAGGCAAGGCTGCCTTTAACTGAGAAAGAAATCGCTGATCTGTACGAGTCAAATCTGCAAATGGATCAAACTCAAGAGGCTTGCCTACTAGATGAAACTCTCGATTTAACTGGGCTACCGAAAGCCCGCGAATTCGAGAAACTCTCTGAACTGAAAAAGAAAGTGGCGAGTCAAACAGACGACCAGATGCTTGGCTTTTTTGAAGCAGATGTCGAGATAGACGAACAAGTTCTCGAAGACTTCACCTCAGAACTTGAAGCCAATCTGCAATCAATTGTCGGTGATGACTGGACTCGAACCATCTTCGAAGAACTCGTGATCGACCGCAACAGAACTGGCCCGTGGCTTGAACTGATCGAGATTGTCGAAAACACCTATCAAGAGATCACAAGAAATGAAAACCTCATCATCAGCCTCGACCCGGCTATTAACTTTGACTGGACAGAAGAGCTCTACCAGGCCTCTTTGAAACTGTCTGATCGACTTTATGCAAAAGGCAAAATAGGGCTAGTTGCAAGACTTATCAACCCGAAGTGGCGATTCATTTTGAACAACTCCACAGTTGACGGTCACAGGCCCAATACAGGTGACGAGGTTCGTGCCATTTCTTATCTTTATAAGAATGAGATTGACCGAGAAAAACTCATTCGCAGATGGAAGCGCCAGATGGGCCCTACAGGTGCACCTGAAGC
>JABSOQ010000212.1 GCA_013216195.1 Bdellovibrionales bacterium
TGATGAACGCACACGCTATTTAACTGAAACAGTGCCTTATGGAGAGACCTGTCAGTCTCAAGTTCAAGTTCGAACTTGTGTCAATGGTGATTTCTCACAGTTTACACCTAACGAGTACACTTTTGAAAATTGTAACCCGGAGCCGGCCGCCGCTTGCGGCGAAACTGCACATGGAGACACTGACACTCGTACAAGATACAACTCTTCAACTGTGCCAGCTGGGCAAAGCTGTGTGGAAGAAGTACAAAGCCGAACTTGCAACAATGGGCAGTTCTCTGAGTTCGCGCCCAATACTGCGCAATTTGAAACCTGTGATGAAGTCGGCTCACCAAATCCGCCAATGCCACCAAGTGATTGTGGCGAAGTGGCTCATGGCCAACCTGAAACTCGGGTTCGCTTTGAAGCCGCAACTGTGGCCTGGGGCGAGAGTTGTGTCAGCGAAACTCAAAGCAGAACTTGTAATGATGGTCAGTTCTCTGAGTGGTCACCAAATCAGTACAGCCAGACTCTGTGCTCAGCTGTGCCTCCAGCTGCTTGTGATGCCGAGGGCTTGGCTCACGGCGAGACCGAAACAAGAACTCGCTACCTGACATCGACAGTGCCGGCTGGTCAAACTTGTCAGCCTTTGCCGCAAACTCGCATCTGTAATAACGGCGTCGTCACAGAATGGTTTCCAGCAGAGCTTGCCTTTGAAGAATGCGCACCTGAAGAGCCTGCTGCCAGTTCCTTGCCTGCTGTGGTTACCGAGCCATTAGTTTTGGTTGGTGACCCAACCTACACTTTGAATGTGACAAGCCCAAATGACTTGGTGGCACTTATGAGCCCAGAAGTCGACATGAATCAGATCTCTACAGTGTCATGTGGTGGAAGGGTTGATATGACGGGCTACAAGATCTCTTTCGGCACCCTCGAGCAAGGCAACATGCTCGGTTGCAGCCAGGGGATACTCGACAATGTGAACTCTATTCTTACGACGACACCGGTGTGGAAGATTGAATCAGTTGTTCATGTGAAAGGTAACTTTAGATTTGATGGCATCATTTTCATTACCGGTGGTGGAAAGCTCATTGTCGATGGTGATTTGTACCTAGGTACGGCACCAGATAAACCGGGCTTGCTGATTATCAACGGAGTCGGCGACAGCGAATTGAGATTGACCTACAGAGACTCAAATATTTATCGCATCACCAAAGACCCAAGCCTTGTTGATCAAGCTGTTGGGGGGGCAATTCTCAACATTGGAACTATCAGAACAGAGACCGCTCCAGTGAATGACGATGGCAGCTGCCAGATTGGTGAGACCTTGGTGCAAGATGGCGGAACTGTCACGGCCTACCGGAGGACCTCTTTCAATACCTACCAGAGCGGCAACACCTGTGAGGATGAAGGCAACTTTGAGGTGAGAACTTGCACGGCAGGCGTGCTATCTGGCGGAATGCGCAATGATATTTGTCGAAATCTAGCTAGCCCAGAGTGATCAGATTTTCGTGAAATGAAATGATTTTTCGTTTTCGAAAAATCATTTATTAGGGTTTTGCGAAAACAGAAAAATCAATCGATCTTGAGCCTACCCAAAGAGAGGTAGGTGAGAGATGGAGCTACATAAATACAAAATCAACCCAGCCCTTTCGGTCAAAATTGATTCTTCAAATGCCTTGCTGAGCTTTGGAGCGGGCCTGAATAGCTCACGTCAGTGGGCAGAGGCCTCTGCAGAAGATCAGCAATTGCTGCGAAAGCTCTGCCAGCCTGGTGCTCGTTTGACTGAAGACTTTTTCAGCCCTTGTCGTGCATTCTTTGAGTGGGCCTTGAAAAACTCTATTATCTTGCGAGACGAACCCTCGTCAGAAAGGTTCTCGCGCCATGAGATCTACTACTCGTTAGCAGGTGCTGAAGGCGAGCAGACAAGTCAGTTAGCAAAATCTGTTGTTGGCATTATTGGTGTGGGGGGCATTGGCTCGACCTCTGCCGAACTGCTAGCTCGTGCTGGTGTGGGCCACTTAAAGCTTATCGATGGAGACCGGGTCGAGTTGTCGAACCTGACCAGAGGTATTCCCTTTGATGAGGAGAATGTCGGCGTCACCAAGGTCGAAGCCGTTGAAAATCGAATCAAGGCAGTGAACTCGAAAACTGGGGTGAGCGGCGTGGCTGAGTTTTTCGCAGACAAAAAAGAGCACTTTGAGTTCTTAAAAGATTGCGACATTTTGCTGCTCTCCGGTGATCGACCAGAGTGTATTCAAATTGCCAACAGACTGTCACTGCAAGAGCGGATTCCACTACTTCAAGCTGGCTATGTTGAAACGAAGGCGACGATTGGGCCTTTGATATTGCCACCAAGCACGGGGTGCTTGAATTGTGAATACCTATGGGCCGTTGATCGCAACTCATCTGCGGCACTAGATAATCAGAATCAAAACTTTCAAGCAGCTTCCTACGGGCCAGCTAACAATTTGTCGTTGAGTATTGCCAGCAATGAAATCATACGCTTCTTGCTTGGAATGCCCTGTGAACTGTTTGGCCAGCGATTGATCATCGACACATTAACTTACGAAACACTTAAGCAACCGTTAACTGTTCACGAGGAGTGCTCATGTCACTAGAAAACTTGAATTATCCAGATTTTGTTTCAGCTATTCAGCAACAGAATACTCCGCCGGGTGCTCTTGAAACACTCAAGTTCTGGCTGAACTCTAGCCATATAGATGAGAACTCTCGAATTTTTGATTTTGCTTGCTCAACCGGGTTCAGTTCTCGAGCGATTAGCCGCTTGACCAGTTGCAGGGGCGTTGGTGTTGATCTGTCTGAGCAGGCGATCGAACAGGCTAAGTCATTTGCGGAAAAAGACGGCTTGTCAGGTAGGTTGCAGTTCTTTGCTAAAGACGTTGTCACAACAGAACAGCTCGACCTTGGTGAGTTTAGCCATGTCATTGGCGGATCCAATTTTTCATTTGTTCAAGAAAGAGAAAAGGCATTGGCTGTGACTCATAGACTGTTGTGCAGTAGCGGCATTTTGTTCACATCGAACTACTGTTATCACACAGAGCCACCAATTGAACTCTTGCGTGAGTTAAAATTGGTTCTGGGTTTTGAGCCTAAAGCCGAATGGACAGACACGTACTGGAGTGATTTCTTCTCAACCAAATTTGAACGGCTCAAGTCTAAGACCATTGAACTGACTGTTTTGAGTGATCAAGAGTTAAGAGTTGAGATTGAAAAACAGCTTGAGCAGTCGTTGAGCTATCTAGAAATGCCCGCTAGTGAGCAGAGAGCCTGCCGAGAAAAATACTTTAGAATACGACGGGTTTTTAACGAAAACCGTAAATTTCAAAACATCGCTCTTGCCACCTGGAGAAAAAAACATGAACTATCGCAAACTGCTTGATGTAGCAAAAGAGCAGAATAGAAAGACTCCTTTTTATATCTTTGATCAAGAGCAATTTGAGAAAAATGCAAAGCTTTTTGTCAAAACTTGGAGAGAAACTTTTTCGAACCTAGATATTGCCTACTCGGTGAAGACAAACAAAAACCCAAGGGTTATTGAGGTTTTGAATCAGGTTGGTTTCTTGCCTGAGGTGTGCTCTCCTTTTGAACTTGAAGCCATCATGCAGGTATCAAAACCTTCACGTGTTTATGCCGACGGGCCGGCGAAAGAAGTTGAAGATCTCAGAGTCTTCATGCAGAGAGGGGCCCATATTCAGGCTGACAGCCTTGATGAAGTAGAAAGACTAATAGGCCTTGTCGAGTCAGGTGAATTCAGCAAAGAGCAAGTGAAGCTGAATTTGAGGTTGGCGGTTAATCACAAGGGGGCATTTATCTCGAGGCTTGGTCTAAGTGAGGCTGAACTAGACATGGCCCTAGATGTGCTCGCCCAGGCAAACGTGAAGCCAGCAGGTGTGCACATTCACTTTGGTAAGAACATCACATCCGTTGATGATATTCGAGGTGAGTTGGCCAGGCTGCAGCCGCAAATACTAAAGGTCAAGAGCTTGCAAAAAGCTGAGTTCGTTCTGAACCTTGGTGGAGGCTTTGCCTCACCATCGGTCTGGAGCTCTCGTGACCTCAAAATGTCTGATTATGTGAGGGATCTTAAAGTTCTAATTGAGTCTCTGGGCGTGTATGACGGTTCCACTCGTTTGGTCATAGAGCCAGGTAGATGTCTAACTGAAGACTTCGCAAGTTTGGTAACAAAGATCACTTGCGTGAAGAGCCGAGACTATACCAACCGATTGGCCATTCTGAACACGGGCACCAACTCGATACGTTCGGTTATGGCAGGTGCACACAATGTGGTCTACCTACCCTACGACTACAAGGTAGAGGGACCAATTGCAGACTGCGCGCTGTTTGGTGCCAATTGCTATGAGGCCGATATCTTTCGATCTGAAGTTCAGATTCCAGACACCGCAGAGAGTGGTGACTATATTATTTTTGAAAGGTGTGGAAGCTACGATCTCGAAACAGCCAACTCTTGGACTCGTGAAGTTCCTCCTGTTTATTTTAGAGATAGTGATGATCAACTTGGGTAGGCTTTCAAGAGGGCACTGCATTGTATTGACAGCTTTTGTTGTTTTTCAAACCTTGAACAGCATAGTCGACTTCAATCGGTGGCCTTTTTCTTCTTACAATATGTTCAATCAGGCTTTTGCAAACCCTGTAATTGTTGATTTAGAGCTGAGAGCGAAGATGGTCGGTGAGACCTACACTTTTGATGCAAATCGCGCGTTTCCTATTGAGTTCTTCAACTCAGAGAAGCTGATGTTAAAGATTCTCAAACAGACAAGGGGCCAATCTGGGCAAGAAAAAGTTGAAAGATTTTTGAGTCGTTACATAAGATTTCTCGAGACTCACAATTGGTCGGCATTTGATGAAACAGCGGCACGCCCCTTGAGCCGTGAACAACTCAAACAGATAAGATCTCTAGAATTAGAATCAGTTCTAGTGGACACCTCGGGTGATCATCTCGACAGGAGGGTTCAGCTTGGAATTTTTCAAAAGCAGTAGACCATTGAGAGTCGTCTGTCTCGGTTTTGTGCTGTTGCATATTATGTTTGGTGTGCACGGTGGTTTTTTTCGTTTCTACTCAAACGAATTGTTCTCGACTTTGCCCTTTGCTGATCAGATACAATATGGCTTGATTGTCTTGGTTTTGAAATTTCTCTTGTTGCCGATCCTAGTTGTTCAGATTTCTATTAAGAAAGGTCTCTGGCTCGACTTGTTGTCGTTGCTAATGCAGGCGGCATTGTTTTTGGTTGTCACCTCGGTCAGTGAAGTGTGGAACTACAACAGCCACCTGTTTCTTTTGCAGACTGTGCTATGGGTTCATGATCACTATCGGC
>JABSOQ010000213.1 GCA_013216195.1 Bdellovibrionales bacterium
GCGATTTTCAGATCTTTCAAACGATGGCGGGCAAAATGGCTGAGTGGAACGGGTATGAACCGACTCAGGGCTCTGATCTGTACGTAGTTAGCGGCAACACGATCGATTGGTCTTATGGTGAATTGGGCCTTATCTCCTTCACTTTTGAATTATAACCAAGAGGCTGGGGTAGGGGTGGCTTTTACCCAGGAGACGAGGTCATCGAATCGGTGGTTGAGAAGAACTGGGAGCCAGTTCTCTACATGACCGAGTATGCCGATGATCCATCGAGGGTACTCGAGTAGCCTCAGTCTTGGCTTTTTAATTGCAAACCTTTGGGTTGCTATGCCCATCTTAAGAACCAAATCGGGTCTCTGTGCTCTGATGCTTGTCTTTGGCTTTGTTGGTCAGCCCTCTTTGGCTAACCGATGCCCCTTTGTGCTCGCTAATAATCAATTGGCGACCCATAATGACAACTATATTGAGGTCTTAGATGGCACCCGCGAAGGATTGGCTGAAAAGCGTAAACAAATTCGGTTGCTTTTGGCGGAGGCTCTAGAGCCCTTTATTCTCGAGCTTGTTAGACAGATTCAGGATCACCACAAAGAACTTGATTATGACGTCGATTTTGACGCGACTTCAGAGGAAATTGAGATCACTGAGTCGACCTGGGCCAACCGGTCTCATCCACATCGTGTTCAGATATATTGGGCTCAGAATGGCGGAGATACTGAGTTTGGAGCCAATGAGCATAACATTCAGCTAATGTTGCAAGTTGCGCGAGTGTTGCGCTCGATTCAAAAAGACCTCGATTATGAACTGTTGGGCCAAGCCATGGCTAATCTTGAGGTTATAAATGCTCACACTTTCTCGAGAGGCGATGCCCGCATAGCTTTTGAGGAGCTTTCGAACACCATTCTTTTCGCTACCTCTTTTTTAACCGCTCATATGAATGAACTCGAACTTTCGGGAGCAGAGATCATAGAGGCGACTTGGCTGCCGCAGGCGGGCCGCGCGACCTCTTTGATGGACACTCTAGGAATTTGTGCGCCCTCTGGTGTCTTTGCGCAAACGCTCAATTACAACTACAGCAGTGAGCAGCCTCTACTAGCTACTGCTGGGCAGTTGAGGTTTACACCCTTTGTGAGAGCAGCCTTGAGGTCTGAGTATGAAGTTTGGAGAACCAACCGGGCTCAGCAAGATGTCTCAGAAGTCGATGAGAGTTTGCTGAGCGAAATCGGTCTCACAGAAGAACAAGCTGTAATCGATGATGAGTTCGGCCGCGGCTGCCCACTCGCGACCTGTATGTCTTCTACCGGTGAAACAGGCATCACTACTTTACTTCGTGAAGTTCACGCTCAGCTGCTTCGCTTTCAGATGCTAAATTGAATCAGTTTTGCGAGCCAGCGCTGAGTTGAGATTCGAAAAACTTTTCGAGGTCCTCCATACGAATTTGATCTGGTGACAAGGGTTTATGAAATTCGACTGTTAGGGGGCGGCGATGTGTTTTGTCTTTGTCTTTTTTGCGAGAGAAAATAGAGCCCCACAAACCATGCAGAACTACCGGGACAACAGGCACAGCATCGTTCTCGAGAATCTTAAGCAGGCCAGGTTTAAAGGGCTTGAGCTCACCGTTGTCTGTAAGTGTGCCTTCAGGAAATATGCAAACGCCCTCTTGATCGCGAAGTTGAAAAGAGATCTTCTCGAACGCACTTTCCATTATGGCTTCATTCTCTTTTCTTGAGGCGATTGGTATCACTTTCGCTTGCTTCATGAAATACCTGGCAATTGGTATAGAGAAAAACTTGTAGTACATAACAAAACTAACAGGTCTTTTGCATGCCCCAGCCATGATCATCCAGTCGACATAGCTGACGTGATTGGCGATCAGAACAAAGGGCCCTTCTTTAGGTACGTTCTCAAGGCCGACCGTTTTGATCGAGTAAATTGTACGAGATAGTATCCAGGCGTAAAACCGTAAAGTGAACTCAGGCACTACCGAGTAGATGTAGAGACAGACCAAAAAATTCATTACTGCAAAGCTTGCAAAGATCTCGACCTGGCTCATGCCGAGTTGGTAAAACACGACCACTGCTACCGCAGCCAAAACTGTGAAAGCTGCGTTCACAATGTTGTTGCCGGCAATCACTCGTGACCTGGTCGCAGCTTGCGAGCGTTCTTGTAGGAGGGTGTAGAGAGGTACGATGAAAATACCCCCACAAACCGACATCATAAAGAAGTCGAACATCAGTCTCCAGCCAGCAAACGAAGAAGTAAAAGTAGAGAGTTCCGTGCTACCGGCTCCAATGCTGTTAAAGGGCATGCCGACTAAGTAGAGGTCGAGTAAGAAAACAGACAAACCGGCCGAGCCGATTGGCACGAGTCCGATCTCGACCCTTCCAAAAGACAATTCTTCACTCAGCATTGAGCCAATAGCCACCCCTAAGGTGAACATGGCTAAGAACAAGGTGACCACATTCTCGTTGCCCAAGAGAAAGTCTTTCACATAGAGAGGCAAAACCGATAGTACGCCAGCACCAAAGAACCAGAACCACGATATTGCGAGCACCGAATTGAAAATCGCCACACGTTCTTTGAGCAATCGCCATAGTGATAGGTACTCAGGAAATGGGTTCCATTGAATCTTGAGGTTTGGGTCAGCCACTGGAACTTCGAGCACTGTTCTCGCTGTGAAATAGCCAACAATAGCTATAACGATTAGCATGAGGCCTATGAAGGTGTCGGCTTGCGGAACTGACGTTGCCAGGCCGCCAGCAATTGTTCCTAGCAGTATCGACAAAAAGGTACCTAGCTCAATAAGTGCATTGCCCTCAGTAAGATGCTTTTCGCCCACTAGGTCGGGGATTATCGAGAACTTTATAGGGCCAAAGAACGCTGATTGAAGACCTGTCATGAAGATCAGGCCCACAAGCAAGATGTAACTCTTGAGCAGAAAGCCAGCAGCTGCGACGAGCATTATGGCAATTTCTAGTAACTTTACGTGTCTCACCAGTTTCGATTTTTCAAACTTATCAGCAAATTGCCCAGCAAGGGGAGAGAACATGAAAAATGGCAACACCAGCAAACCACTTACGACTGCTACGAGGTCTTCTGACTCCATGCCCATTAGAGTAATACCTCGAAATGTAACTAGCACAACAAGAGCATTCTTAAAAAAATTGTCATTGAATGCTCCGAGAAACTGAGTCCAGAAAAAACCGGTGAACTTTTTGTCGTGGGTTACAAGGCTCCATTTCATATCTTACTCCTACAAGTGATAGCCATCACTACCTCGCCCTAAATTCTGCTAGTCGTGATTGATTCAAGTTTTGAAGAATTTGTTTGTGAGAAATCAAAATTTGCATCTGTGACTGCCATAGTAATTGGGAGCGGGCAAAATTGCCGTTAGTGATCTCCCACAGGCGTATTCCGGGTTCAATTTCTCGAAACAGCTCTTCCATCGGCTTTTGGTTTTCAAGTTCGTATGGGTAAAGAGACGAGACCTGCTCTATAATCCTGTCGAGGTTTTCACCCTGCCTAAACAATTTTACAGCGAGATCTCCAGCCTTTTGGGTCTCATCAATTCTAAGCTTCAATCTTTCGATCTGCCGAGAGTGCTCTTCGAGGTGTTTTTCTAAGAACAGCTTGTGATCAAAGAGATGCTCAACTTCAATCTGCAGAGCTTTTGAAAACCCACTGCCTTCTCTTTGAATCAGTTCAATAACTCTGCTGTTGTAGGTGCGTATAAAGAAGTAGGTCAGCAGCACATACCTAATATCTGAGAAGCCATGAACATCGACAAGTTCATGCACCAGTTGCATCAGGCCAACCCGAGTGAGGCGGTACCTCTTGGCCTTGCCCTGGCCTTTGCTTTTGGCTAAACCCTCTTTTTGCAATCGCTCAAGAAAGCGCATAGCCTGAGTGTTGTGCCACTTAGGGAGATCTGGCTTCAAGAACACATCAAGCCAGTTGGTGAAGAGTTCAGCAATGAACCTTACGTCTTTCTGCCTGAAGCCCTTATCTGCAAAGTTGGAGTGCGCCCCGATTGCAGAGATCTTAAATAGGTGGTCGTCAAAACTCATAATTACATTGTAACTAAAATAAAAGCATTTTTCTAGTTGAATATCTGCAACAGTATCCCCGTAAATACCAGAAAATACTGGTTATTAAATAAAAATAATTCCGATCCGCAGTTCGCTTGACCTTAATGATTACAGTGTAATCAAAGAGATCGCAGTTCGCCATGTTGATTGCTTACTCTAGAGGTGATCGCAATCAAGCGGTTTGAACGACAAAGGAGTCTTCTATGAGACCCGTATCTAGAATCATGGCCACCATTACTGCTCAATTCGATCAGTTGGTGAACCAGATAGAAAACCATGAAGCTGTAGCTGAGGCCTCACTTAGACAGTTGAGACAAGACATCAGTGGGGCTCGAGTTCAATACAAGATGATGCAAAAGGATATCGAGAGCTTGGTTTCTCAACAGCAACGACTTGAAAAGGATCTGTCGACTTGGCAGGCCAGAGCTGTTCAGTATTCAGAAACAGATAAAGAGAAGGCTTTGCATTGTATGAGAAAAATCAAGCTGGTTGAGAAAGACCTCGAACAGCTTGCTGAAAGACAGTCTCAGCTTGAAGAAGCTGCAGACAAACTGCAGTCGCAGCTGACCCGAGTCGAGTCTCAGTACAAAGACTTGAGTGCAAAGCTACAGGCCTTTCGCGGTCGAGATAAAGCTGCAGCAATGGCAACCAGTGCCATGGAGCAGGCTGATTATACTGACTCAATCGACGATGTATTCAATCGGTGGGACCGAAAAATTCTCTACAAAGAGGTCAGTACCGATTTCGATAGCGACCAAATTGTCGATGAGATTGAGCAAGAGTTTAAGACTGAAGAAGAGCTAAAGGATCTCGAGATGTCGCTGCGGCAATTGGTCGATGCCAAGACGACAGACTCGAACTAACAAGCACTAGAAGAATAAAAAAAAATTGAAGGAGTGATAAAATGAACCATTCAAACTTTTTAAAAGCAATTCGAGGAGTCCGAGTGTTGGGCGTTTTGTCACTCCTCGTATCAGGAGCAATTTTGTTATGGCAGGGTTTTTACGACTGGGAGGGCTTTGCTAGATTTTTGGCTTTTAGTGGGTTGAACCTTACGATCGCAGGCCTCGGAATTTTCTGTGCTCGTGTTTGGAACGAACCGAAGGGAGCACGCACACTGCTTGCATTGGCCACATCGGGCTTGGCTGCTCAGTTCGCTCAGGTAGGAGGTATTCTATTTAACGTATTAAACTCCTCACAAGATTTGCT
>JABSOQ010000214.1 GCA_013216195.1 Bdellovibrionales bacterium
TGCGGAGGTGAGTCTAGAGTTCAATGTTAGGGCTGCGGCACTTAGGCTCACGAATAACAAAAAGCTTCTCGTCAAAGGGGCCTCCCTCCTGGCCAATTGTGTACCACAGATTCTCAAGAGTGCACTGGCGAGGGCTATATTTTCATGGTGTTGGCATGAAAGTTTGTAATTAAGGTAGTGAACTCAATCCCACTTAACTCTGACGAGTGAATTAACGAATTCTTCAAAATCAGAGAATTGGTGGCACCTTTGCTCCCAGTTCTCATCGAGTTGATCAATGACGCAAACACGGGGTTGGTTTGTGGCCCGGTAGTCTAGAAAAGTCCAAATACCATCACGGGCATTTAATATGATCAGTTTATCCAAGTTTTCGGGCCAGAAGGGCTCTTCGTCGCCCCAAGTAGATCCCTTTCTGAGATCATCCATGCTCTTGAGCCATTCTGCATTTACTATCCAGTTGTAACCATAAAATGGGTTGAGACAGTGCTCGTCTTCATGAATCTTATCCAGGTGAGCCAGTGGTATGTAGACTCTATGAATGGGTAGAGAATTACCTTGGCTTCGATGATACAATTCTTTGAGTGCGGCAGGCAGTTCGATTCCGAGCCGCTCCTCTGCTTCAGCAACCTGAGGAGCTTCAGTCTCATAGCTTTCAGCTAACCTGTGTACGAGATCCCCTAGGGTGACTTTCGTAACCACTGGCATCAAGTGATCCTTCCGAGTAGGCCTAAATGTAGAACCAAGAGGTTCACTACAAAGTGAGAGATTGTAAGTAGCAATAAGTTGCGGTGCCTAATGTAGAGTTCGGCCATTAGCAATCCGTAGAAAAAGCAAACGAGTATGAGTAGCCATCTGTTGGCTTCAAAAAATGTATGTATGAATGCAAACGTAGCAGAACTCAAAATCATCACCGCAAGTTTTGAGAAATGAATCCGTTCAAGACCTCTAATAAGAAAAACTCGAAAAATAAGCTCTTGTAGAAATGATACAAGTAAAGAAACGAAAACCATCAGCCAAGTGACTTCAATGGGCGTGTAAGGTAGTGAGAAGACTGACATCGCAAAGAAGACACCGACAACGCTAAAAACCGTGACCGCAAAATGGTGAATCACCGCTTCAGGTATATGAATGGGGCGAATACCGATGTCTTTCAGTGACCATCTCTCATTTAAGATTCTAAGGCTGGCAAGTGCAATCACTGCTATTGCTGGGAACCACCTGTATTGAAATGGCATGACTCCGGCTAGGGCCAGAGCTGGTGCTCCGCTTAGCAATAGGATCACTTCGAGCAATACTAAGGTTTTAGAGGTTCTTTTGACTATAAACACAGAACTATAGATTAGCCTAAACGAGGGGCAAGGTCATTAACGACTAGATTTCAGTCTTGGATGATGGTGGCAAAGCAACATCAGCCTCGGTTGGGGTGACCCAGGTAGTGTACAGGTCGCAACTAGACCTAAAGCAAATTCAGCCGCAGTCTGAGAAAAGTTAAATAGGCTGGCATTGAAAACGTATAAAGGAGTTATCAACAAATACCGATTTTTAGTTGTGATGATGTGGTTTGTTATTTTACCCATATTGATTTTCTCATCCGACTCTTTGTTCGCTCAAGGCCTGGCTGAGTATGAATTGAGTCGAGCCCAAGTTGAAGCTCTATCGAGTGGTCGCCCTGATATCGTGGATCTTTTTGAGAGCATGCACCCTAATGGCAACGATCCACTGATCAGAGATATCAAAAGACTTTACGAGAGTGATGCCGCTACCGAAACTGGTAGAAATGCTAGAGCTTTACCATTGGCAGTTCTTGCGCCACCTGCAGTTCATGCATTAGAAATGGCAGCAGCGAGAGTGTTCTACATGTATGCAACTCGTCAGTTGCCTAGGCACGCCATGAATCGCTTTACGAGAAAGATGACCTCTACGACCCTGCAAGCTGAGCAGCTCAGAGAAGATGGCGCTGAAGAAGAGCTAGTAGCCCTTCTCGAGGAGACTGCAGAGTTCGCCGATCAAGTAATTAGTGACGATGCAGCTGAAATGGTTGTGTCAGTGACTGACGACCTTGCCTCTCATGATACTGCAGGTGAAGACTGCTGTGAACACAACACTGTTTCTTATGAGGGCGAAACTAGTGTTGGAGATAACGCTTCTGCGGCAGCAAGTGACCGAGGTCAGCAGTGCACCTCTAACCCGCAAGACTGTTGTGGTGATTACATAGACTCGATAAATAACAAGCGAAACCTGTCGACGAGAAAAGCTGGTAGAAAATCTGTAAAAGAGATCAAGGGCCGAAGTGGCTCAAAAGTTCTTTGTTGCCTAGAGTGGGACGCTCAGCATGGCAACCTTGAAGTGTATGACAAAAATGGCAATCATCAAGGTTCTATGTTTTGTGATGATCCTGAATACCAAGACTTTGTTTGTCCGATGGCTCGAGAAATTTCACTAATGATCAGCACTTTTGGTTGGGGAAGCCACAACCAGGCAGATAACAGTGGTCGCCATGCTCCACGAGATGGCTGTCGCCCGTAATTCTAGCGTACAGCACCGTCGCCATTGGCAGATCGCTGTGCGGCCACTACAGAGTTGGCTCTATTCAAAAAGCTAAGTTCGCTGGCTGCAGCCGTTTGAGAATCATCGAGCCCAGCAGCCCAATCGACGATACAGCTAGCTATAGCCTCTTGCTCCCTGAATAAGTTGGTACGACCAGGTATTACAGATTTGTCGCGAAATGCCATGCCTGAGCAACTGTAAGTGTTTGGAGTTTCGGCTAGAATTAAGTTCAGTTGCGATTCAGCCTCAGAGCTAATATCTGCGGGGTTGTTAGGGAGGTTTTCGCAGACAGCAGCAGCAGCTTCTAGATCCTCGATGCAAGCTCCGGCGTTCGAAATAACATAGGCAAGTAAACCAACAAAATAAAGTGAGGCACCCTTCTCGCCGAAGGCAACGTCTTCTCTGTTATCGGCATAGGCAGTATCAAAAAAGAAAGAGGTAGGTAACATAAACAAACTGTAGCTTGGCAGGGCGTCCTTGAATCTTGAGAGTAATTGCTCAGGCGGCAAATCTAGGCTCACCTTCAGGCTTTTGTTGTTAAACTTTACAAAGCCCTTATAAGGCTCAGGCATTTCAAATGAGACTGAAACCTTGTCTTTCTGGTCTTGAATCAAAATTGAATTGCTTTTTAGTTGCGAGATCTTGAAGGACAACTCCTCAGCCTCTTCTGGTAGGCCTTGAAGAAACTTTTGGTAATCTGCGGGCAAGCGTTAAATCAAAGGGTGCTTCAATATGCAATTTGTGTTGTCGCATGCTGCAACCTGCTTAATTGCCTTTTTTACCGCAAGCTTTGTGACACTTTCTTTTGCGTTAACAGATAAAGACATAAATATTAGAAGGGCGAAAATCATACGCATAGATTTGATCCTTTTGTTACACCCTAAATTATAATGGACAGCCATTGGTCAGTAAAAGGCTATTGAATAGCGATTTGCGAAACTGACAAAAGGTCGTACAGAACCCAGTCCAGAATGCCGAATTGGCTCTTTGCTCTGGTGTCTTCTCGTACGAATTGCTCACAAAGACGTGTTTTTAGTACGAGCCCTAGGTCTCGAGTATTCTGATCTCTGAGGAGGCTTTTAAGACGATGAGGCCTTAATGCTATCATTTCTGAACATCGAGGTGTTCAGCTGATAAGAGTCACCCAGCCACATCACATAGTCGGTATGATCGATCAAATCATCACCAGATAAGGGGTGAACGAAAATGCTGAGACTTCCTCGGTTTTGCATTAGCCACAGAGTCAGTTCAAGAAAATGATTGCGGTCTACAGTCAATTGGCAAGAGCCAACGGGATGAGGCCCCAGGGCTTTGTCGTGCATCCGGCCTACGGCGACATAATCAAAGCGGCTGACCTTGTCGATTAAGGCATTAGCCTCTTTTCGCTGTTCTTTCTCGTAGTAAACATGAAAATGAAATCGCTGCACATTCATAGGCTTGATACCGCCTGCTCAATTTGCTTTAAGACTTCTTCTCTTTTTTCGTCAGAGAAGCGATCTGCTTTGACAATGATCGCTTCAACTCCCAGAAACTTGAGGTAATGGCGAACCCATGGAGTACAAAAGTCAATTTCTGAGTCAGCCTCTGTTCCGCCAGAAGATATAATCACGATTGCCTTTTTGTTTGTGAGTAAACCTTCTGGCCCGCTCTCGGTGTAGCGACAGGTTTTTCTAGACCGAGCTAACATGTCGGCCCAGGTTTTCATGGCGCCCGGCATTGCAAAGTTGTAGATAGGCAAACCAACGACCCACAGGTCATTGCTTGTGGCCTCTTCAATGATCTTGTCTGAAGCCTCAAGGGCTTTCTTTTGTTCAGGGCTTCTTTCTTTATCGGGTATAAACAGTGCACTTGCGATGATGTCGTCGACATTCTTTAAGCCTAACCCCTTGCCGAGGTCACGGTAGGTGACCTCATGCTTTGCTGATGACAGAATTTTCTCGACTGTGAGTTTAGAGAAAGCTCGGGTTGTTGAACCCGAACTTCTTGAGCTTGCATCAATATGATAGATCCCCATTGAAATCCTCCTGCTGTGTAATTGGCCTAGCGAAACTATGCCAATAGAGTGTTGATGTTAATGCCGCCGTCAATATTGTACTCAGACCCAGTTATAAAGCTCGCATCATCGCTTGCAAGAAATGCCACCAAATTGGCAATGTCATCTGGCTGGCCAAATCTTTTTAGGGGCACTCGGTTTTGCATAGCTTCGGCAAAGCCACTCAACTGCTCCTCGGGCATACCGGTTTTGCCAAATATTGGTGTCTGCACGGGGCCAGAGTTGATTGCATTCACTCTTATTTTTCGGGGTGCCAGCTCTGTGGCTGCTGTTCTGGTGTAAGAGTTTAGGGCAGCTTTTGAGGCCGCATAAATAGCTGTATTTGGCATTCCGGTATAGGCATTAACAGACGACAAGTTGATAACAGAAGCTCCGTCGTTGAGTATTGGCAAGAACTTTTCTAGCGTAAAGACAGCACCTTTAAAGTTAATACCCATTTGATGATCAAACATCTCTTCACTGATCTGGCCTACGGGCGCAGGCTGAAAAATACCAGCATTGACGAATAGTATATCAACCGACCCAAATTCTTTTTTTACTGTTTCGACCAAAGTATCAGTGGCTTTCAAATCAAGAGCATCTGCCACTAAGCCTTTCACTCCAAGCTCTTCAGCTGCCGTCTCGACTCGGTCTTGAGATCGACCTGTGATGATGACTGTAGCACCCTGGGCCTTTAGCTTTTTTGC
>JABSOQ010000215.1 GCA_013216195.1 Bdellovibrionales bacterium
CATCGATCACCTTCTGAACCTAAAGAAGTAATTGATCTCTGCAGGCCAGCTATTAGCTGGCCTGCGTTTTATTGCATTGTCAAAGATTTCATTAGACTCTGTTGCTCAAACCAACGGAGTTTTGAGTATGAAGACCCAGTCAAATTGCCCCGCTCGTTTTCGTGAAGATGTATTCGAGCGAAGCTTTAAGGCCAAGCCAGGCAAAATAGAAAAAGTCTGGAGCAACTTAAATCGCCGAGAGACCTTCGTGAAGGGCCAATTGTTTCCTTACCGAGTTGAGTTTGATGCTGCTGAGCAAAGCGGCCCCTTTGCTGAAGGGGAGCTCAACATACATCATGGCCCCTTGCTAAGTGTTCATGGCGCCATCGGTAAAATCACAGATCAGTATAGGGGGCTCGAGTACTTTTATGGCTCTTATGTGTTGAGCTTTCGCCTGATTCGGCCAGTGAGGTTGGAGTTCGAGCGAGACGGTGAAGTGATCAAGCTTCGACTCACGACTTATGTTCGGCCATGGGTTAGGCCTCTTTGGCGAGGTTTGAACGCGGTGTTCTGGGGATTTTTCGGTATCACTTTTTTGTTTTAGAATCCGCTCTGGCAGGCGCAGGCAAGTGTTATCAACAGGCCTCTCGATCTGAAACTAGACCCTCCAACTAAAATAATAGTTTGTCGGCAACTAAAAGAATAGTTACAAATATCAAGGTGACAAAATAGGGGGGAGTCATGGCTAGGCCAAAAAACGAACAGCGCAAGTCGCTGACCGAAGCTGAAACCCTAGTAATGAATGTGTTGTGGGATCTTGAAAGTGCAACAGTACACTCCGTTCTTGAGACTCTTAATGATGTGCAGTCAAAAGACTACGCCTACACCACGGTCTCAACTATTCTGCGGGTGCTCGAAAAGAAGGGCTTCGTCGAGAGCCAGAAGCAGGGGCGGGGTCATATTTATCTGCCGCTAATGAAGAAGTCTGAGTATCAAGAGCAAGCGACACAAATTTTAGTAAATAGTGTTTTTAGCGGAGAGCGCACAGCTCTGATTCGCAACCTGCTAGGTGATGCCAAACTCACAGAAGAAGAATTGGCTGAGGTCAAAGCCCTGCTGCACAGTAAGAGCTCAATGTCATGAGTGAAGCACTGAATTACTACTTATCTGTCAACGGCCTGCTGCTCGTGAGCCTTGGTCTGCTGAAGCTGCTGGCTATGAAAGAGTTGTCTCTAGATGCAAGGTCTCGTTTGAAGTTGAGCTACTTATTTGTTGCAGCTTCAGTGATGCTACCACTCGCTTTTGTTTGGTCTTCAGCTGAGAACCCCTTCGGTCCAATTGTAAAGGTGTGGCAGCAAGGCTCTTTAGAGCAAAGTGCTGTATTGCAGCCTCAATCCATCAACTTTCAATTGCTTTCCACATCGGTGACTCCAAGTTTTAGTTGGGCTTGGTCTGAAGCTGCTCTAACAATTGCCGCGCTATTTGCTCTTGTGGTTTTATTGATCAGCGGGGTGAGGCTTTGCCAGTCACTGATTAGGTTGCATCACTTGCTAAGTGAAGCTGTGCTTATCAAGAAAATTGGTAAGACCAAACTATGGGTGAGTGATCAGG
This sequence comes from Bdellovibrionales bacterium, assembly GCA_013216195.1. Lineage (GTDB taxonomy): Bacteria > Bdellovibrionota > Bdellovibrionia > Bdellovibrionales > UBA1609 > JABSOQ01. Next base: position 1,591 of record JABSOQ010000215.1, read on the forward strand.
TCTGTAGCCCTTTTTCTTACTTTTTTGGTTCGGCTCATGTGGTACTGCCTTATGAGGCTGTCGTTGATTCGAGAGTGATGAGAATTGCAGTCGCCCACGAGCTACAGCACCACCGGCAAAAAGACACGCTGTGGGTATATGTTTTAAAAATAACAAAAGTTCTATTTGCGCCCAACCTGGCTGTGCACAAGCTGGTTGGTCACATCTATGAGCTACAAGAATTTGCGTGTGATGAGGCTTTAATTAAGACAAAGAGCTTTTCACCGTATTCATATGGCAAGTGTCTTTACGACTTTGCCAAAAACCAGATGTCAAAGCAGGCAATTCTGACTGGCGCCGTCGGCATGGCTGTTGAGACATCGACTTTAACAAGGAGGATTGAAGTCATGTTTGAAAACAAAAAGAGAACCCCAACAAGAGTCATGCTGTCTTTGCTGGCACTTGGGCTTGTCACCCTTAGCTGTGCGGCTTGGTCTTTTCGTGGAGCTGTGTCTGATCAGAGCATCACAATGAGCAAAGCGCAGAAGCTAGCGAGTGCGATATCTTCAGAGCAAGAGATCCCAATCGTAGTTGATTCACGAGTGCTGTATTGGCTAAACAAAGCGGTCAGTAGCGAAAAGTCTCGCAAGTACATGAGTGACTCTCTCGAGAGAATGAAGGTCTATCAGCCGATGATCGAAAACCAGCTTAAGGGTGCAGGTCTACCTGCAGAACTCTTAGCAGTGCCACTTGTCGAGTCGGGCTACCGCACAGATGTGTTCAGCACGGCAAGTGCTGCAGGCCTATGGCAGTTTATTCCGCAAACAGCAAGGCGGTGTGGCCTTACTGTGAATGAAGAAAACGATGAGCGGCTCGATGCTGGTCGGCTAACTGAGGCCGCAGTTTGCTACTATCAAAAGCTTCACGCGATTTTTCAAGATTGGCATGTAGCACTCGCCGCTTACAATGTGGGCGAGCGCAGAATGATGAACACTATCGCCGATGCGAGCCACAATGACGTATTAAAGCTGTCTCGAGAAGGCAAGCTTGGCCGAGAAGGCGGCAACTATTTGCCTAAGGTGTTAGCGGGTATGATTTTGATGAGAAACCCAGAGCTGGTTCAGTAGTTGGCTCTGCTGAGGCTATCTAAGAGTCGCTTATCGAAATTCGATAGATTTATTGAAGGGAAGAGATAAGAAGCAATGCTGACAGCTAGATGGGTCTGCAAATGAATTGAACAAAAATCAGCTACCAGGCTGTGATACAGGGCTCGCCAATCAGGCGGGCCCTTTTAGTTGCCGAAGTAGTAGACCAGACTTAAAGTGACAGTTTCAAACTGAGCGAAGTTCTCAAGGGTGTCGTTATCAGCTCCGCCACCAAGAATGCGGTAGCCCGAAGCAACAGCAAAACTATCAGACAAGTTGCCTCGTAACTCCAGAACAGCATCATAAGCTGAGCCCTGGGGTGCGTAAGACCCATCGGCATGAAAGTAAACAGACCACCAGTCAGACGGGCTCCACAAAAAACCAGCGCCAAGCAGTGGTACAAAGCCCACATTTGAAAAAGACTCATCTGTGTCACCTTGTTCGACTATGATCTCAGCGTCCCTGATTTTGCCGACAAAACCGCCCCAATACTTAAAGCTCTTGCCACCAAACGACCAAAGGTAGCCAAGTCGGTAAGAGTTAAACTTGTAAGAGATATCGGTTTCAGTGTTACCCAAGAAGTCAGTGCCATCAAATTCGAAGGCGCTGTTGTCACGAGTGGTGTAGCCAACAGTGAGTGGTGCATAAAGAAAGTAGAGCATACCACTGTCAGTGATATCGATCATACCGGTAAGCCTGTAGGACAGCCCTGTGACATCTGGCAAATTGATACGGTTTTCATCTTCGTCCGGTATCTGCACGTAATTGAAAGCCGACCGGGTAGAGCCGCCTTCGAGTTGGAGGGTGGAGGCTTGAGATATCGAGCATAGTGAGGGTAGAGCTAAAGCTATAATTGTTTTCAATACGCGATTTGCAAAATTTGATCTTGTCATGGTTCGCCCTCAGTTCTGCAGGTTAGGTGCTTACAGGCTAATGCGGCGTTAAGATTTGATCTAGTCTAGTTTGTGGTTCAACTTGGTCTATTGGCACTAACGATCACCTTCTGGGATTTCAAACCATAAATTTATAGCACGAGCTCTGTACCTTCTGTTAGGCCCGAGAGGAAGCTTCGCTACCCCTTAAAAATGTCTACAGGAGTACCGTCTAGTTCGCGCATTGTAAATCGATCGTTGTAGCGTGCTACGGCATCTTCATGGGGGGTTAGCTCCAGCCCCAATGGCGCTTGTTTCTTAAGCCTGGCTGCCAAAGTCTCATCAATTAGCAAACAATTGATCAGCTCTTTAGCAAATACTAGCTCTCCACAAAGATCAGGCTTTAGTGTCAATGACTTCGCAAGCTTTTCTTTTCTAGTTAAAATGCCGTCATCTACTTCGGCCCTGTAAAGATCACGAGATGCGTCCTCAAGAACAGAAATCTCTCTTTTTGGCTTCGCATAGACCATGGGGCGAGAAGAGATATTAGCGCCTTTGCGGTTCACAACATGTAAGTTTACTACTCGGCAAACCCGAGTTAGCTCCTCGCCGCAGCAGTCGGCAAAGCGTTTCGACAGAATTAACCCATGCATATCGTGACGAAAATCAAAATCAATCTTGCGCTCTCCAGTGTTTAGCCATAACTCATCTGGGAAGTCTAAAGCCTCTTCCGGAAGATAGCGAACGGAGCTGACGGGCTTATGCCAAGTGTGCCCACCCTCTTTATCTAGGGCTTTCGGATCAAATTTCTCATCGAGGCTAGCACCCTGAAGAGAAATTGGGTTCCCAGGAATTCCCACATTTATCGACTTAAATGCGAAGAAGTAAATAGTAGCCCCCCTTAAGACTGTCTCATCTTGCCTGTCATGAGCCAACTTAATTTAGATCAGGCCTCTGCTCGAAAGTCTCGCTATGTCCACATCCTCTTTAACGCTGGCGGGGCCTCTGAGTGTGTTGTACTTGGTAGCAATCGCTTTTGAGCTTTCGAGTTTATCAGTCATGCAGTTGCAGTACTGAACACCTGTGTACTTGGCAAGGGTGGTGGCTGCTTCTGAATCATCAATTTGCTTAGCGAGAACTTGTGAGTAGCTAGCGGTTGCCGATTGGGTGCAACTGTCTATGAAGGCGGTCTTGAATTCGCTACTCCACTTTTGAGACTTTGACTTTTCGACTTCGTAGTCTTGAGCTAAAAATCCGATACCAACTTTCATACCTATGAATACCAATGCTGCCAGAAAGCCCGTGATTACTCTGCCGCCCATAATGCCCCCATCTGTTATTTTTGTATTCGGAGTTTCTTCGACCTAAGTGTAGGGCTTTGGGTATTTAATGAAGCCAGAACAAAGGTTTAACGTTCGACTTGCAATCAGCGTATCACTTCGAGTCAGTTTGATGATGTTGTTGTTGTTCGTTCTTACATGTGTCTACAGACACGTCTTTTTTTTGCAATAGCTTTCATTCTTACAGAGGCTGTTAGCTGAATCCATATCAGAAACTACACAGCTTAACGAAGTCTTCGCATAGTCATTGACCAGTTGGCCTTCACTTTCATAGCGTTGGGGCACATTCAAATAGGGGGGGATAAATGTTGAAAAACCTAT
>JABSOQ010000216.1 GCA_013216195.1 Bdellovibrionales bacterium
CGAGGCCATTCCTGCAGACCTGAACGCCTTCATCGCTGTCTATCGCGGCCCGGTCGACGCCGGCGGAACCACTGTCACGACACCGGCCCTGGCCGTACTTGGCACCGGTGATCAGCTGGTCAGGGGTGGTGTTGCTGCCGCTCGGGGTCTCGCAACGATGAGGGGTTTGATGACCACAGGTGCAATGGCTGCTGTTGGTGGCTTGGCTCCAGTGGCTTTGCAGATGCTTCATGATGCTTGCGACGGTAGAAACAGGCAGACCACGCGAGTTGGCAGCAGCATGACTGACAATGAAATCTTGGTCAGGGGCCACTTTCCACCGGGCGTACAGGCTCAGAGATTAGGTCTGCCAGATCAGGTCGAGCGAGCTCCGAATTGCCGCGGTCTCGAGATGCAAACACAGCTTGAAGAAGCCTTAGATGAGAGACACTGCGCAATTGAGATCGGCATGAACTTCGGGCCAAACCTAGTTGTGTTGCCTACTGAAATTGTGGCTGGGGCGATCAATTCTCGAAACAACCCTGCCAACGGTTTAGCCCCGCCGCCAGATGGCTCAACAGAGTGATTTAGCACTGTCTCATAATGAATCGTCTAACTCCTAGTCAGGCGAAAAGTTTAGCTTTCTTGGCGACTACTTTAGGGCAAGCATATGCCTTCTCGTCTGGCACCCTGGTTGCTCTATCTTTAGTCTTGAGTTTAGGGGAAGAGCTCAGCAGTTGCAGTCTCAAGACGACAATTCAGCTATAATTTGAAGTAGGGGATCTTGTATGAAAAACACTCTAGTTTTTGCTTTTGCATCTTTGATGTTGGTCTTCTCTGTCGCCGCAGAGGCCGGGCCAGGTAGAGCCTTAGGTGAGCTGCTAGGCTCTGGGATCAACGGCAATACTACGGCTGACGTTTTTAGGCAGGGCTTTAGAAGGCGAGACGACATGTTGCCTGTTTACGGGCCTGAGCTTCTTAGAACTGAAACCGGTACTGCCCAGGTCTTTCGCTACACCCCTCGCGGCGCCAATGGCGCGAACCCTGACTTGGTGAGAGTACAGTCACGAATTGAAAATGGCGGTGAGTTAAGATTTTTAGATATCAACTTAGGGCTGACTCGCAGTGATTACGCTCGAGAGGGCGCAGAGGTTTTGGTGCCGCCAAGAATTCTTGGCCCCGGTGGCGACAACCACATTCGTGTCGTGAGACGTCAGGGTGAGCAGGTCGTTCATCGAACTAGTTTTACCGTTAGAGAAGTCGGCGGCCAAAACTACAGGCAAACAACCGAGCAGGTCAGATGGTTTGGTGGCGGTGATCAGCCGCGCGAAGGCATCACAATAAATCTCGACGACCCAGCGAACCCAAGGCTTATCTTTACTCCGACATCGCCAGATGGCGACGTGTATCTGGCTCAGGTGTTAAACGAGCCATTGGCAATACCTGAAGGCCATAGCGTAGTTCATGCCGAAATTGTTGGGGCTAGGGGAGAGCAGCTGACTCTCTTTATGCTGAATGAAAATGGTGAGCTAGTTAGACAATCTGCGAGGCTGAACACGCCAGTGAACTCAGAGGAGCTCGCACTTGAAGTGGGGCCACTCGGTCCTCGCAGACCAATTAGCCCTGCTGAAAGAGAAGTCTTAACTCATGCTGAAATGAGGGTTTATCAGACCGAAAGCTTGCCGCTTACCAATGGCGACGGCCCAGGCAATACGTCTGTTGGCGGTGGCATCGGTGGTCTCGGTATCGATGGGGCTGAGGCCAGGTAAAATTGTTTTTTGATTTACGAGTTCAATTAAGTTGAACGGGTAAAAGGGGTATAGAGATGAAGATGAAAGCCATGACTAAACGACTCTTGAGGTTCAAAGTCTTGTATTCACTTTGCTTATTGATGGCTCTTGCCGTGCCAGTTCCAAGCTTTGCAGGAGCAGGTACGGCTCTGGGCAGGTTACTTGGCAGAATGTCGGTAAACACAACTCGCGATGACTGGAGCCGAATGATGTTCGGTTTAGATAACATGAGGCCGTTTCGAAGAGTCTCTGATCGCCGTGATGGACCGAAGGCACACGGTGAAATGGTTTTTTATTCAAACCCTGGGCAAGAGCGTGCAAGAATAGCTGGGCGGTATCAAGTTCGAGAAGATGGAGACATCTTTCACTTTGATATCAACACCGGGTCAACTCGTGAGGCCGCCAGACCTAATGGTGAAGTTACAGCTTTCTTACCCTTCAATCAGGCTGATCGCTTGAGGTACGCAAATGATCCCGATCAATCGAGGCTCGCAAACTCAATCAGAGTAACAACTGTGACTCGAACTCGTGAGAATCCAGACATGCCGAGCATGCCTTTTGACGCCATGCGCTACGATCATTTCGAAGTTGTTGAGACTAGGCATGGAAGCTTTCGGCAAACCCTTCAAACCAACTACCAAGATACAACTATGGGCAATGGAGTAGTTCGTAGAATGGAAGTTCGCGTTGATGGCGGAAGAATTCAACTTAGCGGTACGCATACAGATGCTTCCGGCCAACTTATGGGGCCTGAGTTTAATCAGGCTTATCAGGTTGGCGGCCCAGGTGACCGTATTCTACATGCCGAGCTAGATGATTCGTTGAGAGAGCTTAGGTACTTTGTTTTGGAGCCGGATGGCTCGATTCAGTTCTACCGACGAGACGTCGAGCCTTTTGATAGAAACCCTGAAAATTTCGGGCTCTTTCTGCAAAGCTCACCAGTTCAAGAGGCTGGCCCAGCTCCAAGGCGCATCAATGACGATCCAGCGTTGATGGACATCTTCATTGCCGAAGCACAGGTTTATCAGACTGGTGCAAGGCCATTAACAGGCACAAGTGAAGAAGTTGGTGGTGGTATTGGAGGCTTAGATCTCGGCACCTCTGGAGAGTCTCGGTAGAGCACAAAACTTGGTACTCCTGAAGAGTCTCGATCAAGCTTAGGTCTTTGTACCTTAGGGGATTCTCAATAACGGCTAGATCTCTTTATGCCTTGAGTGTCTCGATAGACATTCAACCTTGCCACCTATGGAGAGCCTCACAAGACAGGAGGCTCTAAAGAGCAAAAGAGATTCAAAGCCAGACGCACTCTTTTTCGATCTTCAAGTTAAATTCACTAGGCGATTGTCTTAAGGGCAATCGATTTTTTACTCTAACAAAAGTCTGGTTTTGCACTAGGCAGTTTTTGCCGGAATTTCAGATTCAACTGTCATTTCAAATATTTCTGACGCTAAAATGTCTCAAGTCTAAGCAGGGCATTTCATCTGCTATGCACTTTGTGTCTCCGCCCTTAAGTGCATGAAATTAGTCAGTTAAATAGCCCATCTTTGATTGTTTTAGTTGAGCCTGTTTTTTTGAGTTGTTGTTGATCGGCCACAAGTCTTTCGCAGATTATGTTCATTCACTGAGTTGGTAACCTCTCATTTCAAGTGCTAGTAAGCAAAAGCGAGCATGAAAAACTCTTTGCCAATACAAATTCGAAATTCTTAACATAAAGACAACAACAAAAAAGCTGAACATTGGGTGTGGTAAAGGTTGGTCTTATGGCCATGGGCATTGTGAATCGCCCATTCAATGAGCATCTCTATTTTAGAGATTGAAATAGATATTTAAAAGAATAAACAAAAGTAGAAACTACAAAGAAAAAACATCAAAGGAGACTACCATGAAACAGCTACTTTCAATTGTAGCCATTCTTGCCACGGCAAGTGTTGCTCAAGCCGACAGTCACGGGTCGGACAAGCTTAGCCACGACGCTGAGTACAGAGTTCGTTATCAGTTCGATCAAAACATTTCAGGTACAAAAGACGAGCAGCCTGGCTCTCAAGATGGAATCGCTCACAGATTTAAGTTGGGTACGACTTTCAAAGCCAGCGAGAAGCTTTCAGCTCACCTCACTCTTCTTCACAACGCGAACTGGGGTTCGACCGATATCAATGGTTCAACAAGCCTTTCAGGTCACCAGCCAACAGGTGACTCTCGTGCGGTGCTAAATGGTACAGACAACGGTGAGAACATGGTTCTTGTTAACGAAGCCTACGGTGTGTGGCAGGTTTCTGATTCTCTAAACGTGAAGTTTGGTAGAGGTTCTATCACTCTTGGTGATGGAAACTTTGTTAGCTCAAATGACTGGCAAAACACTCCTTTTGCTTTCGAAGGTGTGTTGGCGACTTACATGACCGAAGCGGCTGACATTGCTGTTTTCGGTATTAGATACGCTGAGTGGTCACGAGTGAACACAACGGGTCTTACTCCTAGTGTTGTGAACCAACACGATGACGATCCTGAGTCGAACTCTTATGGTGTGAGCATTAACTTGAAGTCACTTCCTGAGATCTTCAACTTGGTGAACTTTCACGTTCAGCAGAACGTATCAGATGAGATCTACTCACTTGGTGGTACTGCGACAACGGGTCTTCAAACTGCAGGAACTCCGGCAATTCCGGCTTTCACAAACCTAAGATATGGTGCAGCTATTGCTGGTGAAACTGGTGGTTTCGACTTCCACTTGAACTACGAAGCCGAACAAGGAACGGCTAGACTTGGTCAAGCTGAAGGCGATCTTGCAGCTAGCATGTATCAAATTGAATTGGGTTACAGCCTGCCAGAGACTATGAACTCTCGTTTCTACCTTCTTTACCACTCAGATACGGGTGATGAAGATGGTATAACTGGTGCTGATTGTGCCGGTAGAATTGCCGTTGGTGGTGACTGTAATGACGATAAAAACGTAGCTCGTCAGCGTTACGATGGTTTCTTCTACGAGCAGCATAGAAACGCTGGTCTTATGGACATCTTGGCTTGGGGTAACTTAACTTACTACTCAGCTGGTTGGACATTCGAGCCCGTTTCTGACTTGATGATCGGTCTTCACTACCACATGTTCTTCAGAACAGTTGACACTGACACAGTTCAGTTTCAAGGAGCGAACACTGGTTTCAACAGCGCTGGTAACGGAGCGTACACTTCTAGCCTGACTGAAGCTGGTAGCGGCGATGACAACGAAGATCTCGATATCGGTCAAGAGCTTGATATCGTTGCCACTCAGAAGTTTGAAGGTGGTTTCTCAATCACGGCTCGCGGCGGTATGTTCATGCCTGGTGAGCACTTGAAAAACAGTAAAGATGATCAAGAAGAGACTTACTCTCAATTGTTCTTAGAAGGTCGAATGACATTCTAATTGAACCCTCAAAAAAAACTGAGAATGCGAAAGCCGAAAGTCTCTGACTTTCGGCTTTTTTG
>JABSOQ010000217.1 GCA_013216195.1 Bdellovibrionales bacterium
CGCCGACTTTCAATACGGCTCCCACTTACTGGGATATCAACCTCACCTATGTGAAGAAGTGGGGCGAGAAGGCCAAGTTCGACATGATTGGCATAGCTTCTCAAGATAAAGTCGAAGCGGTGTCAGAAGATGCAGATAATCCGACCTTCTCTGGTACTGTCTTTGGCACCACTGAGTTTTACAGGCTGATACCGAAGTTTGAGTACAAGATTGATGAGAGCTCAAATGTTACAACCTCTTTCGGAGCCGGGGTTGACCGTCAGATTTTTAAGCCCGGCGAGCAGAGCCTTGTATTTGAGAGCACGCAGCTCACCTGGCGTTCTCGCTATAGCAAAAAAGTCAATGAGTCGTACCGCTATCAATTGGGCACTGACTTTTTGCTGAGTAAGTTTAAAGTCGACTCTAGAATCTCGCAGTCGTTTTTTGTAAGAGGCGATGTGAACCCACCATTTGAAGCCACTGAGCTTTTGATCACCAGGGCGAGGCAAGATGATTTAAGGCAAGGCTATCACTGGATCAACGACTACGATCTGATTAGGGATAAGCTCGTATTTAGCCCGCAGTTGCGAGTTGATCATTATCAACTTCATGAAACGACGGCATTTCAACCAAGAGGTGGTTTCAGGTACTTTGTTGATGACTCATCAAGCCTTTACTTAAGCTCAGGCCTGTATGTGCAGCCTGAACCGGTGCTCAATCAGCTTGAAGCCTCAGGTAACCCAGATTTAGAACCTTCTCGCAGTGTGCACTACAGTTTGCGCTATGAAAAAGACTTTCGAGAAGGCTCAATTGATGGGGCACAGTTTCGCTCGAGCATCTTCTACAAAGACTTGCAAAACCTAGTGGTAGATAGCTCTGCCGTCATCAGAAGAGACGGTGAGCAGGTGCCTGAGCGTTTTAACAATGACGGTGAGGGTTCCTCTCAGGGGCTTGAGTTTTTGTTGAGATACAAAATGGGTCGACTCAACCTCAATCTCGGCTACACGTACACAGTCAGCAGAAGAACTGATCCTGTGTCAGGCGATGAGTTTCCCTCGGAGCAAGATCAAACTCACAACCTGAACTTCACGGCCGTAAAGTCATGGGACAAATATGTACTTTCAACTCGCTTTCGCTATGTGAGTGGTCTGCCTTTTACCCCATTTACCGGGGCCGTTTACGATGAGAACAGTGACGTCTATATACCTATTCCTGGGCGAAGGCTTTCTGAGCGTTTTGAAGACTTTTGGTCTCTCGATGTTCGTATCGATCGCAAGTGGATCTACGACACCTGGATTCTGTCGGCTTATCTCGATATTCAGAACGTAACGAATCGTCAAAACCAGGTGGGTCGCAGCTACAATTTCGACTTTTCAGAGTCACAGAGCCAAACGGGCTTACCGATTTTGCCAACCTTTGGTGTGAAAGGAGAGTTCTAGTGAAACCGTTTTTTAAATTGTCTCAGATTTCCTTTTTTGTTTTTGCAGCATGGTTGTCTGTCTCTTGTAGCATGGAAGAGTTCACCGAATTTAGCGAGCTCGGTGGCTTAAGAATAGTCGGTATCGAGGTGAGTGACTCTGAAATCGATGGTACTAGTAGTGGCACAGAGAACATCACTCTCACGCCTTACATAAGTGATATCGACGCCGGAGGGCGAACTCTTAGTGTATCAGTCGTATCTTGCCTTGATGCGACCTTTGCACAAACGGGCCAGTTGAGCTGTACTCCGAACCAAGAGACTTATCCCAATTCAAACACCTTTGACACCTCGACTCTTGCTGGCTCGTCTTACACTGGCGCTATGGATCCAATTACTATCAGCATTTCAGACCCTGCCTCATTAATTGCTGATTTCTCAGAACAGTTGAGATTCAACGGAGTGCCTTACTTTGTTCTGTTCACACTGACTTCGGGGAGTGAGACTTTCACTTTCGTAAAGCAGCTGCGTATTACCGACCGCGGTACACTCAATAGCAACCCTGAAATCGATGAAGTCATATTTGCAGGTTCAGTGCTTTCATCAGCTCCTTCGAGCTCTGGCACCTTGTCTCTAGATGTGACATCTGCAGGGGCTCCAGAGAATTACACCGAGCTCACCGGCGATGGCACAACTCAATCCACGACGGAGTCTTACCTGGTATCGTGGTTTGCCTCTCCAGGTGAGGTCACGGTCGGCCGAGTTTTGTTAGGTGCAACTAGTAAGCTTGAGACCTCAGAGGCGACTGTGCTTATCGCTGTAGTTCGCGACAGGCGCGGTGGCACTGATGTCGAGATCTTCACTCCTTAGTCTCCAGTTTTGCTGATCACTTAAACAGTTTTAATTCTAATAGACCCAATAGATTCGATCAGATGCTTGGCGATAGCTTTGGTTTATCGCGCCCATACCCTTTCGGTAGTTTTTCTCGGCCAAAGCTAAGGCTAGTGTGGTTTTCATCAAGGGGGAGTTTCATGCAGCTTATCAGTCAAGAAGGTTCAGAGTTTAAAACGCTATCCACATGGCCTGTGGATAACGACGCAGTTCAGATTATTCCGCGGGCACATATCAGAGGTTTTACTGACATTGCGCTTGAGGGTGTCAGTACCTATCTAGGCGAGGTGCGCAATTTTAAAAATCACAGCAGACTCAAAGACGGCTTGCCAAATGACCTGTCAATCAGTTGGACCAAAATGCCAGCTGGGCGTGAACTGCCAGCTCATTATCACCCATGCGCTAGCATGATCGTGGTCACCAAAGGAACAGGGCGATCAACTGGTGATACTGAAATTGATATTAAAGAAGGCGATGTGATCTGGATACCCGAGTGGAACCTACATGGTTTTCGGGGCACGGGTGAGCAGGGCTTCGAAGCACTGTCGATTCAATTTCAAGAAACCGCGATCTTCGAGTCAGCAGAAACACCAGAGACCACTTATGAAGATCGAAACAAAGTGCCTTTGCAGGATCGACAGCTAAAGGTCATTGGCCGTGCAGATCTACCAGAGATCAACTCAGTAGAGACTCACGATGCAGGGCAGGTCAACTTAGGTGTCGTGAAGGGTTTTGCAGGTTCAGAGTTTTTAGCAGCTCGATGCCCTGATTTCTTTTCAGCTGCATGGGTGCGGCTGCAGGGCGGTGAGAGGCTTTCACCCCACAAGCACGGCGTAGAGAGTATGATCATTGTGACCCATGGCACGGGTAGATTCTTAGGCGATGGTGACAGTGCTAAACTTGAAACTGGTGACGTGGTTTTCGTTCCAGCAGGGGCATCGCATGGCTTTGGAGGTGTAGGCGAGGGCTTTTGGGGGCTTTCGATTCAGTTTCAGCCTGAGAGTTTGTACGACACGGGTGATGATCGCAACGTTCAGTTCTTAACACCTCGGCAACAGCTGGTGAGTTCAAACCTAGAGTATGCAAAGGAGTTTAAGGGTAATCCTATATTTCAGTTTCAATCTCGAGACTTTTTAGCTTGCCCAGAGAAGAAGCAGGCCTTGTTAGACTGTTTACAGGTGATGAGTGATCATTTTCAGCGTCTAATGTTCGCACGTATGGCTTATTGCTCTCGGAGCGAGTACCGAGCTGTATTTCTCGAGCATTTTTTAGAAGAGCTTGGCCACAATACTGATCTAGAAGCCGAGCGTGGTAACTCGGGGGCTCGCTGGAACCCGATTTTGGAGGCTTCAGCTAGTTGGTTCTTACAGAAAAACCAACTGTTAGATGATCCATCTCGAGTTGTAATGATTCAAATGGTGCTTGAGAAGGGGGCGAGCCTGTTTTACTCACACTTCGCTGAGGTGCTCAGTGATGGGATGCAGAGCGAGTATATACTCAAACATTGTGATGCAGATGAGGGGCATGATTCTCTTGGTGTTGACTTACTTCAGGGAGAGTCAGACGCAAGTCATCAGCGCTATCAAGAGCTTTTGAAAGAGAGCTGGAGCATGCTGAACCTGTTTTTGTCTGAAGCGGCAAGAGTGGTATCGAGAGCGAAAACGATGCAATGAACAGGCAGTAGCCTTCACGATTTTGTATTCACAACCGACATCTGCTAGCATTCTAAGAAACCGATGATTGCCTCTAGATTTTCGCAATTGTTATGAACTTGGGTGCTAGTTTTGAATATTGAAAACCCCATTTTGAAAAACTCAAAATGGCTGCTGACGTTTCAGCTAGCAGTTGTGGCTTATTCAATTTATCTGGTTCACTACGCGGTGAATAGTTTTGAGTTTACCCGCATGGAGCCACTCATCTTTTCTTTTCGTGATGTGCCTTTGTGGGATTTTTTTCGCTGGGATATAGGCCCTATTGAGGTGAAATTCAAAGACTATGGCCCGATACTGCCGGCGATAGTGAGGTGGGTTTACCCGCTGACGGGTGCAGACATCTCACTGTTGAGGTGGGTGCCAGGTGTGTTCTTTATTTTGAATACCATTTTGATCGTATTTCTTTGGCAAGAGGAGCGACCAGATTGGGTTGGGGCTTTGGTAGCTTTGTTGCTTCTAAGCAATCGCTATTTTGTGTACTTCAACACCTTGCTTGCTCCCTATAGCTTGGCCTTCTTTTTAACTTTTGTGACCCTCCTTCTGGTTCGAAAGGCCTTGAAAGCCGATGCGTCTCTAGGCATTCAGGCACTGGCTTCGATCTTTGGGCTGTTGGCCTTGTTGAATCACTACACCAGTGTGCTTTTGGTAGTGCCAGCTTTGGCTTGGATGTTTTGGCAAAAAGGCAAAGACAGTCGAATTCTAGGCTCGATTTCTGGGGTGGCATTTCTGTCGGTTCTTATAGGTAAAGGTGTGCAGATCTTTCAGATTCGTTATCAAGTTCTGAGAACGCCAGAGGCCGTTGGGCAGCTGGATTGGGCGCATTACCTCGGTTCATTGTTGCAGTTTTTTGGTTCTTTTAGTCGCCAATTTTCTTTGAGCTACGCGCTGATCGCCTTGCTGACTGTTGGCTTGTTTGCTTTTGGTAATAGGCAAGGAGGAGCAGGCGAGTTTATTCAGAGATTGTTTAGAGGCTATTTGGTTGTGGCCATATTGAGTTATCTGTTTTTCAACTTGCTTGGAATGCACGAAATCGAAGCTCGTTACTATCTCTATGCCCTACCTTTTGTTTACACCGTCTTGGCCTCTAACCTTATGAATTCGCTTTGGTTAAGGGGAGTGACTGTCGCACTTTGCGTTTTGCAGTTTGTGGTGTACCAGCAGCATCGCAACGAGAACTATCGCCCGCAAATGACTGCCACAAAGTTCTTCATCGACAACTTGCAGGCA
>JABSOQ010000218.1 GCA_013216195.1 Bdellovibrionales bacterium
CTGCATCAGACAACCTGATCGCAGACTTCATTGATTCATGTAGGCATCTCTCAGATAGTTCTTCTGGCAACTCATCACACAATTCAAAGCTACCTTCACAAACTCCGTCTGGTCGGCAACGTAAACTTTTTGAAACTGCTCGTGACTGGCTTTTGACTCTGCTTCTCTGGCAAACCCTTCTGGCACCTTCAGTGGTAAACTGGTCACAAATTTCACCCCGCTCAGCTGCTTCCACAACCATAGATTTTGCTGCCACTGTTTCACTACACTCTATTCGCCACTGATTGCTCAGCTTGTTGCATTTGGCTTGATCGCCTAAAGCCACCGCATCACTGAAAGCCCGCAGGTCTTCGCAGTCTTTGGAGCCTGAGAGGGCTGTTGAAAAATCGCAAAGTCGATCTATAAGCACAAAAACCAAAAGCCTTTTTTCTGTCATCTCCGTTAGGAGTCGTCTTGCGCAATTTTCTCTCAGAGCCTCTTCTTTAATAGAGCAACTCTCAATTCTTGCTACAATCCTTTCATCGCCCCTTTGCGAGGCCAAGTCTTCACGAGCATTAGTACAGGCAGCTGCAAGGTTGGGCTGGTCAAAACCATCGCAAATATCAATTCTTCTGGAATCGCCTTTTGATAGAGCTTCAACCTGTGTGAATCGACTACTGACCTGGCCTTTGACGTAGCTCTGGTAGCCATCAATCACAGGTCCTATAGAAAAACCAGATATCAATACCAGGCAAACAAAGGCAACAACTAAGGCATGAGACCGCCAGGCCTCAGAGTACCTAAAATAAAGTAAATACGGATAAACACTAAAGGTCCCCAAGCCGAATAGCACCAACATTACCACTGAGGCGTCAGCTCCCATCCGGTAGATAACCGAGGCAAATATGACATCGAACAAAATTGGAGCTGGCACCAAGCAAACAACGAAAGCCAGTGCTAGGTAATGAGGACCACTCAAATCGTTAAGAGATATGGTAAACGCATTGAATACTGTAAATGCGAAAGCCCCTAGTAAGCCGGCCAAAATCATCATCGGAACAGATAATTTAATCACGTAAAGAAGATTGCTGAACAGAGACTTCAAGAACTGCTGCAGCTGCTTTTTCAAAGACTTATCGGATATTGGCGGCTCGCACTCTACCGGCCTAGCCTTGTCTTCTGGGTACAGAAAAGGGAGCAGAACAAACACCAGCAAAAAGGTAAAGAACAACTTCAAAACAACGTAAGGAAGAGGAAGCAATGTGATCAGTAGAGATATCGATATCAAATTCAAAGATGGAGAACTTATAGTAAAGGCATAAACGAAGCGTTTTGAAAAACCACGATCGAGAAACCCTAGCCCAACTGGTGCTGCACAGTTCGCACATAGTCCTAAAGGCACACCAGCCAGAGCTCCAAGCAAAGTCTTGAAAGGCTTGGGTGCTGAACCATCATGGAACTTGCCCTCAAACGCCGTCAACAAACCAGCGGCAATCAGCAGACCAGCAAGCATTCCTTTGAGGTTTGTAAATGCCCAGTTGCAAAAGCTCTTCAAGGCAATCATGATCAGCGAGTCATTATGAGCTATCTCTACGATTTGTTCGAATGAGATGCCCTGTATCGAGCTACTTGGCCCCATCAGAGCCTTAAGGTTTAGAGCTGGGTAGCGACTATCAAACCAAAATACCAACAAGACAACAGAAACGTAAATGAGGCCAAAAACTCGCTTCCAACTCACTCGCTAGGCCTCCTAAAGGGCTCTTGATACTTTCTCGGAGAACTCTGAGAAAGACAGATTCGAGAGGTCCCATACGTCTATAAAATGGCCATCCTGACTGATTAAAAAAATATGAGCCTCATGCTTAATCTTGCCGGCATTTGACTTAAACAAGTAACGAAAGCTGCGTGCGGTTTTCTCAATTTCAGACTCTGAGCCACTGAGACCCACTATTGAAGTATGAAAGCCATCAAGGTACTTTCGCAAAACTTCGCTCTTGTCGACCGCTGGGTCTAGAGTAACAAACAGCACTCGAAACTGGGAGACCATATTCGGTTTATCTGCAAACAGGCGCTTTATGTACTGCAAAGACTTCGGGCACTCTCCTGGGCACTGACTGTAGCCGAAAAATACCATTTTGAGTGAGTTTGAAAAGCTTTGATGAGTTACGACTTCTCCATTGGTATCGAGTAGACGAAAATCAGTGGTCACGCTCGGTTGAATGCTCATATTGTACAAAGCGAAGATGAGTGCCGAGACCAAAACAGTTGCAAGACCTACTTTGACAGTCATAGCCTCTCCTTAATTCTAAGCTCGACAGATTGCCGTGTGCTCTCAATGTCTGTTTGCTGCAAGACGCCGCCTGGCCATTTGACCTCTAATGAAGTGGGCTTCCTACTCGCCTGCCACGACCAATATAGCGGCAGACTGCTCTGTGACAAATACCCGGACTTACCATTAAGAGCCTGCACCTGATGCTCTCCATCAGAGAACCGCAGAGTCACTATCGCTCCTAAGCCCATTCGATTTGACCTTTGCCCCTCGAGATACAGCCGAAGATGATTTCGACTCTGTTCTCGTTGATTCACGAGAACCTGTGGTCTCGACCCAAACTCATTTGTGATGATATCTAAGTCACCGTCGTTTTCTATATCGAAAACGACTGACGAACGTGAACCTAGGCTGCCATAGACTACCATTTCACCCGTGCTTAAGGTTGCACCACATTGGGCGAGCTCTTTGTTTGCCTTGCACTCTTGGCAGATCTTTTTCAACTTGTCGAGATCGTCACATCTTAGGCGAAACCACTCTTTGTGAGTCACATCGCTCAGTCTCGGCTCAATTTCACTCACCACAGACTGATCAACGAAACCCTCTCCTTTATTATTCAACATCAAAGAATTCGGGTGATACCTCCTCGGAAAGTTCATCGAGGCAGTTATAAAGATGTCTGTAAAACCGTCGGCATTAAAATCACCTAAACTTGCTCCCCAGGGCCAATAGGTCTCTAAGCCAAGAGCATCTGACTTGTCGACCCAGGGCTTTGAGGCTTCTATGCCGAAAAGTGCATTACCCACAATGTTGTTTGAACTGTCTTGCAGAAACTCTTCTGAATACCTTTTGGAATTCTTCGAATACTCTTTGTCAAGATTGCCGAAATCAAGGTCTTCGATCATGTCAGAGTGCATATCGGTGACAAAAGCCTCGAATGCCCCGTCGTTATCAACATCGACAACCGTGCCAAACATACTGCCCCAAGGAGACATTGAAACCAAACTTGTTGAAGCTAACTCAAACGCCTTGCCTCGCTTATTGAATAGAACGCTATCATCGCCCTGCATATTCAGAACATAAAGATCTGCCAGCCCATCACGATTAAAATCATGAAAAAAGGCATCACCGTTCCAGCCCAGTGCCTTTGGCAAATAGTTTTCTGACACATCTTGAAAAGTGTTTTCACCCCTATTCAAATAAAGGCGGCTTGCTTCAGACCTTGAGGCGTCTTTGTGAAAAAAGAATGCATCTTCATAACCGATGCAGTAATTGCTCTCGGCGCGTCTAGATGTCGTGTACTCTCCAACATTGCTCAAAAACAGATCTAACAAGCCATCATTATTTGCATCAAAAAAGACAACACCCGAGGAATGACCTTTGTAACCAAGCCCTGACTGTTCAGTCATATCGGTAAATCTTCCGCCCTTGTTCTCAAAGAACAGGTTGCCATCTCGAACTGTGGTGACGTAAAGGTCGGCATCTCCATCGTTATCTGTGTCCGCGAAACTCGCAGCCACAGAAACACGATCTGCAACCTCTAGCACCTGATTGTCAGGGCTTAGCTCAAAAGAGCCATCGCCTCGATTTAGCCACAGCTCATTGCTGCCCAACTGACTCACAAAATAAATGTCGACAAAACCATCACCATTGACGTCGGCAGCTGCGAGGCCGTTGCCATGGTCATAGTGCATTGGTATTGCTCTCAGTGCCACATCATCAACGACTTCATTCATAAAAGTGATTTTTGACAACTCAATTTGGTTTTTGAATTTAGGTGTTTCAATACCATTTTTTGAGGCATGCCTTTTCTGGACAGCTCCCCGGCTCTTCAGAGCCTTGATGGTATTAGCATCTACAGAATGCCCAGAGTGCTTATCAATGCAGCTCAAAATGAGACAGCTCACCATTGAAATCGAGAGAGATGCAAGAATTCGTTGTGACATGCTTGAAGTATAGGGTTAGAGCCGATTGACCGACAACTAGATTTTAATCCGCTAGCTAGCCTTGTGGTTTCAAAAGCTCGTATCTATAATTGAACCTATGAGTCATGCAGAGCGCTTACTTAAAATTGCAAAAGAGGTTTTTGTCGAAACAAGCCTCTTAAGCACCCTGCACATCGCCTACTTTTTTGTGTTTTTCGCCGTGGGCTGCTTGGTCTTTCGGTTTGCCTACAAAACGCATTGGAGCAATCTAGCTGGCAAAGTCTTACCTGCCGGTATCTACCGAAATCCACAACTTTTGTTAGACGTGAAGATGGTCCTACTCAATCGGTTTATTTCGAGTTTTATTGTGATCTATCTCGGCTTCAGCTTGTTTGAGTTCTTTCAACCAATAAGGTCTCAATCGGTTGGCTTCTTTGAGTCAATCTTTAGCCGGCCAGCAGCGCTCACATCAGAGAACATCATGATTAACCTGCTGTGGTCGTTCTCATCCGCGTTCGCGAGAGACTTCAATCGCGCTTATGTGCATTACTTGTTTCACAACATTCCATTCTTCTGGCAGTTCCATAAGGTTCATCATAGTGCTCAAACTCTGACGCCATTTTCAAATTTTCGCCAGCACCCGGTAGACTGGTATCTGACTAATGTTTCTCAAGCCGTACTGCATTCGGTTTTGTTTGCGGCTTTCTATTTCTTTTTTGGAGAGCATTTTAATTTCTATTTGTTTGCCGGTGTCTCGGCTCTTGGCGTGTTTATTAAGGTTTTGTGGCCCTTTAAGCACTCACACATCTGGATCTCTTATGGCCCATTGAGCTATATTTTCTCTAGTCCCGCCATGCACCAGATTCATCATAGTTTAGACCCAACCCACAAGAACAAAAATTTTGCCAACACCTTCTCAGTGATCGATTGGATGTTTGGAACCTTGTACGTACCAAGTCAAGAGGAGCACTTTCC
>JABSOQ010000022.1 GCA_013216195.1 Bdellovibrionales bacterium
ATCATTGAGATCAAAGCCCGGAGCAATAACTCGACCTGGTGAATTTAAATCTCCACCAAACATCATCATCACTCCACCTCTGCCGTGATCGGTGCCACCCGTACCGTTCTCAGCCATAGTTCTACCAAATTCACTCATCACAAGAATCACAGTGTCGTTCCACTTGCCTTGTGATCTTAAATCATCTGCTGCTGCTCCAATCATTTTATCGAGACTCTTAACTCGGTCTCGGAAGGTTCCATTTAGAACACCCTGACTGAAGTGTGTGTCCCATCCGCCCATATTAACGTTTATGACTTTGGGACCAAGATCAGAACAGGCCAATCGCACAGCTTCTCGCAACTCCTTGGCTGGATTGGAGGTGCCGTACTTGTCTGAATCTAAATCTGGCAACGAGTTGAGATTGTCTTCTACGCGGTCAATATTTGAAGCCGTCTGTCTGGCATTGCCACACAGGTCTTTGCGGGTACCCGAGTAATTGCTGCAGGTGCCATCACTACCAACTGACATGCCTTCAACCCGCTCCGCCTTACTAATATTGGGGGTTACTGTTTGCCAAGCACCTCTTAGCTTAGAAAAGCTTTCGGGCTTCGTCATCGACACCGCTTTTGAACCAATGCCTCTCATTGATTTCACGACTCCCCCGCCAACGGAAACCATATCAAGACCTGATGCTGTACTGCTCAGGGCCCTATAAATATAGCCGTTGTCCGCGATCACATCCGACTTTCCACCCTCAATGATATCCATTTGAGTGAAGTGAGATCTCGTGTTGTTAAGGGAACCAGCACCGTGAGCCAAGATCGCAAATGAGTTGTTAAAAAGGCCACGAATCCGAACAGCTTCTGGATGCAAACCGAAACCAGTGTTTCCTTTAAGGCCCAGCAGCTGATTCTTAGGTATCTTCAAATTAGGCCTCGCAGCCGCATAAAGATTGTACTGAGCGGCCGACCTTGGCACCAATAGTGACAGGCCATCCATACCACCTCTCAAGAAAATTTTAATAAATGTCTTACCGCTTGCTGCTGCCATCGCTTGCTCACTAATCAACATTGGCACTGAGCTTAACCCTGCATAGCTAAGGGCAGTAATTGCTGAATTTTGAAGAAATTTACGTCTTTTCATTTTCAAGTTCCCCTATTTTCTAACAAAGTTATTGCTATTGAGAATTAGCGAGTTGATTGTTCTACCAGGTAAAGCGAGTCCAGAATTTTTATCTTTGTCTGGCCTTGCAAAAGCATCTCTGAGCAGGGGTCTGCCAGCTTCACTCCAGTAACCGACGGGCCTGGTCCTCAGTGACAAAAACAAGTAGTCAGATACCGCATTGCCATTGCCTTCAGATTTGGCAATTGATGCAATCTTGCGCTCTTTACCATCTCCCCAAAAATTCTTGTCGTCCAATCTCAAAGGCACTCTGTCATCGGCCATTTTGTAACCAAAGTTAGCCGCTTCAGCCTGGTAATTTGGGTTAATCCATGCGCGACCAACCACTGGGTAGCCTGTAGGAGGAGCCACTCGTCTAGGTGTCATACCCAAAGCCTGAACCGACCAATACAAATGCCGCAAGTGATTGTAGTCCTCTAAGCGGTTGATCGGGTAACCCATTGCGCGGCTTCCACTGGCAACCAACTCTATTGGTGTTTTGACAGAGTTCTTTAAGTTAGAGCCACTCCAAAATCTCGGTCGAGTAAGCAGATACTTGTAGATCGCCACAAGGTCGCCATCTGTTCCCCACCTTGCTACACAGCCACTCACAATAGACGATGGTGGTTTATCGCCAAATAGCTCTGTTGAGAGTTTCGTGCAAATGTTCGTTTTCGTAAAAGCGCGATTTGCTAAGTCTTTCAATAAAGACATTCCACCGTTAAAACCGGCTGGGTGAGTCTTACCCATAATTTTAGGTCGCGCGGGATCGTGATTTTTTTCACGAAAAATAAACTTTGGCGCCTCTCCTTCATTCCTAGTGAATGTCCAGCCTGTTAAAAGCCTTGAAGCATCTGTCACAGTCTTTTGAGTGTAAGGGCTGTTCTTTTCAGCAGACGTCTTAGGCCCAATGCCGAGCGTGTAAAGCTCAAGCAGTTCTCTGCCGTAGTTCTCATTAATACTGCCACGTCTCGAACGGAAGTTATCTAAGTACCTCAACATTGCAGGATGAGTGGCACTAGTAACTAAAAGATCTAAGAAGGTGCCACACATTCTTGCCTGAAGCTGTCGCTCGTAGTGCATAGCATGGATGGGCACTTTGGTAGCGTCGACATTGAAATGATTGAACCAGAACTCTGTCATCATGGCATTCACGTTCATACTACCGCCCAATGCCTGACCAATCGCACCCATAGAGGCTGTTCTTCTAAGCTCATTAATGTACGGGTTTCTCGCTTTAGCTCTCTCTTGCCGATCGACGATTTTTGAAATGCGAATCATCTCGTCGTTCAATGCGCGATAGTTCATTCGGTATTTTGGCAAAAATTTTCTAATGTGATCAGTATGACCAGGACCACCCATGTAGCCTAAATGACGCTCAACCTTATCTGCCAGAGCCCTTCTCGCCATCTGCGCACCAAACATCTCCTCCATTGCTGTGTAGTCTTGTGGTGTCGAATTTGAAGCTGGCACCTCTCCATAACCAAGTTTGTCATAAGCTATGACAGCCTGTTGACCGACTTCGGTACCCCATGAGTCTTTCATGGCTTTTTCTAAGTCTTTTTGAAAACCCAGAAACGCTGTTGAGCATGACTTAACTGGTCTCCAAACCTGTTGAGCGTTTGCATTACTAGCAAATCCCAAGCAAAGTGTCAGAGCAAGTGCTCCGCCGAGCCAACTTTTACCCTTAGTTTTCATACCGACCTCCTTGTATCTCACCTTGACTCTCAAAATCATATTCACCATAAATCTCCATCATCTCAGCATCGTCTTGCTTCTTGATAAAGTTCAAATAGGCACGATACTCGACAACATCTTTGTCCTCGATCCAGCCCTTCTCTAGAGCAGCAAGTACCTCTTCGTAATGGTCTTTTGTTTGGAATGCTTCTGGGTTGAGATCACCCGTCTGCGTGAACAAGTCTCGAGTACTCGCGACCGATGCCGGCTCACGCGAGTCAGCACTCGAGATGTCTACGAAGTCTTTATCTGAATTTAGATCTTGTTCCTCAACAGCTGACTGCTGCTGATCTTCGTTGAGAACTTCAAGAACTCTCAACTCTGCTTGTCTAGCCTTGTCTTCATCACTGCCTGTGAAAGAAGAAGGCCCTAGGTATACGCTCGCGGCAATTGCTATTACCCCGCCCACTGCCAACCAACGATTCATAATCCCCCCCGGGATACATCCTGTCTACTTTGCCTAGCCCTGTCAGCTGAGAATGCACTGCAAGTGCCAAATTGCGACAGTCATTTTGAGAACCCAAAACTATTCATGTTTTCAAATAGTTAGGAGTCTATGTTTGAAATTTGTTGCCGTCTGAGACCGTTCAAGATCTGTACAGCGGTCGAATAGTTGATCGGAGTTCACCAAAAAGATCGTCAACTGTCGTTATTGTGTAAATGTGATGGAGTTTTGATCACTGTGATGAAGCTGGCCCAGTTGCCAGCCCTGGCAGTGTCAGCTAGCTCTTTTGCTCTTCGGACTCGTCAGCTTCATTTTGGTCACCCACAGGCAAATCAGAGAATGACATCGACTTGAACTCCTGCCCGTCAAAATGAACTACCCTACGCTCATTATCCATAACAGTTGCCACGTTGACTGGTCGCCCCCAGATCTTAGCCAGGTTCTTCATCGTCTCTTTCATAAAGTCTGGCTGCATTTCGATACCTTCAAACAAGTGCGCCAATAAAAGCTCGCCTCTGTTATTGAAGTTCGCATCGATCACATTGATGATCGGCTGGCCAAAGTTTGTGAGCTGAAACAGAAATTTCTTTTTAATAAGCGGGAAGTCTCGAGTGTCGACTTCGTACTGCCCTGTCCGCTGGTTGAACTTGTAGACAAAACTCTTCGGTGAGAAACTCATCAATAAAGGTCACATCATTGTAGTTGCGCCTCACTTCAAAGATCTTCTCGCGGCCCTTCATGAGTTTACGATCCCAGTTCTTTCGCTCTGCCAGGTCGTCGCACTCTTCCCACTCTTTGCCGAACTGACCCGTGTTCCAGCGACGCTCAATATCCCTCATCAACTCGATGCCGATCTTGTAGGGGTTAAAGCCTGTTGGCTCCATAGCCATAGTTCCGCTATGCCGATCGGCAAAATCAATGACCTCACTGTCGTTCATGATTTGTTCAGTCATGAGCTTTGAGTGCCAATAAGAAGCCCAGCCCTCATTCATGATCTTCGTCATCCCTTGAGGAGCGAAATAGTAGGCCTCTTCGCGAATAATCGAAACGACATCTTGCTGCCAAGGCTCCAATGGTGCGTACTCCATTAAAAACTTGAGAACATCGCGTTCAGGCTTCTCCGGGAATCTTCTGTTCTCCATCTGGTTCTCTAGCGCGGCCTTTTCTTGCTGCTCTCTGAGGTACTCAGGTGGATTAATAAAAGACTCCATGTACTCTTTGTGAACTTTCAGCTCGCCTGGCTTTCTGTTTGCCGACTGCTGTGAAAGATCAGCCTCTTGCGCTTCGTACTCAATTTTTGATTTACTATAAGGAGCATGGCGATCAATAAGGTTCTCAAGAGAAAGTACCACGTCGATGAAGTCTTCAACCACATCTTTACCAAAGCGGTCCATGTACCTTCGCACGCGGGTCGCATGGTTGGCCATTTCATCCATCATTTTACGATTCGTCTGCGAGAACCACTGATTGTTCTTAAAAAAATCGCAGTGGCCAAACACGTGGGCCATAACAAGCTTTTGATCTATGAACTCGTTGCCTTCCATAAGGTAGGCGTAGCAAGGGTCGTTGTTAATCACGAGCTCGTAAATCTTAGACAAGCCATAGTCGTAACCCTTTGAGATTGACTCATAGTCCATACCAAAACGCCAGTGAGGGTAACGAACTGGAAACCCTCCGTAGGCGGCGATCTGGTTGAGCTCTTTGTAGGTGACGAGTTCAAATATCGTATTGTAAAAATCAAGACCAACCTTATCGGCAATCTTCTCGATTTTTTGTCGTTCTACTTCAAGCTCAGGAGTCAAATTTGCCATTAACGGCCCTTCCCTAGGAAATCTTTTATCGAACCCAAAATTCGGTCTTTGTTTTCTATTCGACTCATCACCAGCCGATCTTCTACTGGAAAAGCCTTTTCCAAGTCTTGTAAAAACTGGCCACTACCGTACTTGCTCTCTACCTGCCCGTAGCCAAACTGATTTACCTTAGGCAGAAAGAACTCTTTGAGCATCTTCACGCAGAGCCTAGTGTCTTCCCCACTCCAATTGTCTCCATCACTGAAGTGAAATGGATAGACATTCCACTCGTTGGGTGGGTAATCCTCTTCGATGATCTTTTGGCAAAGCTTATAAGCTGAGCTGATCAAAGTTCCACCAGACTCGCTAGTGCTAAAGAAGGTGTTTTCATCAACTTCTTTTGCTGCCGCATCGTGAATGATGAACCTTGTCTCAAGGCCTTTGTAGTTTTTCTTGAGCCAAGTGTTGATCCAGAAGCTCTCAAGGCGAACGATCTCTTTTTGCTCGTCTCCCATCGAACCAGATACGTCCATCATGTAAACCACTACCGCATTTGCTTCGGGCTTTTTTGTCACTCTAGGAGTCCGATATCTTATATCTCGCTTTATCGGAATGACTATCGGGTTTTTTGGATCATAAGTGCCGCTGGCAAGTTGACGCTTCAAAGCCTCTTTGTAAGAGGTTTTAAAGTGCCTTAAACCTTCTGGCCCTACCCGAGCGCGACCTGTATATCGATTCGTTGTCGTGGTTACATTCTTATTACCCCGGGGCTCAATTTTGGGCAGCTCTAACTCTTCACCCAAAATATCGGCGAGCTCCTCGAGGCTTACATCTACTTCTAAAACGTGTTGGCCGGCGGCGTTTCCCGCCTCGCCCTGCCCTGGCTGCCCATTTTCATCGACATTTTCACCAGGCTGCCCTTCACCCTGGCCAACCCCACCAGATTGCTTGGGGCCGTATTTGAACCGGGGCGTATCGATCGAAGGAATAGGAATCTTCACAAACTCATTCTCTTGTTTGCCGATCATTTCACCCTGGGTCACATACTTCTTGAAGTTCTGCTTAATGCGACCCCGAACAATGTCTTTAAAACGTTTGTGATCTTCCTCTATACTCATTACTTCTTATCTTTCACATCTCCGCGAGCAAAAATCGAAGCTACATAGTGGAGAACATCTGTAGCTGAAACATCATCGTAGCCAAAGTCTTTGATCAATCGAGTTTTCACAATGTCGATTTTCTCTTGGGTGTCCTTGTCTGTTACAGACGTAACAAGAGAAGTCAGTTTGATCGTGTCCTTTTGATCTTCAAAAAGCTTCAACTCTAGAGCCTTGTGTAAACGCTCATTCGTTTTGTAGTCAAACTTCTTACCGTCAAGAGAGATAGCCCCAATGTAGTTCATAATCTCACGTCTGAAATCGTCTTTGCGAGACTCTGGAATCTCAATCTTCTCTTCGATCGAGCGCATGAGTCTTTCGTCTGGATCTTCATCAGCACCCGAGAACGGATTTCGCACCTTCTCTTTTTGGGTGTAGGCTTTCACATTGTCGATGTAGTTGGCACAAAGTCTTTGAAGGGCACTTTCATCTGCTGAGATAGCCCTTTGAACCTCGGCCTTGATGATCTCTTCATACTCTTGCTTCACAACACCAAGTAGCTCACGGTAGTCTGTGCGCTGCTCATCAGAACCAATCAGAGAGTGATTCTTCAGGCCGCCCTCAAGCTCTTTCATCATCATAAAGGCATTCACAGAGCCCTTGTTTCGCTGCTGAGCCTGAACGATCGCATTCGACAATTTGTCTTGAATGTATCGTGGAGAAATTCCCTCTAGGCCCTCTCGTTTGGCTTCTTTACGAAGCTCTTTGATATTGTCTTCGGTGTAGTTTGGTAGAGATTTACCATTGTAGAGTTTTAGCTTTTGCAAGCGAGTTAGATTTGCCTTCTTAGGCTTCTCTAGCCTGGTCATGATTGCCCACATACTCGCCACTTCAATTGTGTGAGGTGCTATACTCACTCCTCTTAGCTTCTCGCTATTGAAGTCTTTCTTGTAAATGTCGATCTCGTCATTCAGCTTTGTAATGTAGGGAATGTCGATTTTGACAGTTCTATCACGCAAAGCTTCCATGAATTCGTTGTCTTGAAGCTTTCTGTACTCTGGCTCGTTTGTGTGACCAATAATGACTTCATCGATCATGGTCTGAGCAAACTTCTTCGGCTTGATTCTGTGCTCTTGAGAAGCTCCGAGGAGATCGTACAAGAAGGCGACATCAAGCTTTAGAACTTCGACAAACTCGATCATGCCGCGGTTTGCGACATTGAACTCACCGTCAAAGTTAAATGCTCGAGGGTCTGAATCTGAACCATACTCGGCAATCTTTCTGTAGTTCAAATCACCCGTTAACTCAGTACTATCTTGGTTTTTCTCATCTTTTGGCTGAAAAGTACCAATACCAATTCGGTCATTTTCACTCAGAACAAGTCTCTTAACTCGCACATGGTTTAAGACCTGGTTCACGTCACCGTTATAGGCCTCTAGTAGCTTTCTGAAGATAAAGCGAGATGGTGGGCAAAGCTCTCCCACGATATTCACTCTAAACTCATCTTTAGAGCCACGATTAATCTCTTCGCAAACCTTATCGCGCATTTCTTCGGGTATGAGAAGCATTGGGTCTTCATGCATCGGACTTGGAAAGACACGAACGCCCTCGCCGAACACGTCTTCAAATTTACCTTCTTCATCTATCCATTCAAATGTGTAGAGAGCACCTTGATCAGTGCGGCTGTACCGCTCAACACCCTGCTTAAGCAACCGACAAATAGTCGACTTGGCAGAACCAACAGGGCCATGAAGGAGTATCACCCGCTTTTCAGTTCCGTATCCAAAGGCAGCAGACCGAAGTACATTGACAAGTTTCATAAGAGGAATGTCAGCGCCGAAGACAGCATCTTTACCGTCTTGATCTGGATCATCGAAGAAGTTGTAATGAACCATATGTTTTTTAACGTCGACATACTCGCTCGTTCCCTTTTCCATGATCATGTCGTACATGCGCTGAAAAGAGTTTCGAGTCACCTTTGGGTTTTTCTTTACGATGTCGAGGTAGTCGGTAAATGAACCCGCCCACGTCAAACCTTGATAGTCACTTTTGGTTTGTAATTGCGAAATTATATCTCGAATATTGTTTCCAGATTCCGTGGACATTCACTCTCCCTTCATGGATGTTTTTGTGTGACCCTTTTGCTGCCAGCGGGTCTTGAGGCAACCCCTCTACCTAATCATTATGCACCAATGAGCGCTGCACTTCCAACGACGAGTCCAGGTAAATATTTATTTTTATTTTGATAATTTGATTAACCTAATTTGATAGCAGCTGACTTATGACTGTGTTGCAGATCACAGGTAATTTGGTCATAGATTCCATTAGATTGATCGAGAGAGGGATCAAAACTCTATTGACCCAACCAAAGACGAGGTTCATCTCTGTATAAGCGATTGTGATATCAAGATGAGACACTCGACTTTTGTCTGTAGTGCTATGAGCTTGTGTTGCTTGTATGTGCTTTCGACATTTGAAAATTTACAGTCATCAACTAGGCGATGAAAATCGCTCTTTCCATCTGGTCCAAATCCTGCTTTAAAAGCCCTTATGCAATTTCGATTTCGGCGTGCGGCCCTACTTTTAGCCAGTTTGAGCTTTATTTTGTCATTTCAGGCACATGCGGTGCCCAAATGCGGGTCTGAGCTGCATGATTCGATTGATCTAGAAGACACCGTGGAGGCAATAGATACGATCTCAAGAATGGGCTTTGGTAGCTACCTGGTTAAAGAAAAGACCTTGTTGATCCCAGATAGAGCTCGCCAGTTTATGCCAAGACTCGAGGCCGCTAAGGTTACCATTACCCTTTATAAAGATGACCCTGAAGATGAAGGTCAACAAACGGAGCTCGAGGTTTTGGTTCAAGTCATCAACCCCAACACACGTGAAGAGATTGATAGCATTGAATTTCTCGAAGTGTTTTTACCTCTCAGTAGAGCGAAACAGATTTTAAAATCTAGCGTCAAAAGCCCGGTGGCTTTGGTGCCCTCGTTCATTACAAGGCCAGTGTTTGAAGAGTCAGACCATGAAGCTCCCCACTGGATTGAAATCGGCACCAAACACCTCACACAAGATGAGCTGCTTACCTACTTGGAAGCTTTTGGCGATTACCTCGATCAACGAGCCGAGAGGTTGATACAACTACGACAAGACGGTCAATTGTAGGGCAGAACTGCTACCTGCTAAAAATTTTGCCCACAAATTAGTTTGTGCCTAGCGAATACGAAATTTCTTATATTTTTTCGGCGCGTTCAAAGAAAACACATCTCTATCTGTCTCAATAGAAGGCTTAAACCACGTGACGTTCATCTGCAACGAGGCCTTTTTGTGCTTGATATACACACTCTTCTTTCGACCCTTGCGGTCTTTCCAATCTACGACCAGCCCTTTTGCATCGTGCTTACAGCTGGTCAAAAAACCCTGCTCTGTCTTCTCACAGCTCCATGACTCATCCGCCGGGACAATGTCAAACAGCATGCTGTAGAACAGCTTAGGGTCTACCGGTACCGACAGTATGGGTTTTAAAACTCTTTCTGATGACTTGCCCTCGTAATAACTCTTTTTTCTCGGCAGCACGTATTTAACATCGTCACCCAGAAGCACTAACGACGCTACAGGCGTGCCTAGTGCTGCAGTCACATCAATTCTTAGACTCTGGTTTCTGACTGCAAATGCATCCATTTTAACAATGTAAGACTTTGAATTTTCGTGATCTTTTACCAGGACCTTAGCTTCCCACTGCCCTTCTTGAACTTCATCATACTTAGTTGGCACTAAGCTACAGCCAGTTAAAAATATGACTACAAAAGTGGCTGACAACATTGATCTTAAAACTGACATCTGCACGACTCCTAAAAAGCGGTCCCATGAAAATACCTACTTTTTTTTGAAGTTCAATCAACAATCACAAAGAGGAGCCCCTCTTCTTTCGAAGAGGGGCTGGGAGGGGACAAGGAGATATTAGGGCAGGGGTAGGGGTAGGAGAAATAAACAACGAAAATTACATCGAGAGCCAACCTCCTGGCCTGTGAGCTTACGAGAAAGTGACACAAAGAGGGGGAGCGCGGTCTTTCTCGTAGAGCTCATCTGGCCAAAATCCATAAAGGCTGACTCTACTGTTGAAGAGAATCTCTCCCCTTCAACACTTATGACTCTATTCGAAGCCCATGAAGGGCACATTAAATTGAAATTAAACCTTTTTAATGACAAAAAGAGCCTTGGTACCGACTGGGCCCTGAGAAGAAATGCTGATTTCAGCCGAATGAAGATCACTGATTCTCTTCGCAATAGACAAACCAAGACCAGAGCCGGCCACAGACTTAGAGCCCCTCGAAAACCTTTGAAACAGGTCCTCTGAGGTCTTGTCACCGAGCCCAGGCCCCTCGTCGATGATACTCACAGAAACTCGCTCTGGTTGATCAACAACGCGAATATCTATCGTGGTTTTAGCTGGTGAGTACTTTATTGAGTTTTCAATTAACGACTGAAACAAACTAATCAAGAGTTCAGAGTCACCATTTACTAAAAATGGGTGTTCATCTTCTTTTTCAATATTGAGATCTAGACGCAGATTGATCTCTTTTGCTTGCGCAAAGGGTGAAAGCTTTGCACATGCACTCGAGAGAACTTCGTCGAGCTGAATATCTTTAAAGTGGGCACTCAACTCGCCAGCATCGACTCGAGCAAGAAGCAGCAAATTATTAACTAAGGCAATCAAAGAGTCGACCTCTTCCCTCAGGGACTCGGTCTTCGCATTAAGATCTTCACCATCACTGCAGTCTTTTGCTAACCTCTCAAGCTCTCCCTTTAAGATGGCCAGAGGAGTTTTGAGCTGATGAGAGGCGTCTGAAACAAATCGATCTTGCGATTCAAAAGCCCCCTCTACCCGATCTAGCATCTCATTAATAGTAATCGCCAATCCATGAATTTCGTCTTTCGACTCAGGCAGTGTGACCCTCGAAGAGAGCTTCCTGGCCTTAATCTCTTCGAGACTGCGCCTCATTCTCTGTATCGGGCTCAAGCTGAAGCCTGCATACGAGTACCCCACAAAACCTGACAGCAGCAGAATAAAGGGTATCGAATAAAAAAAGATATTCGCGATTTTCTGATTGTTTCGTCTAAGCAACTCATCGGGCACACCGACTTGCAAAACCAATGGTTCAGGAGCCTTGCCGGTCACAAGGTATGTGATAACACGAAACCTCGACTGACCGTCGATTGGCTGTTTGGCCTTCCAATCTCTAAAGAGTGAGCCTGTCTGCACCAGCAACTGGCCATCTCTTGGGCTATAGGGCAAGTTTTGGCTTTTCAGGGCAGCTACTGTTGCAAGCAATTGCCCACTTAATGATCGAATCTGAATCACCGAGTCTTTTGATGTAAAAGGAAAAAACTTATTACTCTCTCTGATTTTCTTTAGGTTTACACCCAGCCCGGTGAGTAAGCTGAAGTTTACCGAGTCACCGATGTCGCTTGCAAACTCGTACAATTGAGAGTCAAAGCCTCTTTGAAATACTGTATCAACAGTGTTGTAGATGTATACGGAGTAAGCCACCAAACTGCCACCAAAGATGACAACAAAGATACCCGTCAACTTGACCTTTAGTGACAGTCGCTTGAACACCGCTTGCTCTTTCTTGGTCGCAGCTCTAAACCACCACAACCTGAATCTAAAGACTTATGATGCCTCGGCCCTCATCTCATAGCCAAAGCCAACAACCGTTTGAATAATTTTGCTATCAAATGGTTTGTCTATCTTCTTTCTTAACATATTGACGTATACGTCAACAACGTTACTTCCAGAATCAAAGCTCATATCCCATACATGCTCAATAATCTGAGTTCTTGAAACGGGGCGACCTGCATTTCTCATCAAATATTCTAAAAGGGCGAATTCTCGTGTTGTCAGACTTATATCTTGACCCGAGCGAGAGACTTTTCGAGATATCAGATTCATCTCGACATCGCCAAACTTCAAAACAGAAGATTCAGGACTGTCTCCATATCGCCTTAAAAGAGCTCTTACTCTAGCCATCAGCTCTTCAAAGGCAAAAGGTTTCGCAAGATAATCATCTGCCCCAGCATCGAGGCCTTTCACCTTGTCAGTGGTGCTTGTCAGAGCCGTAAGCATCAAGATCGGGCCTTTATAGTCGTTGCCTCGCAACCAGTTAGCAAAGTCTACGCCGTTACCATCTGGCAACATCACGTCTAAAACAACTAAGTCATAATCGTTGTCAGAAGCCAGTTCGATTGCTTCTTTGTACGTTTCGGCCATGTCTACTGCGTAGCCATGCTCGGCAAGACCCTTCAATACAAATGAAGCCAACTTCTTTTCGTCTTCAACTAACAAGATTCTCATCGAATTCTCCGAGTGCTATGTTTCACCAAGCCCAAAACCAGCTCGGCGCCTTTTCGTAGTGATAGCACCCAGCCTAACAATTCCAAAACAAACATTAAAAAAATTGGGAGCTGTCAGCGCAGTCCGTAAATAACTGAAATTAATGATTAATTTAGGTCTCAGATAAATGAAAAAAGCTT
Source organism: Bdellovibrionales bacterium (assembly GCA_013216195.1). GTDB lineage: Bacteria > Bdellovibrionota > Bdellovibrionia > Bdellovibrionales > UBA1609 > JABSOQ01. The sequence goes on from JABSOQ010000022.1 coordinate 12,747, forward strand.
CATCTCTGTTAATTAGATTAAAGGCTTTTAAGAACTTCGCCTAAGTGAGGCCGTAAACAGGCTTGAATACCTTCACTTGGCTCTGTTGGTGATCTCCGTCATTTGCCAACAAGGTTCTCAGCGAGAACGTTAGCCATTTCAGCCGATGGCTGCTCTTCAACTTGGCTAAGCTCATGCTCAATTGCAAGCTCCCACATACGTTGCAGGTACTCCTCTTCTGAGAGGTCTCCGATTTCATTCATATGATGAAAGTGCTGCTGAAGCTCAAGGTTGTCGTCGAAGGCCGCTTGACCTATTGAATCTTCTGTAGAAACCGAACCAACATCTTGGTCAGCCTCGCTTAAAAGATTCTGCGGTGCTGGTGAAAGCGAAATTACAGCAGCTATCAAAAACAAGGCATATAAAAACAAAAGGATATCAAAAGTATTGTGCGAGGGTCTGTTCATACAGCTTTAGAATGCAGACTCGGTGCCACCCGGCAGGTTCACCAAACTGCTATCTCGTGGCTTTCGGTATTCAAGTGTTAGACTCTGTGTGAAGTCGCCAGTCAGAATACGAACCAGGTTTCAGCAACCAGAGTCTTGAATGCTGTTGATTGAACTGAATCAGACTGAGTCAGTTTTTCTGAGCGCCTTTGCTGAAGATCTTCCCTCTCATTTCTTTGAGCCTCGTCTTTGGCCTTAGCTTCTTTAAACCTTCACAAGCCGTCTTTTCGACCTCTGTCAATTTAGTTGAAAGGCAAAGGCTTGTAACTGCCACCCGAAAGCTCAGCCAATGATCTTTAAGTGGGTTACTTCCTTACTTGGCTTTGAACTCAAAGCGATCTTTTCTAGCCTTGCATTGGTTCTTGTTCTCTACAGATACCGGTAGGCACTTTGACCCCTCAGTCACCACCAGGTTGCAAACAAAACCACCGCTTTTCTTGCATGCGAGATCTTTATGGCCAAAATTTCGAACTTTCAAAATGTTCTTAGGTTCAAACAGTGCGAGGTTAGTATCTATCTCTTTCATGTACTGGTCTTGTGCCTGCCTTGGGTAGGCACGTATTTTGTTATAATCCTCAAAGTAATAACTGTTAGCGATCGCTTCTCTGAATTTGCGATCTCGCCTTTCCTTTTTTGAAAGAGCTGCCTCAAACTCGGCCTTTACTGCTTTTTTCTTAGGTGACTTGGCCTGTACGGCTACAGCCGCCTCGGCAAGAAACAGCAATGAAACCAAAACTCCAGCAGCAAGTTTCATCATTCACTACCCTCCTGCAAGGTCGGGTCGACAGCTCCATCATCAGAGCCTACTGCACCTGGCCCTTCACCAGAACAAAGGGCATTGAAGGCATTAATGAGTGGTTGGCGGTGAGCTGTGCCTCTGAAAATAAGACCGCGCCCCTCCGGCAGCCTGCTTTGCATCTCTGTAGCCAAGAATTCATCTCGTTCGACAGAATAGGTGTCTCGGCAAACCTGAAATGCGACCGTCATATACATTCTCTCGGCAAAGGTCAGCCTCAATGTTTGCCCAATCCTTCGGACAACTGCAACCTGCCGCTCTGTAAACTGCTGCAGGCCCTCAGGCCCAGTCAAAGGCAAATTGTTCTCGTCATCTATCGACAACTCGTCAATCAAATCCACAAGAACGGTGTCGTTTGCCAAGAAAGCATAGGTATAAAGCTCATCTATCAAACCTAAACATCCGTACAAGGCATCTGCATATTCAGCATGAAGAGCTGCATCTTCAGTTAGAACATCTGGTAGATTTTCAAATTCGTTGCCCGGCAATCGCAGGTAGTCTTCGTCGCCCAATAATAACAACATCAAGTCATCAATTTTCTGGGCCGAAAGTCTTCTGCTACCAATTTTTCTTCTCAGATTGGCTCGCAACTGTTCAGCAATTGCAACTATCTCCACTCGACCATCTGCTTGCTCACCTGGGGGGTGATTCAACACCAATATAAAGAAACGGCTGTACTGCGTGCTGTCCTCTAATCTCTTCAACGTTTCTCCTGAGAACAGGCAAATCCTCTTCGTAGGCATTCAAAAATCGGGTGACAACATCGGCGACAGCGTCTTTATGGTCGCCATCCCCCCAAGTCCACATTGACTCGGCTGCCACAGAGAGGAGTTCAAGAACCTCTTCCTGGATTCCGCCAGTATGGATCGAAGAGAATACCACCTGCTCTCGGCCAGGTGAGGTAAAGCGATCATAAAATTACGGTGTTCCAAAAAGATCTGGCTGTGAACTCATAGGAGTCACCTCACAAGCCCATGAGGGCACTGAAGAGTGAACGAGGATCAAAACAGTGATGGCAATTTGAATTAATCTCATCACTGCCTCGGTGCAGGTATACCTTTCGGCTTTTCAGACGAGGCCGGAAGCCTTTCTCTTTCTACATCTTGAGATTGAATTGCAGACAGCTTTTGCATAATGCCGCTGGCTTTCTGCTCATCTTTTTCGATCCTCAGAGCCTCCTTGTACAGACTCACAGCTTTGTCTAGCAATTGTAGTCGAGAGTAGGCGTCGGCAAGGTGCTCGACGATCACGCTCTCATCACTAGTGTTTTGATAAGCGGCCTCAAGATATTTAACAGCAGTATTCAAATCGCCCTTTTTAAAGAAGACCCAACCTAGTGTATCTAAGATGTAGCCGTCATTCGGCTTAGCTGAGAGAGCCTTTCTAGCAAGAGCCTCTGCATCAGCAAGGTTGATGTTCTTCTCTGCGTAGGTAAAAGCCAAATAGTTCAATGCCTGCACATGGTTTTCATCTATGGCAATCACCTTTTTCAGGTTCTCGATTGTCTTATCTGTCTCGCCAACTCGGTCGTGCATAGAACCTAAGAAGAACAAAATCTGTGTGTGAGAAGGAAATTTAGTCACCGCTTTGTTGAGCAGGCTAATTGCCTTTCTGTACTCTTTTAACTCATCGAGAAGTGCAGCATAAAAGGCATAAAACTGAGGTATGTCGTCTCGAAACCCAATAGCCTTTTCGACCACGGCAGCTGCCCTACCCTGATCACCCATTTCTCGATGAATGTTGGCAGACAATATCACTGACTCAGCAAAGTAAGTGCTAGAAGAAGGCACACGCTCGAAATGCACAACCGCCTCTTTATAATCTTTCAACTGCTCGTAAACAGCACCAAGGTAGTAACGAATTCGGTCTGACTCAGGAGCCTCGACCAGAATGTCTTCAAGACGAACTGCAGCTTCTTCATATTTTTTGAGTTCGATCATGATTAAAGCCATTTGAAGCTTTACATTCAGGTTGTCTCCGTCAAACTCCTCAACAACTTGGAGCTGTCTGAGAGCATTGGCATAGTCTTCTTTTTCTAAATAGATTCGACTAAGGTGCTTGCCCACTTCACGGCTGGGGCCAAACTTTTCTTGGTAAGACTCAAGAAGCTTAACACTCTCTTTTTCTTTGTCTTGCTTCTCATAAAACATAGCAAGCGCCATCACAGAGTCGAGGTAAGTCTGCTTCGCTCGAATTGAATTCAGTAAGGCCTGTTTGGCTTTGTCAGCAAACTTCTCTTCATCTCGCTCGAGATAGATGCGGCCCATGTAGTACCAAGCCTTTTCGGGTTCTGCGTAAGACTTGTCTTGAGTGAGTCTCTCAAAGTAGGTGATGGCCTGGTCGTAGTCTTTCTTCTCAGCCAAAATCGCTCCAATAAAGATTGGAGCCTCAGTGTTTTTCTCATCAACTTTCAGAATCTCTTGATATTGAGCCACGGCCAAATCAAACATCTTCAATGATGAGTAGAGTCCACCCAAAAGAAGCCTAGCATCTATGTTGTCAGGCTCGTTCTCAACGGCCATCTCGGTCTGTTCGATAGACTCACTGAGAAGACCCTGCCTTATGTATTCTGCGGCAAGCCTCATTCTGACCATTGCTGAATTTGGATCATAAACTAGTGCTAACTTAAACTCAGAAATCGCTTTTTCAGACTGGCCCTCAAGACTATAGGCCTCAGCTATTGTGAAATGATAATCAGCCTGCGACTGCATATAGGTGTTGTCGACTTCGGGCCCATCTTCCTTTGCAAACTCTGGCGGGGCCATATTCGCAGGGGCAGGATTGAGATGATGCAAGGTTGAGTTTTTGAATAGGGCATTTTCAATCTTAGACATCGATGAGCAGGCAACAAGTTGCCCGGTTGCAAGCAGTAAGACGCTTGCCTTTATAATTCTCGATCCCAGGAACTGGCCTATTTCTCGCGTTTTTCTCATATAGAACCATTCGGTGAAATACTCTTCGCGCTTGAAGGATATTTGCCAAAAATGGCTCAAAAAGGGGCAGGCTGCGATTTTTGGACATTTCTCTAGGCAACTAGTTCGGGGAAAGTCTAGCGCAACCGAAGGCTAGACTTGTGCTATGGGGTCATCGCCACCGTGCCTATATCATCCGATGCTCCCAAATGGTCTTGCAGTTCTCTGGCTTGCTTAAAACCGAGGCTCTCATACTGCTTCGCAACTTTACCGTCTGGTCCTGCTGACCACACCATAAGCACCTCACTTTTGCCCTTTTCATCAGCAACAAACTTATAATGAAAGGGATGGCCCCACGGATCTTTGCCGATAATGCCATGCGGCCCGAGCTCAACTTTGGTCTTCTTCAGCTCTTCAGACGAATCTTGACTCGCCACGTTGCGGCCTTTTTCTACCAGATCGAATTGTAGGTTTTTTAAGCGCATAGAGAGCAATTGAGCTGAAATATTTTCAGCTGACCTCTGTGCCTTCAACGCCAAGGAGTCTTGTTGACCTCTAATGACAACATGAGCCGCGAAGCCAACAAGGGCTACAAACATGCAAAACAAAATCATCATATCTACAGTTTTAAGCTCTTGATTTCGCACAGATTTCCTTAAATATTGGTTTAGATTTGCAGACTGCCTAAAAAGTCTATCGGCCAGGTCTAGTGCGAGCTTTAGCCTGTTTGGCGCATGAATTATTAACCCCATTGGTGCTGCATTGGGTCTAAATTGACTGAGGGGATAGAACGGCGTGTCTATGTCATTGATATTTATTGATTAAGAGCTTCTGAGCACACTTGACAATACGTGACGTGCAGAAATAAGGTCCCCTTCGAAGACACGGTTCAGCGAAGCCGTAGAAGGGGAAAAGCCGTATCCGAGGGCGTTTCAAGAGTTTTCGGCACTGCGGTGGAAATACGTTCAACTCGCACAACTTGGCTCCGTGTTAAACGAGCCTTTAACCAGAGGGAGGCAGTCTGGTGAACCAAGAAGTAGGAATAGCAAGCAAAGCTAGCACGAGAACGAAGATCATCAAAAGGTACCAAAACAGAAAACTCTATGACACCCAACAAAGCTGCTATGTCACACTCGATGATATCGCGAAAATGATTCGGGCCAACGAAGAAGTCATGGTGATCGACAACAAAACTAAGAACGACATCACTTCTGCTACTTTGACTCAGATCATTTTTGAGGCAGAAAAGAAAGCTGCTCAATACGCGCCTCTTTTTACTCTAAGAGAGATCATTCAGAATGGTAACGGTAGCATCTCAAGCTTCTTGGCTAAGCTTGGTGCTTTTCCAAAAGACTACGCAGAACAGCAACAAGCACAGCAAGTTGTACCTGAAGTGGCTCAAGAGAAGATTGAAATCACAAAGCCGTCAGTTGACGATGTGAAGCAAACTCTTGAAGAGCGTGTTGCTAACGCAGCGAACAGCGTTCAGACAACTGAGTCTACGAGCTCAACTTTCACTTCTGACTTGCCTGACCTGCCAAACAGCAATAGCAAAATCTTGGGTAGCTAGTTGTAGTATCTTAAAATTTGAGTTTTGAAAGGCCTTGGGAAACCGAGGCTTTTTTTTGCCATTTTGTTGTGCAAAATGAATTGAGCAGATGATCAATCATAAACAGAAGCCAGTCGACATCGGCAGTCGAATGTTCGCGCTAGTTGTCTCTATTGAGATCGAACAATTCAATTACCACCCATATACCAATACAAAAAACGAGCTCGCCGTACTCCAGTAAGATGTCTCCAAAAGTGTAGCCCCTCCCGATGTCTTTAATCATAAAAAAGAGAAGACCGAGCCCAATAAAAGGTAAGACAAACTTTCTATGCACTTCGCTGTCGTCAACTTCATTTGAATCATGCCAGTCGTACTCGATGACACCAGACTGAATTTGCAGCTGAGCTGTTCTATGCTTCTCTGCAAACATCTTGGCTTCGTTTCCGATATAAAAACTACGCTTAGCTCCAAAATAAATAGCGAAACCAAAAGGTACAAAAGACAACATCATAGAACCAAAACCTGAGTAACCAAACATCGACTCTCGCACCACAAACAGATGCACCCCAAGAAAGAAATAGTTAATCCATGAGATACCGACATAAGAAGGCGCGACTATGCTCTTCATGTGTTTAAAGAAATAACCAATCCGCCATCTGAAATACAAAAAATAGGCGAAGTTAAAAATTGATAGCCAGATACCAATATAAAAATCAGACAAAGCGCCTACTCCTCTTGAAAACCCAGAAAACCGGCAACGGCATCAATCACATAAACAAAAACTGTGGCTCCCACTGAGAAAACTGCAGCCTCATTTGCGGCATCAATTAATGAATAATTCTCATCAACGTAGGGAAGCTCCTCTAGCATCAGCATGAAAAACAGAAGCAGGGCCACAAAAATGTGAATCGGTATCGATGTTGGCGATTGCTGCTGAACAAGCCTACCCGAGGTGCCTCTGACTGCCTTGCTGTTTTGAGCCTCGGCTCTAATTTTATCAGAGATCAACTTCAGTTCACCCGTGACATGAAACCCGCGCGGAGCACCCACGAGTATAGCCAACGAAATTACAGGAGCTGACACCAAAGCTGATACCCAAATGTGAGACAAAAAATAGGGCTGAAAAAAAACGGCGATACCCACACCCATCAAAAGCAATCCAACCCAAGGAATACCGTTAGATAGCCCCAGCCCTTTACCTCTGAGCGATTTACGAAGCTTTAGAACCTGTGAGTAAAAATAAATCCAGTAAGAAAACCCAGCGACAATCAATGCCGCACCTACCAGACCCCTCATGAACTACCTTACCGATCGAAACAGCAAAAAAGTTTTCTTACCTGGTTTCACTGCAACAGTTTTCGGAGTCATGTATTCACCTGATCCCTCGTCGAGATCAGTTAGGCCTTCAGCTGATACAGAATGCTCACCAGCGGGTACGGCAATTCGAGCGACCTGAAAAGTATCTGGCAAGGTGAACCAATGTCTCAAGTCGGCTCTGTCTGCCGCATTTAAGCCAATCTTTGATATTGCTCCGAGCAGTTCGTTTTCTTGGGCCAGCCGCTGAGCCACCAATTCTTTTGCAACTCGACCGGCAACCCTTTTGGCGATCATGCCTGCATAGGCGTCATTCAGTGTCTTCACTGCCACATCTGAAACGCTATAAATGGGTTGGCTCATAGACTCTTTTTCGTGGCCAACTTTTAACTTCATATACTTGGTGTAGCTAAACCGGCGCTGAAGTTCAGGTATCGACCTCCACTGGGTATTGGGCACCTTTTGAGGCCCCCATCCCTGCAGGTACACCAGCACAACCTCTCCCCAACCCTTTGGTATGCGCTGATCATCTTTAAAGCCATACTGCTTTTTGAACTTTTTAACTTCTGAATAGCGTCTGGCATTTGCAGCCGATCGAATGAGGTCTGCTTTCAAGTAGAGAACATCTGGTTTCAGCTTTTTCACTCTTCTATAGTCAATAAAAGCTCCATCCCAATCTCTATCTTGTTCGCGAATCATCGCAGCCAAATAAAAGGCAAACGGGTTCTGCTCGTAGGGCCTTTTGGCTTCGTATTTGTACTTATAGAGTTTGTCGTTGAGCTTTCTTGTCTCAACCATGGCGGCCTCAAGATTATTTAGCATCAGAAAATTAATCGCCAACATCGCGTTGATCAGAACTTTTTCGTAGTCTTCACCCTTGTATTGCTCAACCTCAGCAGAAGTTAAGATCGAGGCCGAAATGTTTGAGATCGAGTAGTAGTCTTTAATCTCTGTGAGCTGCTCTGCTAGAAGAAATGCCTTATTCGACTCTTCATAATCACCGGCAATTTGCATTGCGGTCCCGTACTCGAACAGAAATACAATTTGATCTTTGCCATCTGTAAACGCCTTTTCTTTGATGCTTTCAGCAAAGCCCCTGGCATTACCGGCGCGAATCATCGTCTGGGTATTGCTCATCTCACTGTTGTAAGATGCACAACCCACGATGATCACAGACAGAACAAACACAGACAGTAAACGGCGCAAATTACAGCAGCGGCTCTCCAACGCTTTTCCCCTCTTTGAGACCCAAGGTCTCCCCTAAATAAAAACAGCGAGGGATATTATCCGCCCGCTGTCTTTTACTCTCAAATGCCTCAGGCAAAAATCTTACAAACCAACTCGTTGCTTTTTGAAGCGCTTACGAAGCTGTTTGTAATCAGACCAAACCATCACGCCAGTTTTCAAGTTAGTCATCTGCATAGTGACTTTGTAGTAAACCGACTTGTCACGGCCTGCCTGCTGAACAATTGAGTCTAAACGACCGTTAAGAATGAAATCTGCACCGGTTTGTTGACCACCCTCTTTGCGTGAGTTGCGTGCAGCATTGTTCTTCTGATACTCGATCTCTTCGGCGATATCTTCACGCGCTGCTTTGTCAACAAATTGAACTCGGCCACCTCTCATCAACTCAACTCGCACCATATCGGTAATACTTTGAGTGTCGATATGCTCACTAGTTTTGTTCTGCAGTCTAGTCACCATAACAACTGGTGGGCGCTTGGCATTCGCAATTGAGTAAGAGCCTGTGGCACTCGCAACTAGATCGCGAACCACTTTTTGCATGTCGCTCTCTGACCACTTGTCATTCAACAAGTTTGCATCGTTAACGTTGTTATCGTAATCGCCTTTTACAAATGCTTTTGGACCACATCCAGATAGAACTGAAAGACCCGTAATCATTAAGATAATTAGAGTGATATTTTTCATGAAAGTCTCCTTCATTCACAGTCCTCACATTTTAGGTGGGGGCCCTGCGAAGAGCAACCCTAGTATTCGACGCGCTTAGCTTTTGGACATTGGGCGGAATTCGATCATAAGTGTGGCGAAAACCCCACGATACTGATTTCAAATTGCTTCTCAGATTGCATACATTGCTTTTCAAAATTGGGCTCTACATGGGGGTGTAAAATTGCACATAAAAAATTCGCGCCTAGCCAGTACTTATTTGCGGCGAGTCATAGGCTTCGAGCAAGAAGAGTTTTGGGTACTGTGCCTGACTTCTAAGCTGCAACTGATATCGGCGAAGCTTATGTTTCTCGGCACTGTCGACAAATGTCTGATTCACCCCAGAGATATCTTTAGGTACGCCATGCAAGAAAATGCCTCCAAGATCATGATCGCTCATAGCCATCCTCATGGAGGCCCAGAACCATCGGGCGAAGACATCAGAGTCACAGATAGGCTAATCGAGGTCGGCTACCTTGTCGGAATACCCGTAGTTGATCACATTATTTTGAGCAAGAGAGGCTATGTCAGTTGCCTTGACAAAAAAGTCGTAAATTTCTTCAGTGAAAGTAGCTACCGTCGGGCAGAAAGATTTAAGCCCTTCAGTTTTCAATCTTAGCTAGTAGCCTTGACGGTCAAGTAGCTTATCTAAGGTGGCGGTACCACGGTAAGGTTCTTTGTTGTTGATTCTCTTTACCTCGGTAACCTCGAGGTCTTCATTTATTTCGACCTGATAGCCTTGCTCGTAAGCATTTTGCACAAAGGTCTCTATAAAAGCCAACTTTTGCTGGTAATCGTATCTGTCTAAAACCTTCATGCGATGTATCTTGGCTTCAATTCGGTCAGAGGGGTTCATGTGCGAATCGTATACGTTGCCGCTTCCAAAAATGTCTTCATAAACTTCAGAACTGCCATCATGAACTCTTGGATCAATCATTTCGTATCTTTTTTCTGACAGCACATCCGGATCAAAGTTATTGTCAGCGCCTTTTCGAGAGGCTTGGTTGTCAGCCTTGACCTTACGGGCGCGAAAGTCGATTAGAGACTGATCTGATTGAAGGTTTTGGTTTACCATCGCATTGACCTGTTTATCGATCTCGGTGTTACCTGAAGACTTGGAGTTGCTTTGATCAAGATTGAACAGTTCAGGTGTGAACGACAAGATCGTAACAAACACGCAGCCCAACGACGTACCTATGATGTAGAGTAGGTTGTCTTTAAACGTGGTCTGAATGTCTTGAAGAACGCTTTTCCCCACTTACTCTCCTAAGGCCTTTGCCTATAAATAAGCAAAACCACTGCCAGTTTGACTGTTCTGAGGAGTCATTCTATTGAATCTCAGCTTCTTATCTCAGTTTGGAACGTCGACTCTTTTGACAGGCGTATTGCCGAAAATCAATGGTTAAACTCTGACTTTAAGGCTCTTGCTATTTTGAAGTGAGATCTGTCATTTCTTCGATTCGGCAACGGGTTTGACCCCGAATGTCGAGACACCCCAAAAAAGTAAAAGTGAACATTTTTATGTCATCGACTAACTCTGGCTTCTGATAGAACAGATGCTTCTCGACGAATTCTTTTGATTGATCTGCAGTGAGTGTAATCTGGTCACCGCTTGCGAGAGTCGTGTCGCAGCTCCAGCCTCTCTTATTTGTGCACTTGGTAGCCGTGAGCGAGCTGCCCGGGGCAGTTAAATCTCGATCTAAGAATACTTTCAGACCAGTTGAATCAACGAACTGAATTGGTGGTTTGCTGACTTTTGATTCGACGGCCTTCTTTTGGCCCACACACCCAAAAATTAGAAAAACCAAAATGAAGACTGAATTGCGCATAAGGCCTAGCTGTCCTGGGATGGCCCTTGTTTTGGTAAAATAATTCTAAACTTAGTACCCTTGCCGGGCTCCGAATCTACTTTGATTTCTCCATTGTGTTTTTGAATGACACCATAGGTAATACTCAGCCCCAAGCCGGTTCCGGTACCTAAACCTTTCGTCGTAAAAAATGGATCAAATATCTTCAGTCGAGTCTCTTCATCCATCCCCTTGCCGGTGTCTTCAATTTCAACAGCGATGTGATCATGATCAGGCTCAAGGGTTCTGATCGTTATTGTACCCTCCCCCTCAATGGCCTGGGCGGCATTCGACAGAATATTCATAAAGACTTGATTCAACTGGCTGGGGTAACAATTCACTTCAGAAATGCCGCTGTACTCTTCAACTACCTGAATTCGGTTTTTTAGCTCTCCAGTGAGTAGCCTTAATGTGTTCTGCAAGCTGTCTTCAATGTTAACCTCTTTGAGCTGAGCCTCCTCAAGACGAGAAAAGTTTCGCAGGCCCAAAACAATGTCTCTAGTCCTTCTGGCACCATCTTCACAAGAAGTGATCAAACGAGGCATGTCTTCTACAATATAATCAAAATCCGCTTCTTCTTTGGCTGCTGTTAATTTCTTGGTGTCTTTTTCGGCGACACCAACTAGATCGACCAATTTTTCTGAGTACTCTCGAAGGTGGGTCATGTTTGAATAGATAAAACCAATAGGATTATTAAGTTCATGGGCAACCCCGGCAACTAACTGACCGAGGCTCGCCATCTTGCCCGAGTGAATTAGCCTCGCTTGTGTTTCTTTGATCTTGAGATTAGCACTCTCTAGCTGTGTGATTTTGTCTTTCAAGTCTTTTTGCGATTTATGAATTTTGTCAGACATCTCATTGAAGCTGTCGACGAGCATACCAAGTTCGGTGTCGTTGTTGCTTTCGATCTTAACCCCACCCTTTTCAAAGTCAGCGCCTTTAATAGCCTCAAGAACATTGTAAAGTGGCTTCAATATGATTTTTGAAACGATAAAAGAACAAACCAAAATTGTGAAACTGATCGTAAGTACTATGTATAAAAAAGCATTTTGAACATTCTCGAGTACAGAACTTGCCGAACGCTTCGAAGCTGCTAGCCCTACGTAAAAGTTTGTGGCGGCAAAGTCGATCTTTTTAACAATAAATCGAAATGGCTCTCCTCGAAGAACATGATCAAAGTAAACCACCTCGTCTTCATCGCCCTGAACTTGATCTTGAAAAAATTGACTCTTGTATTCAATAAGATCCTGATGACTGGCAAACACTCTCTTGCCGTCTTCTTTAAAAAACAGGAGCTCAACTGCCATGCGATTCTTTGTGTTCATTAAGAAGACTTGGTCAAGATGCAGAGTTTCTTCTATGTAGCCTACAACCACTCCCGAGGTTGATTCTATTGGGCTGTAAATCGTCAGCTCTAACTGGCCCTCTATTGAATTGTTTCTCGCTGAGGCAGTGTCGACGCGTATGTCTAGTAAGCTAAGTTGACCTTCAACTTGTATCTTTTGCAGTAAGTCTTCTGCCAACACAATGTCACCGTTTTCAAGGCTCTCCTGCCTTTGAATGCGGCCACTTGAATCTTTAAATAGAGCGACTTTTAGTGCCCCATCTCTTCTAAACATATAGGTACGATGTGAAAAGCCGCTCAATAGCTTTGTCTTCAAAATGTCTCGAACTTTAGAGAAAGAGTTTTGAGAAGAGTAATAGATGAGAGACTTGTCGCGAACGTTCTGCTTAGTTTGCTCGATCAAAGAACTTTCAAATTCTTGAAGAATCACCTCAAGTTCACGAGCGTTACCTTTGAGTCTCTGGCTCAGCTCTTGGTCAAGAGCCTGCTCGTACTTTACCAATGAGAAGCCGGTAATGAACACCAATGGAACGATGGCAAAGAAGATGAATCCTAAGATTAAGATCGTCCTTAGTGACTTTCTGGGCTTTAGCTTCATTTGTGCTCACGCTCTAGTTGGTTGTTTCACCCTCAGAGACCTCAGGAGCAGAATCACCAGCGCTCTCTTCTGTTCCTCCAGTTACCTCGGTGGCATCTGGTGACAATGGAGATACTGACTGTCGCGAGTCTGCAGCAGAGGCAGCACCACCCGAAGTTTGTGTTGCCTCTTTGAGATCTTTATCCTCAACCCATAGGATAAAACGAATCTCGCCCTGGGGCATCACTTTCCAATGGGGGTCCTTAAAGATTCGGACCGGACCAAAGGCTTTAAGCTTGTCGACTAAAGTGTCATAGTTCACTTCAGGCATAGAGAAGTGAAAGTAGCTGCCCTTCGGCTTTCTCCAACCTAGCCTCACTTTACCGGCTTTTTTGCCACCCAAAGTTTGAATCTCAGCTCTGATTTGCTCAGTGACATAGTCGAGGTCACCCAGATCCATGTAAACTCTGTAGACAAAGCCCTTCAACCTAGGCTTTGCTGGCTTTGGCTTCATTGATTTTAGTTTTGCAGATTCAATTGCCGAGTCTCCAGCTGCCGCTAATGCTCCTGACTCGACCTTTGGCTTATCGCTTTTTGCAATAGAGATGGCGGTGGTTTTCTTAGGCTCTGCTTTCTTAGCTGCTTGCTTTTGAGCCGAGGCTTCAGCATCTTTCTTTACAGACTCATCACTCTCTTTTGGCTTCGATTCAACTTTGGGCTCTGAAGTTGATGAGTTTTGATTTTCATTTGCCGCAAACAGATTTGGTGCTGCCGAATCTGAACCCTCTTTCGAAGACATCTGCTCCTCTGGCGACAAAGGAACCTTGTCTTTCTCTTTTTCAACTTGCGCCAAGGTCATATCAGGTCTAGGTGCCGGCAACATCTCAGTTAACTTCGGCCATCCGATCACCGCCACAAATGCTACCAATGTCGATATCGCAAGGGCCTCGAGCGTCCACTTAGTGACTTCTGGCCAATTTCTCCAGTGAACAAGTCTAAGAGCCTTCGAATGCCATGACCTCACCTGAGACAACTTGTACATGAGCTCCGAGGATATCTCTGTTTCAGCCAACTGATCACAAAACGCCATGCCTTCTTTAAGAGACTCAAGCTCCTCTCGAGTCTCAGAGTTCAATCTTAAAAATTCTGCGACAGACGACCTTCTGTGCTCATCCAGGTTATCGGTAGCGTAATCATATAAAAGTTCATTGGCCAGAAATCGTGAAAGAGTTCTTTTTTTACCTTTTAACGGCTCAAAGTCATCTGGTCGATGAGGGCTGTGCTCTTGTTTAGCCATTGGCCTTCACCATTCGCCCCAACACTCTCAAAGCGCTACCGACTCGGTATCTTACTGTGCCGGTGCTTACGTTTAATCCATTTGCGATGCCCTGATCAGAAAACTTGAGCACTTTTGACCAGAGAAGAATAAGGAACTCATCTTCTGCAGATTCTTTTCGAAATTCGCGCCATGGGCCGAGGTGAACACCCTCTGGCACAAGCCAGCCACCTTCAATAGTCACCGCTGATTGAGTGCTTCGAATGCTCGACCTAAAGTTGTTCCAAATCTTTTGTGTTACCGCTACCAGTACAGCCTCTTGGTTGAGGTCGGTAGAAGCTGGTTTTGGAGTGTCACCTTGCTCAGCAGATTCAAATCTTTTACGAATCTTTTGTAGGGCTTTGACTGTTGCCTGAGTGGCTAACTTCTCATCTTGCAAAGCAAAATAGAAAAACAATGCCACCTGATGGCGCTGAAAACCCTCTGTCATCGAAATTAGTCCACAGTAAGCTGTTTAAGAAGATCTAGCTCATCAAGGACTTTACCTGAACCCAGCACAACACACGAAAGTGGGTCTTCTGCGATAGAGACGGGCAACCCCGTTCTTTCTCTCAACAGAACATCTAAGTTAGCCAACAGCGCACCACCACCTGTCAGTACAATTCCGTTGTCAACAATGTCTGATGCTAACTCTGGCGGTGTTTTCTCAAGTGCTGTTCGAACTGCATCTACAACTTCACTTAGCGGATCCATAAGAGCGTCATTAACTTGTGACGATGTGATCTCAATAGTCTTAGGAGCTCCAGCAACCAAATCACGGCCCTTGATCTCGAGTGAACGCTCATCTTCGAAAGGATAAGCGTTTCCAATCTGAATTTTGATATTCTCTGCAGTTCGCTCTCCGATCAGAAGATTAAACTGCCTTCTAACGTAGTTCACGATAGCTTCATCAAATTTATCACCTGCAACTTTGATAGACTTACAGTAAACAATGCCACCCAAAGAAATAACAGCAACACCTGTTGTACCACCACCCATATCGACAACCATGTTTCCAGTAGGCTCAGTGATAGGAAGACCAGCTCCGATGGCAGCGGCCATTGGTTCTTCAATCAAATAAACTTCACGGGCGCCGGCTGAGTGAGCTGATTCTTTAACCGCTCTTTTCTCAACCTGAGTGATTCCATAAGGTACGCAGATGTTGATGCGAGGCCTGATGAAACTCTTTTTGTGACCTGTCGATTTGGTGATGAAGTATTTCAGCATCGACTGAGTCACTTCGAAGTCTGCAATTACACCGTCTTTAATTGGCCGAATCGCCACGATCGTGCCGGGCGTTCTTCCCAGCATGTCTTTTGCTTCTTTTCCGACTGCGAGAACTCTGTTCTGCATACCTTGATAGTTCTTTTGCACGGCTACAACTGACGGCTCATCTAAGATGATTCCTCTACCCTTGGCATACACCAAGGTGTTAGCAGTACCGAGATCGATGGCAATGTCGTTGGAGAAATATTCAGAAATCTTGTCGGCTAAACTCATGCGATGTCTCTTTCTTGACGGCCCTTGCTACAAGGTCATATTTTTGATTGACCTTACTACTGTAGGACAATGATAAAAAGAGAGTCAATACGGTATGTTAAATGCTTTTTGAGCCTGCCTTTGAAAAATGGAGCGAGCTATGGAAACCGAACAACAATCAAACACTGAATTTGAAAGATTGGCCGGTTTTGTATCCAGACAACCGGCATTCGATGAGGCCTTTAGTTGCCTTAAAAAAACTGCCGAAATTAGCATCAAAGTGCCAGACCAAAATTGTGTGCTTAAATCTGTGGATAACAAGGTCAAGTTGCTTAGAGAGAACACAAGCCTTGCAGATGTAGAGTTTACTTTATCTTCGTCAGCTGCAAGCCAGCTTTCGAAGTCCTCTGCAAACACAATGGGCACTCTGGGCATTGAAGTGCTGAAGCTAGTGGCTGCGGGTGAGATTCAAATCAAAGTGATTGGCAAAGTCTTCTCGGTTCTAACCGGGGGCTATCTCTCGATCGTCAAAAAAGCGGGCCCGGAGTTTATGGCATTCTTAGGCAGCAAGGGCTTTAAAAGTGTGGGCAAAATAACCCAGGCCATCAAAAAAATGAAAAGCTAGCTTTAGCCGTTTACTCTCCAGCCCATCTCAGACTCCTCGTGCTGCTTCAGCGCATCAAGCTGCTGACTTACCTGAGCTTCTCCAAGACCGAGCTCCTCGACAAAAACCTCAGCGATAGGTTCAAGAAAGCTATAGCCATGATCGAACTCGGTTAAAAAGAGAGGCACCCTTCTGAGGTAAAAGTCTGCCAGATTTAAGCACATGGTGTTGCGGATGGCATGTCTGGCCTCAAGCCTCCAAATTAGAGATTGCTCATCAAATTCGAGGTCTTTAGCAGTAGCAGAATTCACGATATCAAAAGCCTCAGCCCCATGACGCTCAACTAACCCATGCATAGCCGCGTCACTTATTGGCCAACTGCGCTCGCCATTTTCAACCAACTCGTGCGACTTCTGCAAACTGTCATTGGTGACCTGAGAGTTTAAAGGTTGTTCGGTGGTCGACTTCGCCCACTTCACTTGCTCTTCGATGCTGTACAATGACAAAAAGCTATCAACAGACTCCTCTGACATATGGCGATATGTGGTGTACTTACCTCCAGCAACAAAGGTCACATTTCTGGGATCGTTAATAATCGTATGATCGCGACTTGTTGCACTCTCTGAGGCCGAGCCGTCAGCAACCAAGGGTCTAACACCTGAGTAACTCGCCACAATGTCTTTGGCGGTCAACTCTGCACCTGGAAAGTACTGATTGGCTACATCTAGCAGGTACTCAACATCATGCTTCGTCGAATGAACAGAACTTGGGTCTCCTGAAAAATCGGTATCCGTTGTGCCGACAATCACCATCTCGTGCCTGGGAATGCCAAAAACGATTCGTTTTTGTTTGTCGGCGGCCATTACAACCGCATCTTTCAACGGAAATCGTTCTTTTCTAAAAGTAAGATGAACCCCCTTCGAAGGCCGCATAATCGGCGCCCATGTCTTTAATAGGCTCTCACCTAACAGATCCGTCCAGGGGCCTACCGTCGAAACAAAATGCCTAGCTTTAATACTAAATTGATGACCCGAAATCTTATCATCGCATTCAAGGGCAGTGACTTTACCCTCACTCATTTTGGCCCCGATGGCTTTCACATAGTTTGCAGAAATAGCGCCCGACTCAGTAGCACTTCTCATTGATTCGTGAACCAAGCGATCATCATCCATGTAGGCATCGTAATAAGCGTAAGAGCCTAAAAGGCCATCAGGATTAAGGTGCGGCAGCTCTCTCAAAGTCTCTTCAGCATTCAAGCGTCGATGGGTCTTTGGCGCTTCGAAGAGTGCCAAGACATCATAAAGCATCATGCCCAGGCCCATTTTAAACATGCCAACACGATCATCTTTATAAATTGGCAGTACAAACCGAAGAGGATGAACCATATTCGGTGCCATATCAAAAAGTTTACGACGCTCTGACAAAGCCTCAAAAACCAAACCAAATTCAAGAGACTCTAGGTATCTCAGGCCACCATGGATCAATTTGCTCGATCGAGACGAAGTGCCTGAAGCAAAGTCATTTGCCTCGATGAGCGCCACTCTCATGCCTCTACTCGCGGCATCTCGAGCGATACCGGTGCCGTTGATGCCACCACCGATAATGGCAACGTCAAACTCCTCTTGGCTCATCTTTTCAATATTTGACTGACGACTTTTAGCTGAGAACACTCTGGATCAACCTCGTATTATTTGAGTTTTGCGGTCGCAATTGCCGGAATCGAATTCACATCGAATTTGTAGTCAGAAATCTGCAGCAGCTCGGTTAGCTCGGGGTTGAGTGCCAGGTTTTGCAGGTGCTTATCTCGAGCCCACTTATAGCTGACTTCTAGTAGACCCAGCTCAATCTCTTGAGACTCAGCCATGACATGCTCAAGCCATAGAGTTTGTGTCAGGCCTTTGTAAAAAAGAAGCGGTTGAGCCAGTGAAAAGCCCTTTAAAGTCTCGCCATCTTCACTCCAGGCGCTCATACTCCAGCCCAACTTTAAATAGTGCTCTAGAGACTCTCGCCGCCAAGGCGCACTCCAAGAAGCCATTTCAGCGGCGAATGGGTCGCCACCCTCAGCTGAGTTCTTCTTTTCATGCAACATTTTCGCAAATTCGAATAACTGATCAATTTCGTGTTCTTTAACTACTCTATACATGCGAAGGGTTTAACATGTTCTACTAGTTTATCCAAAACATACTGTGTTTAAGAATGAGGCAACGGGGGTATACACAGGGGCCATCGACTCTGGTTTCAGCTATTTATACAGATGCGGCCATAGTCTTTTTCAGCCACCCACCTCGAAGCACAAACCCTGACTGGCGACAGCAGGCTCTAGCTCATTGTCTCATTACAAGATCAATCTCAAAAATAAACGTCGAATGAATTAGCAGCTTCAGGTTTTCGACACTTGTTGAAAACTTAACCGAGTGTCTATTCGATCTCAGCTGGCCCAAAACTTGTACATAAACCGATTGGAGTTCAGTTCGCACGGGGGAGTCCGATAAGCAGTAACCACCTGTAATGCGGAACGAGAGCTGAATCCAGAGGGGGGATGAGTGAGATTGACAAGAACTTCGTCAATTGTGATCGCAATTGTAGGCTTCGCGACTTTGCTTGCGTTTCAAAACTGTGCGCCGGTAGGTACATCGAGCCAGATTGAAACAGCCTCTGTCGATGACCCAGTTAATGGTAACGACGACGGCAGCAACGGTGGCAGCACAACCACACCACCACCGACCGATGATGAGACACCAGCTCCGGTAGTACCCGTGACTCCTCCTAATAATGATGATGAAGACATGGGCCCTCCTGACGACTTCACTGGCTGTAACGAAACAAACCACCCAGAGCTTGATAACAACGACAGACCAGTGCTCCTTGGCTGGAGCACAGTGAGTGCTAATGACAATGCCTTCAATGGTTTTAGAACTGATTCGGCAAATACACAGTTGACTATTGGTATGGGCAACCGTCGATCTGGCGATTCTAACGCCGCTCGAATTTATTTAGGCATCCACCGAGGAAACGATCCTGATGTTCAAAACCACACTATTAGATGTCAAACCAATCAGACAAGAAACGATGGTAACGATGGAGCTCTGTTAGATACTGACTGCGGAGATCAGTTCACGGGCAACGACAGAACACATCCATCAGAGAGCCTTTCATTCACACAGGTGCAATTTGATATTCAGAGAGCACGAAACCTGATTTGCATGGGCGGAACGGCCACGATCACTATTACTATCCGAGACCAATGTAGCCGTAACAACACGAGCAGCCGTGAAATTGTTGTCAACGTTGGTGCTTTTGATGGCTGCCTTGCCGAAGAAAAACTGGTTCAAGACAACATTCAGTATGCCAACAATAACATGGGTAAAGACGTAGACATTGATGGTCGCTGGATCGCTGTTGCAGCACCTGAAGACGATGAAGCTGATCCAGGTGGAAACTCTGGTGCGGTACTTGTCTACAAAAGAAACGCCAATAACTCTGCTAACGTGGATCCAGCTTCGACTCAAAAGCTTTTGCCTACGGGTGCTGGTTTAAATAGCGCAAGACTTCAATCGGTAGCCCTGTCTGGCAACTATCTTATTGCTGGCGCACCAGCAGCAAATACCGCAGTCGGTGCGGCATGGCTCTACAAGAAAAATGGCAGCGATGTATGGCAAGCCGTCACAAGAATCGATCCGCCTACTTCGGCCGTTGGTCAACGAACTCTTTTTGGCTATGACGTTGCTATCGATGGTAACACCTTTGTCGTTTCGGCCATCAGAGATGGCGAGCAAGGCGCTTTCGCTGGCGCAGCTTACGTCTACACTATCGACACTGCAGATGATTCAATTTCAACGCCAACTAAACTCACGGCTTCAGATGCGAAAGATAGAGACTACTTTGGTTACTCGGTAGCGATAGAAAACGGCAACGTAGTTGTTGGTGCCCCGGTAGCACCAGAAATCATTAGATCAATGAACAACGACAACACAATCACCCCTGCTGAAGATGGCGACGGCCAAGTCTATCACTATGCTGCAGGTTCTTACACCGAAACTCGGTTGTTTCCAGCTGGCCAGTCTCCAAACGGAAGTCAGCTCGGCTACTCAGTGGCTATTGACGGCAACCGCGTAGTTGCAGGTGCACCTCGAGATGACGGCAGCTCTTATGATGAAAACAGCCCAACTGGTGCCGCATTTGTGGTCAACATCTCGAACTTGAATAGCCCGTCTATTCAAGAGCTTGATGGCAGTGACGGGCGCTTCGGTGAAGCCGTTGCGATCAGTGGGACAAAAGTTCTTGTAACAGCACTCGACTTTGAAAATGGCCGAGGTACGGGTTCTTTGTTCGGCGACGTTTCATCTAGCTTAACTGACTATTTTGAAGTGCAAGCCAGAGATCAGCGTGACCGTGACGAACTTGGTATCTCTGCAGCAATTGATGAAGCCACTGGTGACTATGCTGTGCTCGGTGCATGGCTAGACACTGTAAGGCAAAACAACCAGAACTGGGACAAAGCCGGTTCTGCTTATGTAGTTGAAACGAATCCATAAAGAGAAGTGGTGAGGGGAATAAAGATGACATTTAAGTCCGTAGCTAAAATCATCGTATCCATTTCTATGGTCTTTACGAGCTTCAACAGTCTCGCGCTAGAGGCTAATGGCGACAAAAAGACCTCGACTGGTACGCTCACTCATGGCTCGCCCGAGTGGCAAGCTGCTGTTGATGCTGAAGGCCTAGTAGCGCTCTACTTGTTTGAAAACACAAGTGGACCTGTTCTAGATCTTTCTGGTTACCGCAATGATGAAGGCAATCTCGAGCCGCTTAACTTGGTTATTGATGACCCTGATGCTGGTACACCGGGCTCAAATCAAACTGAAGTCGTGCGCACAGGAAACTCTGTTCAACTTCGTCAAGCGGTTCTGATTCATTCACAAACAGCGGCAACGAAAATCATTCGTGAATGCAAAAGGTCTGGCGAGCTTTCGATCGAAGCTTGGGTTCGCAATGGTAACAACGCCATGAGAGAGAATCAGTTCCCGATGAGAAGAATCATGACTCTGTCTGCGCCTCGCAATAATGGCCCAGCACAAGAGAGGTTTTCTAGCTTCAATACAAACTTCTTCATGGCCTTTAACTACGATGAAGGTCCGACCTATAAGGCTTCATTCAGAACTTCTTCGAACTTGGAGCGGGCGACGATTTCAACTCGTACAAGCGCACCTGATATTCCTGACCCAGATGCCAACAAAGCTAACGGTAGGCTACAACACATTATTTTTACTAAGGGTTCTGACGGCGTAGCTAAAACCTTTGTCAGCTTTCACGATGACCGCGGCCAAATTATCGACAACGAGCACGATTCAGTGAGGCTCGATTCATTGACCTCAAACTTCAATAACTGGGACGATAACGCAGTTTTCGGAATCGGTAACGAAATCTCTTATGACAACGATGCCGGTGCTATGATCATTCAAGATGCCGACGAGGGCACAGAAGAAGATGTCACCACTGAAGACCTTGAGTACGAAGGTGAAATCGAAATGGTTGCAGTTTACTGTAAAGCCCTTCAGCCCTCTGATGTACTCGGTGACAAAGCTGGTGGTGATCCTCTTTATTCAAACTTCTCAGTTGATCCGAGCATGACCGTTAGCCCTGAGTACATCAAAGCAGGTCTGCTATATAAAAGACTGGCTGGTGTATCAACATCTCTCGCCAACCCAATAATTGCTGATATGGCCACAGATATTGCCAATGGTGACCTTATGGCCGCTGCCGCACGGGTTACCGACACAAGTGATTTCTACAACATTACCGTTCGTGACTTCGCAGCTAAGATGTCAAACCGTGCCGAATCAGTAGATGTACCGCTCAATGACTTCATCGCCACCATCATTGGGGTAACTCGTGATGATATCAACGCCAAACAGCTTTTGACTGGCGATTACGTTTACGAGGGCGACCTTTCTAAGGCTTCAGTAGCTGGTAACCGCATTCAGCACATGATTCTATCTAACGACCACTATTCTGAGCTTGAAGAGAAACGCTTCGATCTCAAAGATGTCTTGGTTCAGTCTAAGCAGGTTCTTTACAACGGTATGGGACAAACTCAAGAGAACTTCGACTCTGCCGGTCTTCTGACCTCTAGAGCCTGGATGGAGGCTCACGCCTCAGCTGGTACAAACCGCAGACTTGTTGAATTCGCCTTCCGTGAATTCTTGTGCGTACCTATGGAGCAATGGGCTGACGCTGAAGCACCTGACAACTTTGTCGGCCGTGATATCGACCGCTTTCCAGCTGGTGATCACGCAAAATACAAAACGACATGCCGTTCGTGTCACTCTGTAATGGACTCACTCAGAGGAGCATATGCTTACTACGACTTTTCAAATAGCTTTGTAAAGTACGGCCCTCGCCTAACAAGAACCGATGATCCAGCTGCAGAGACTTCACCTACGACTATTAACCTTTACAGAGATGACGAGACCAACACAGACTACCCGACCGTCACTAAGATGAACCACAATGATCACACATTTCCTGATGGTCACATCACGCAAAACAACTACTTTAAGAACCAGGCCGTCTGGGGCGCTAACGGCAATTACTTCGGCTGGAATGGCGAGCTCGAGGGCTTTGGTGTGAATGCTTTTGGTAAAATGATTTCTGAATCCGAAGCCTTCCCATTCTGCATGGCCAAACGTGTCTTCCGCTCTACCTGTAAGCGTGAGCCCGTAGCCATTGACAAGACTCTTATTGAAAATGCAGCAGAGCAATTTAAGGCCTCAAGTTACAACTTGAAGTCATTGTTTCAATCTATCGCCATCTCTGATGAGTGTCTCGGGGAGGAGCTATAATGAAGAAGCAGCAGATCAAAAAACTATCAAAAGCGATAGCAACCAGCTTCAGCCTTGGCCTTGTCGTTCTGTTTGTCGGGCATGGATGTAGTGAAATAGGAGCTGTTAAGGGTGCCGCTGGCCCTTCAGCTTCTCTAAACCTTGCCGGAACCGATGACATCGAAGTGTTTCCAAACACCAAGACCGTTTC
>JABSOQ010000219.1 GCA_013216195.1 Bdellovibrionales bacterium
AGGGCAATGAGTGAGCCTCTATAGCTTGAACCTGCTGTTTCAAGTCAGACATAGTAAGAAAATTTTTATGAGCTTCAGCAGTAAGACTCAGGCCAATGACCCCAATTACAAACTTTAATTTCAAAACTTGCATTTTCACCCCTTCGAAAGCTTGAATGATTGCACAAGACAAAGTCTGTGAGCTAGGGGGAGGGCTTGAAATCGATCAAATGAAAGTTCAGGGAAAAGACAATGAAAATCAATAGAGATCGAAAGTTAAATGAAAGCAGGGTCTAGTAGAGATTTGCTCTCATTTTGTTTTCAATAAGATGTTGAGTTTAAATCTGGTGCCGATTTACCCATTTACAGTACCCAACTGAGCCGATTTGAATATGGTGCTGTCTTGTTCTTGGGGGATATTATCTATGACAGCCTTGGTGACGATGCTTTCCATTTTTTTTTGGTCTCAACCTTCAGTTGCGGGCCAGTGCCCAATACAGCTCGACATAGCCGCTGAGGACCTTGGCAAGATGCTTCAAAAAGTTGAGAGAGTTGATCCAAATCTAAGTGAGAGTTTTAAGCCTGGTGATCAAAGTTCCTCAGCTGTGATTGACTTGTTTTTTCATGTAAAGACAGCATCTTGGGATTTGTTTCCAAAAGGTAAGCTCCCCAAAAAATCGAAAAAAAAGAAACGCAAAAAGGCAAAGGGGCATTCTGGATTTCAAGTGTCGGATGATCTTCGGCAACATCTGATTGAAAATGCGCCGAGGGCTTTTGATGTCAGTCAGCTGAATGATCGAGACCTCTTGCTTTACTACTCAAATTCTTTGAGGGGGTTGTCTGCAGTTTTAGAGGCTCAAATTCAAAAGAGATTTGTAAACCAACTCCTGGAGGGGTACGACAATCCTTCAATTCGCCCTCTTGTTTTGCGAGCATTTGATGTAGCCAACTCTCCTGGGTTAGCCAAGAAAAAGGTCTCGCCGACCGATGCAAAAGACATTTTGGAAAACACTTTACACGTTTTGCCTTGGCCTCAACTACTAGAATTCTTTAGCTCTCATTTGCACTTCTACGGACGAGAGCTTTCTAAAAGCACCTTCGAAATAATCGAAGGCAAAGCGAAAAAAGCCGGTTTCAACAAGACAATGAGAAAACTCATCGTTGCCAGCTATAAAAAGCCAAGATCAAAGCCTAAGTACTGTTGCATGGACAAAAAGGGCTGCAAGACTTGCCCGAACAACCGGCGGTTCAGGCTACCAGCAAAGTGAAATCGCTCACTCAGCTGATGGTGCAATTGTCTGAACTTCGTGGGCCAGAGGTCTTCTCATCGAGCGAAAATAGGTCCGAGGTGACATTTTCAGTAAGTCGGAAAGCCTCGACATGTAAACGCAAGCAAATCTCTCTACCTGATAAGCGATGTAACTTTCTTCAATGCCGGCTCTCATGACTTCACCCCATAGCGCATTGAACTCAGACTGACGTTTTTGAATCAATGGAGATAGTTTCGAGTCGATTTCTTGTACCTCTTTGATAAGTTCATCAACTCGCTTTTCGTTAGTCTTACTGCCATATTCGACATCTTCGGAAATCAAACTGTCGATCTCGCTTTCTAGAGGCACCTTTTTGTGCATCCAGCTGTCTATCTCGTCAGTCACAGTTTGAGTGGCGTTTAGCTTCTCAACTTCACTAGCGAGCTCTTCTACTACCAGAGCGGTTCTCCATGCGCAGTCTTTTTTCAAGCGAACAATGTCTCCATAAATATGATCGCCGATGTAGAGAATCTCATTTGGACTCAGATCTAAATCATTTGTGAAAATGTTGGCGCAGCCCCCTTGATAGATTCCGGGCTCAATCTTACCGTTCTGGTTCGACATGCTGCCATCTTCTGGGTTCACTCTTAAGAAGCCCCTTTTTTCGGTGAAGAAAGAGGGTTTGGCGGCCAAAGTGATCGTGAACTCAAAGAGCTCACTCCAGTGCTTGTGGTCTTTCAGAAAAGGAGTAATGGCATAATCTAGCAGGAGTTTTGTGTAGTGGTAGTCAGAGTTTGTGAGTACAAAAAGTTTTTTGCCATGTTTTGCAAACTTCTCAAGACCTTCAACTGCCTCAGGGTCTTTCACTACAAAGTGATCAAGATTATCGCGTACGACATCTTTTAAAGAGCCATCGCGGTGAGCTTGATCAAGTACGATGTTGAGATCTTCTGCAATAACAGGAAACTCTGGAATCGCATGAGGCTCGGTAGTCTCTTTGAGCTCTACCAGTTGCATAAACAGGCCCGCAAATGCGATCGAAAACGTGGTGTCGACAGTGTCATAGGCTGAGTCACTAAGATCGATATAGGTCGACTTGTAGAGCTTCCTTTGAGTCTTGTAGTCGAGAGGCTTTAGGCCGTGATAGCTGGTGCGAATGGCGCTGTGTCGACTAAGCTTAATCACGTTGCCAAGGTTTCTGTCGATCACGAGGCCTCGAATCGCTCTTTCGAAATCAAACTGAAGTGACAAAATCGACTGCGGATAGTCTTTCTCTGTCACGAGTTTCTTGAGTAGAGTTGAGTGAACCAAAGCCTCAAAGTTGGCACTGTGGTACCGCACAAGTGTGTGGTCCATATCGAAGCCGATGTAGTTGATTCGCTTTAGGTTGAGGGTTCGATTCACAAAAACCATAATTAACTCCTAAGATTTTCCTTCAGTGTCAAAGCCGAGCTCATTCCAGCGAAGCATGCCACCTTCCATGTTATAGACATCTAAAATGCCGTTCTCGGCAGCAAAGGCACTGGCTTGACCTGAGCGACCACCACTACGGCAAACAAAAACGATTGTTTGATCTTTTGGTAGTTCGCCCACTCGTTGAGGCAACTCATCGAGCACCATGTGAGTCGCACCTGGGATATGTCCCAACTCACCTTCCCATTCATCTGGGCGTCTTACGTCAATAAGTAGAAGGCCGTCTTTTTTTGTCAAAACCTCTTCAGCTTTGACATCTTTTACTGAGCCATTGTTCGGGTTCGGGTTCACAGTTTCGAAAGTTACGGTCTGTCCCATTTCATCCTCCGATTGAAATTTGCTATCAAGTCCACTAGGCTTAGGGGGTTCCAAGGGGCCAAAAACAGGCCATAAAACCTAGGCTACAAATGTTAGTCGATTCTCTGGATGATGTCGAAATCTTTAGAGAAATGTAACCATAGTGACGCAAATAGTGAACGAGCTAGCTACTCGATTGGGAGAGACGTGACGCAGAGTCAATTATCAGACGAACAACAGCACGCTTTGCAGCGAATGCGGTCAGGCGCCAACGTCTTTCTTACAGGAGAGGCTGGGTCGGGTAAGTCTTTTGTAGTTAAGCACTTTCGTCGAGAGCTCGACGAAAAGGAGTTTCCTACCTTGGCTAGCACTGGTGCAGCGGCTGTGCTTGTTGGCGGTCGTACGTTTCACTCCTTTTTCGGATTGGGCATTTTAGAGGGTGGCCCTGAGGCTACTATCGAGAGGGTCCTGCGCAACCGCCGGGTCGTTCGTAGGTTGCAAAAGATTCAAGGCTTTATCGTTGATGAAGTTTCAATGTTGTCGGCTGAGACACTTGCCACAGCTCAGAGGTTGTGCCGATTGGCCAGAGAGTCTGATGAGCCATGGGGTGGAGCTCAGGTTATTGCCGTGGGTGATTTCGCACAGTTGCCGCCGGTGACACCTTACCGACAACAAAGGCGCTGGGCTTTTGAGTCACCAGCTTGGCAACACAGTCAATTTGAAGTCATATGCTTGAAGCAGAATCATCGGGCCCAGTCTGCCGAATTTCTGAAAGTTCTCAATGAAGTTCGTTTGGGTAAGTTGACCGAAGATTCGATTGAGTATCTCAATAACAGAGTTGTTGACTGGATCACCGATGACGAGCTTGGTACGAGGCTGTTTCCTAGGCTCAATCAGACCCAAGCTTTTAATGGAGAAAGGCTTGAGGCGCTTGAAGGTGAAGAGATCGTATTTGAAACGGCATACAGCGGTCGATCAACTGCCATTGAACAGTTGAAGAAAATGGCTCCCATTCCTGAGTACCTGGCCATGAAGATCGGTGCATATGTCATGTTGAGAACAAACGACCCAAAGCAAAGGTGGGTGAATGGCACCACGGGTACGATAGTTGATATTACAGACGAAGACTTGCAAATAGAACTCGAGAGCGGTCGCACCGTGAAGGTCGAACAAATGGCCTTTTCAATGATGGATGCCGAGGGCAACCCTGTCGCTACGGCAACCAACTTTCCGATCTCATTGGCCTATGCGATTACCATACACAAATCGCAAGGTTTAACATTGCATCAGTCTTTTATTGATCTGAATGGGCTTTGGGAGCCCGGTCATGCCTATGTGGCGCTTTCTCGAAATGTAACTCCAGAAGGCATGCACATTCTTCGGTGGGACCCTTCTTCAATCAAAGCTGATCCGAGAGTTTTTCAATACTACTCTCAGTTAGACTCCACTCAGGGAGAGGGGTTTGAAGAAGAGCCCTTTCTACCAAGCATTTAGCGAGAAGAAAAGCCATGCCCATACCGTGCCCGCTGAAGCCGGCTTGGTAGTGAACACCACTCCGAACTCCAGCGATTGGCAGATGGTTTTCAGAAAAGCCCATTATTCCTGACCATTGTCTTTCCACTTGTACTTGATCAGAAAAGCGAGTTCTCGCGAGCTCAAGCAGAGATTTCTGAATTTTTGTATTGAGTCCGTGTTTGTCGGTTTCTTCTGTATCTGGGTCAAGGCTGCGCATTCCGCCCAAAACGATACGACTGTCTCGGGTAACTCGAACGTAAGCCAAGTCATTAGAAAAGTAATAGTTAACAGGCTTGAGTTTGCCGAGGGGTTTAGTCATCAACGCTTGAGCCCGAGTCGGAACAATCTTCAATTCAGGTACCAATTCAGTTGTCCAGGCATTGGTTGCAAGAAAGACGCGGTCTGTAGAGAGATGATTGTCTTCAATAGACACGGATCTCTCGTTTAAGGCGGTGACTTGAGCATCTAAAATCTCAACGTTTGTGTATTCATGAAGGCACTTGACGAGTTCGCTT
>JABSOQ010000220.1 GCA_013216195.1 Bdellovibrionales bacterium
GGGAGGGTGGCTCTACCTATGAAGTCTTTCTCAGCGAAGAAGTCTTCCAACTGGGCCACCTTTGCTTTGGTCGAAGATGCTGAAGAAAAGATCCCCTCAAGACCTACTGTTATTTTCAAAGGAATCAGGCCACTTTACCTGACGATGACTTTGACTTCTCCAGCGCTTTGCTTGGCAGAGTATTACCAGCAAGGTCAGGTTCCAGATTGGTTGTTGGTATCAAGTATTTTGCTCTGTCTGACTTTCTTGCACTTTTCGATCTTTCTTTTTAACGACTACAAAGACCACATCGAAGAGGTCGATCGCAATCAATCAAAGCGCAAGCGAGGAATCATCCAAAGAGGGTGGGCGACAGCCCGTGAGGTTAAACGCTGGGCCTACGTAAACTTCGTTCTCGGCGCGATTTGCTCTGTGCCGGCGTTCTTAGAGAGGCCTGCTTTTGTTCTTGGGATGGGTGCTATTGTCGTCTTGACCTTTCTTGCGGTCTCGCAACTGCAGTCAAAGCTGAGTCAGAAGGGTCTCAACGAGTACTTAGTTTCGTTAAGTTTAGGCCCATTGCTGGCGTACGGCTTTAGTTACACGGTTTTCGGTGGCTATCATGTGTTTATTATTTTTCTTTGTGTGATTTTTGGTTGGCTGGCGAGTCTTGTTTTTCAAACAAAGTATCTTGAAGAGATGGTAGCGACTTACCAGAATAAGCGCGAGTCGCTCATTGCTCGAATGGGCTTCGACAAGTCTAAAAGCTTCATAACAGTACAGCTCATTATGCTCCCTGTGGTGGTTTTGTTTCTATGCTTTTATTTTGGTCAGCCCTATGTTGCAGGGGCTCTCGTATTGCCCTCACTCTTTTTCTCAGTTTTTGTAGTGAAACAATTCAAGACCTCTCCTTCACCCATGAGCTCAAATTTGGTTCATCTATCTAGAAAAACCGCAATAGCCCATTTGATTATGGCCTCTTTGACAGTGGTTTCTCTGTTGGTATTCTAGAGCCAGTCTATTTTCTATTGATAAAGGTGTAGCCGAGTGTTTGAAGTCTTCGTAGCAGATGCTGTATCTGAAGATGTGAAAAGCTTCTTGAAGAAGAGTAAAGACGTTCAGGTTGCTGAAGAGTACCTGCAGTGGCATCTTGCCTTGAACGACAATGATCAGCTGTGCCTATCGCACATCGAAGAGAAAAAGCTGAAGCCACTCGCGCTCGATTTTGTTAGTGCAAGGTCTTTGCACAAGATGAGATCACTTCAGCGTTCAAAGCAGCCACTCATCAAGGCGCTAGGTCGACCTGAGCAAGGCAGAGTTTACGACCTAACAGCAGGCTTTGGTGGGGACTTATTGCTAATGTTGTCTGCGGGTTTTCATGTTACAGCGGTTGAGAGTAACCCTCTTGTGTATTTGCTTTTGTCGGATGCAGTAAACAGATTGAAGTTTGCAGCGGAGTCAGAGGCCGAGACTATTGGCTTTCCGAAAAGGGTGACAGATGCCATCTCTAAGCTCCAAGTGGTTCACGCTGACTCGGTCACCTTGGTTGAAGCAGGTATGAACAGAGCAACTGGTGCAGTTTACCTCGACCCAATGTTTGAGGCCAAAAAGGGGGGGCGGTTAAGTCAGGGCCCTATGCAGTGGATGCAGCGCTTGGTCTCGCACTCTGAAGAAGGCGTTGAGTCGCTAGTGCGAGCAGCTCTTTCAACTAAGGGTTTTCGGGTGGTGATCAAGCGCGGTTTGAAAGCCGACAGATTTGATGGGCCATTTCAGCATGCCTTTGCAGGAAGTTCGGTTCGCTACGACATGTACCTGACCTCTTAAAAAACCATGCAATTGCAATCACATTGGGTATAATACCAAGCATGAACTCCGGTTTTGTGCAGATCTTCTTGTTCTTGGTAGCAGCGCTTGCAGGCTTGGGCCTGATCTCGTTAGGCACACGATTGCTTTCAGAGGGCTTGCAGCTCATAGTTGGCCCAAGAGTGCGTAGAATTATAAACTGGCTCGATCAAAATGATGGTATCGCTTCAATTGTCGGAGGGCTGACCTCACTTATGATTCAGTCTCGCATTAGCGCTTCAGTGATGTCGGTGAGCTACGCAGGCTCGGGTCTCATGAATCAACGTCAAATGATCTTCTTCTTGCTGGGGGCAACCTTTGGCACCTTCTTAACCCCTTGGGTGTTTCTGTTAGATTCGTTTCGGGTTGACTTGTATTTTCTAGCATTGGGCATTCTACCTATGATGCATGCCAGGTGGGACCAGCTCGCAGGGCTTGGGCGAGCGGTTTTCGCGGTGGGGCTCATGTTGCTTGGGTTTGATGTGATTGCATTTGGAGCGGCTCAGCCAGATCTTATCGCCCAGTGGTTAAAGTCATTACTAGATGTCTTGCCAGATGGACGGCTTGGTTTTTTTGCGCTTGTGTTTGTCGTTTTGCCATTCTGTATGGTCGTACGGTCTACAGTTGCACTTTTGGGCCTAGTGATGGCTCTTGTTTTTGCTGGTTTGATTGAAACTAAATCAGCAGTGATCATGGCTGTTGGCTTCAACCTTGGTGCGGTGATACCGGCTTTTTTGGCAGCTAGAAAGTCAAACCTTGTGGCGAGAAAGGGAGTTGGCTACTTCGTGGTGATCTCTCTCGTCGGAGTCATATTGCTGGGTTTCAGTTTTGATTTTTTGTGGCATCACTTGGAGCGGTTTACTAACTCTGTTGGTGCCCTGTTTCCATCTGAAACTCTTAACGTTGGCCCCACTCTTGCTGTTCCGATGGCACATGTTGCGACAAATTTGTTGATCATGTTTATTGGTTTTATGCTGGCTCCGCTTGCTGAGAAAATCATGGAGTTGATTTTTCGAAAACCGAAGAAAAAGCAGACCCAACACCTACGCTACTTTGGGCGGCCTTCGCAGTTTGCGCCAAGTTTGGCTTTGGAGCAGGCGAGCCAAGAAGTGAAGAAGATGGCGGCCTTGGTTCATACCACTTTGCACATGACTCAAGATACTTTGCTCAAAGCGTCTCAAGATAGTGAGAGCCGGGCTCTGAAGTATGAGGGGATCACCGATTCGATTTTGCAAGAGCTAACGGTGTTTCTAGCCAAGGTCATGCAGGTAAACCTTTCGAAAACCCAGAGCTTTGAATCTGCTTGTCTTCTGCATTTTGCAGTTGAACTAGAGAAGATAGCCGACAACTGCCAAGACATTCTTGAGCAAAAGAATCGTTATGAGTTCTCAGATGATCTGAAACAGGACCTTTCAAAGTACTTCACAGCTGCAGTGGAGTGTTACGAGCATGTGTTTCCAATGCTGACCGATCATTTTAATATTCAACCCGAATCTATGGATTCGTTTCTCGAAGACATGCAGGGCTACGTAAATGACTCGATTCAGGTCTATGATGAGCTTTTACTGCAGGGTCTTACCTCACACAAGGACTACAAACAGGCTATCCCAGTCTTTAATTCGATTCGTAAGATAGTCGAAAACACACACTCCATAGTAGACCTAAGGCAGAGATTCTTGCTGCCAGAAGCAGACTTAGCTCGCGCTTAAATGGACAGAGGTGTCAGTGAATCGTCTCGTCTTTGGGGATGCCTTGGTTCAGCTCATTCATAGTTTGTAGCTGCCTGAATGCGGTTTGAACGGGCAGAGGTGCTGATTCAAGTTCTACGAAAGACAGGTACTTTTTAAAATCGAGCAGGGCTTCTCGAGTGTGACCCAATCGTTGTTGCAGCAAACCTCTGTGAGCCAGGCTCTCGAGACAATGGGGGTTCAAAACCAACAGCACATTCAGTAGAGTGAGCTGAGTTCCTGATCGTCCGTTCTCTTTAGAGCTTCTCAACAGAGCTGTGATGTAGTTTTCAAAGATTGAGCGATTCGGCAAAATATCTACGCAAGAATCCGAGTCTTTGTTTTCTAACGACTTCTCGGCCTGTATGAGTTGAGTTAGGCTCTCTGAGTCGAGAAGTTTGCCATGTTCCAACAAATGAACAAAGCTAGATTTACCACTTCGAACCCATTTCATAATCATCATTGAGCTCATATTCACCAAGTAGATTGGTAAGTCCAAATGATTGGCGAAATGTTGATAGAGCATGGCAAGTGGAAGCGCATGGCCAGTTTTGTTTTTTAATACTGGCTCTAACAAAAGGTGGTGCTCAGGCATGACACTATTGTTTGGACCACTAATCTGAAATTGTTTGTGATCAAAAAAGTAGTCATTCAAAATTTGGAATCGATCCCACTCCGAATACTCTTCAGCTCGCGCGATGAGTTCATAGGTCATGAAGTTTATCGCACGATCTGTTCTCTCGAGATCCATATTGCTGTCGAGCATGCTGTTCAGGCTTGCCGCCAGTGGGATCAACGAGTTCGGGTCTTCTGTGTTAAGAAGCTCCAAGTCGACTGATAGTTTTTTCCAGACTATGTTTGTTTCGATATTCATACAGCTTCCCTGCTATTTGATTGATGAATTTGTTTCAACCGAAATTTCGGATAGGTATCCCTAAAGATATTTCGCCTCGCATTGCGATAAAAGAAAAGCAAAATCAAAAAATTGACATACTTTGTCATTGGGTTAGGCTTACGGGGAGTTCACCAGTAAAAGGAAGCCATGTCAGACTCAGAGATTAGCAAACTAAAGGCACGCATTCAGGAGCTTGAGACCGAAGTGGAAGCGCGTGAATCAGACCTCAAGCGGTACCGCGATGAGTTGGTTGCCGCTAACGGGCAGCTTGAAGGTTTGATAGCTCAAATTCGTCATGAATTGAGTCTGACCAAGCGAATTCAAAAGGCTTTGGTTCCGACTGAGTTTCCTAGCTTTCCTGGGTTTGAGATGAGTTACAAATTTGTACCGTCAAAAATTAGTGGTGGTGATTATTACGATCTTTTCGAGCATCAGGACCGCTTGCGCTTCGGGGTTATCGTGGCGAGTGCATCGGGGCATTCCATGTCAGCGATCTTATTGACTGTGCTTCTGAAATTGACCCATCAGATGGAGTCTAA
>JABSOQ010000221.1 GCA_013216195.1 Bdellovibrionales bacterium
ACGAGGGCCCAATCCATGCTCTTCTAAGAGCTGGGTCATACGAGACTCGTTAATGACCTGAAACTCTGACCGATTGCCGCCACCCTCTATATCGGCGCGAGAGGTCTTTAAGAATACTGGCTCACCGTTTAACTCACCGACCTCACCTCTTAAGATACCGTATCCAGAGAGCTCTGAGCCCGCACTAGGAGACCTGTCTACTGTGAGCTCCACTCGGTTCTCTATATCAACTAAGTCTACACCTCTGGTGTCGTCTATTGTTCGAATTCCTGAGGCTGCGTCAATGTCTCGCCTCACCTCAGCTGTCAGCTCAAAATCGTCGACCAGTGGTGGAGTGCCGACAATCTGTGAACCCCTCTCTGGCAAGAATTCTCGCAACTCTGCGGTCAAATACTCAACTCGAGAGTCGTCCATACTGTAAGTCACATCTCGACCAGCTTGCCGCCTAATGATTTCGATCAAATCATTCATATCATTCGTATCGAGCTCATTTATAAGTTGCGCATGAAGACCGGTTTCACGGCTGCGAAAAAGAAGGGCCTGCTCAAGAATCTCGTACTCTTCATCTGTCAGCTCCTCTAAGAGCCTCTGACCGTTTGGAGATTGCCTCAGCCGAATCATCAGCTCAGGGGGAGACAAATTGGAAACGTCACCCCAACCACCCCCGGGCCGACCAGGCACAATGTCACCATAAGACATTGAGGCAATCATTCTCTCAATTTCAGGCAGAGCCACTCTGCGAGCCAAGGCTGTAGTCGCAACTGTAGCAGCTGCCGTTGTGGCAAATTGACAGATATACTGGCGGGCAACCTCTGTTTCCATGCAGCGCAATGCTCTCATTTGGTTTCTGATCATCTCAGGAACCGCGCGAATTAAGCGAACTGTGTCGCCTGCTCGATCAATGTCGTTCGACAAAGCTGTGAGCATCCAATCATGAAAGCCGTGCTGGGTGATGAACACTAACTGCATATAGGCATCATACGGAATACGCAATGTCGATTCGACAGCTTGCCCAACACCCTCGACCAAAGCTGCACCGCCGTTTCGAGCCCCTTGCAAACACTCAATACCATAGGCGTAGAGCTCTTCTTCTCGCTGCGATAGGTTTTGGCACTGAACGCCTTGTGAGCAAGTGATCAGCCCGTGTGATGAGGCTGGCACCAGAGCTTGGCAGTAGGCTTGGCAAGTTGACTGGTACAACTCATCAATACTCTCATAAAAATTCAGCAAGGGGTGAGCACACTCTTCTACCTGAAGGTCTGCTGACTCAGCACCATCACAAAGGTGGCGCTGCATCTCTTGAAAGGTCTCTTCCGCAGCCTCGAGTGCCAGGTTTCGGCGCAAGTCTCTCTCGCAGTTTTCTCGATCGCTATCTGTTGCGCCAACGAAATTGGTTGCGCCAAAGCAGGGGTCTAAATCGTCGTTTCGAAGCCGAAGCTCTTCGTCTAGTACTTCTACACCAATGGCTTCAACCAAACCATCGAGTTGGTCACCCGGCTGATCGCCTTTGACGACGAAAGCACAAACGCAAAATAGCAATAATCCAAGATACTTCACCACAAAAATGTATCGGAATAAGACAGTAAAAAGTTAACCTTAGATTTCACCACTGCAGCACCGATCACGACCCGAAACTCCGATTCTAGCGGTTCTGTCGGCACTGAACTTAAGCCTGGTTGATCGGCAGAGCTTCTAGCGAAGTTCACTGGCACGACCTTTGGCTAAATAACTGATTCTCTTTTGGATTTTGAGCTCTAGCTGACCTTATTTTTTTTGAGTTCGAGCATTTCGGTGGTGCCGATGTAGTTCTCGAAGCTCACCTGATCTAGATCTTTAAGTTCTTTGATCAGCTCGATAAGACGAGTTAGGTTTCTAAGCAACATCTTGCCGTCTTGCTTGATATTCTCTAGCGCTTTAGTCGAATTAACGTCTTGATCTAGCAAAGGTAGCAGAATCGCAGACAGGTTGTTCAGCTCATGATTCAAAGTCACTGTAGTGGCCTTAAATGTTCGAACACGCTCCAGGTTGAGTTGATTGTCGCGAGAGTTTTTTAGCTCAATTAGCATACTCACCTTAGAGACCAACACCTCAGGGTTTGTTCTTTTAAGAATATAATCTTCTGCACCTGCAGTGACACACTCGACGATGATTTCGTCTTGATCTTTAGAAGACAAAACCAAAATGGGCACTATCGAGAATTTATCTCGGCTTCGAATTTCTTTAATAAACTCTAGCCCTGTCATATTGAGCATTTCGAAATCGGTCAGTATGCAGTCTGGCTCGACTTGCTCAAGGTTTTCAAGTGCATGAACAGCAGACTCAAAAACGTGCATCTCAAAACCGAATTGCTCCAGGGCTGTACTTAAAAAGGCCCGCACAGTTCGGCTATCATCGACCAGCATAACTCTTGGTTTTTTATCAGAATTGGTTTCGCTCATATGCAAGCTTATCGGAACCTCGATCTGGTACCCTAAGCACGTTAAAATAACTTAACAGTACGGCCTTAACCTCTAGACGTATGGCCGGCATTTCTAGCTAGATCTCTCCAAAACCACGAAGACTTAAATCTGAATATGTAGTTCAGGCAAATTCTCTCCACAATCCTAGTTTAAAAACAAAAGCGCCTCTATATGTCTAAAACTGAAACATTGACCTCGCCAGATCACCCTCTTGGTCCCCTGCTAAAAGAATTCAGAAAAACCTTGCCTGTATACCCCTAGGGGGTATACCTAAAGGCTATGGGTAATCACAAAAAAGGTGCTCCGCACCATTCAGAAATTGCAAAGCTGAAGCGTATTGAAGGTCAAGTTAGAGGCGTAATTAATATGATCGAAGAGGAGCGATACTGCGTAGACATTTTGACTCAACTGAAAGCCATTAAGTCTGCCATAGGTACTGTCGAGCGAAATATTGTAGACGACCACCTCAATCATTGTGTGCATTCAGCAATTAGCTCATCAACAAAGAAACAAACAGATAGCGTTCTGGCCGAGATCAAACTCTTACTGAAGACAACCAAATGATCAGAGACATGGTGAGAGCGCATTTTTTATGAGGTTGACCATCTTGATGTTAGCCTTCTGTTTATCGTCTGAAGTAGCCAATGCACACCCTGTGGCATTTAAAGGCTCAACGGGAATAATGGGCTATCACTCTCCATTTTTGACTCACAATCAAATCAACCACTCTTTTGAATATTGGCTAGCTGCGGGTCTGCATCATTTTACTAGGCCCAACCTAGGCAACAATAAATTTGCGACTGTTGCCTCTGTGAATATCTTGGCTAAACGGTGGAACGAAAACAACCTTCAAGCCAACATCTATTTCAATCTCGGAGCGGGGCGAAGCGAGCTTTCAACAGAGCCTGAAACAGTGGGCTACGGTCTTGTTCAATTCGATATCGAAGACAGAGACTATTACTTTTTGATCAAGCATCTACAGCTAGTATCTGAGGAGCAATTGGAGTTTCAACACACTGTGATCAGAGCTGGTCTTGCCCCTTATGTTGAAAAATTCGATGGAATTCACTCTTGGCTGATTCTTGAATTTCAACACAATGAGTTTTTAGAGAGCCAGATTGTAGATGATCTCACACCCTTTTTGAGAGTTTTTTATCGCAACTTACTTTTCGAAATTGGTCAGTCATTTAATGGGTTCACCAGATTCAATTACATTACGCACTTTTAGAGGAGCAAGTTTTATGAGATTCATAATTTTGATATCGACAATTGGTCTGTCTCTCGCGGTGCCTCTTGGATTCGCTGACCAACACGCTAAACACAAAAGCCACAAAAGTGAGAAGTCTTCGCAGAAGGCTCACGGTGACGCCTCAAATGATGGCAAGCAATCTAAGTCCAATCATCATCATGACAAAAATGAAGAAAAACACGATCACTCTGATCAAAAATCGACCGCAAAACAGATCAGCCCTGAGAAGATTGTTATCAAAGTAAAGGGTTTGGTCTGTGCTTTTTGCGCTCAGGGTATTGAAAAGAATTTTAACAGGCAAGAAGCCGTTAAGAGCACAAGTGTTGACCTCGACAAGATGCTTGTGCAAGTTCACTTGCACCAAGGTAAGACTCTCGCCGAATCAGTAATTAAAGAGCTCGTCACGAATGCTGGCTTTGCCTATGGGGGTTTTGTTGAAGAGTAAACTGGCGAGCTATTTTGCTCTTTTCGCCTCCGCCGGCACTCTGCTCTGCTGCGCACTCCCCAGCCTCTTGGTATCAATAGGAATGGGCGCTGTGATGGCTGGCCTGGTCACTACCTTGCCTCAGCTCATTTGGCTTTCACAATACAAAGCCTACGTCTTTAGCGGGAGCGGCCTGATGATCTCGATTGCCGCCTACTTTCAATACCGCTCACGCTTTGAGCCCTGCCCAGCAGACCCTTTGCTCGCAAAAGCATGCGACTCTGCCCGAAGGCTGTCATCGCGCATTTTGATATTGTCGGCTTCTATTTGGTGCATTGGAAGCTTCTTTGCGTTCGTTGCGCCCAAAGTTCTAAACTAGTCTTGCACGATTTGAGAGAAAATCTGAAGCCTTGAGTTGTTGGTGTCTACAACGAACACATTGCCCTGCTCGTCGACGTCAATACCCGTGGGTTGGCGGAACTGCCCACTACCAAAACCTCTGGCACCAAAAGCAGACTGGTAGGTACCCTCGCGGTCAAACACCACGAGTCTGTCATTGGAAGAATCTGTCACGTAAAACAAATCACGGGTTGAATCAAAAACAATCTTCTGTGGCCGATCAAGAGTTGCACCGCTCAAAGAAAACCGGTTTATCTCTTCAGCCTGTTGATCTAAGACCAAAACTTCACTACTTGAAGAATCAACCACATAGACTTGGTCATTAAAAGCCAAAATGCCCCGCGGTTCTGAGGCATCAACTTGAGCTTCGACTTGTTGCTGCCAATTGGAGTTGTAACGATAAACCC
>JABSOQ010000222.1 GCA_013216195.1 Bdellovibrionales bacterium
GGAGTCAGTGTTGGCCTATGACAAGTTCTTTGACGAGGCATCTGAGACTCTAAAGGCCTTCAGGGGCTTTTTGTATATGGGGCGTGGAGTGCATTATCCCATAGCCCTCGAAGGTGCTTTGAAAATGAAGGAGCTCGCCTACATGCATGCAGAAGGTTACGCCGCAGGTGAAATGAAGCATGGGCCCCTCGCTTTGATCGACGAGTCTATGGCGATCGTTATGCTTGCTCCCTCTGATGAACTGTATGAAAAGACGCTTTCAAATCTTGAAGAGGCAAAGGCTAGGGGTGGCAAGATCATCTCGATAGGTTCGGGCCAAAATGAAAAGCTCATGAAACTCTCAGATCACTACCTTGCTTTGCCTGAGGTTGATGGTTTAATCAATCCTCTGCTTGAGTTGATACCTCTTCAGTTGATGAGCTTTCATGTTGCTCACTCGTTAGGGCATGATGTTGACCAGCCTAGAAACCTAGCTAAATCTGTGACAGTTGAATAGTGATATCATGCTCAAATGCCGGTTAAGGCATCTGAGCAAAAGGATTACTTAGAGCGAGTCTGGAACCACTTCACTTCAAATGGAATCGGGTGGTGGTCATGGCGATCTACCGCATCGTACATCGCTCTGAACTCAGCGAGAATCTCGTCGAATTTTTCGTTCAGAGCAGGCTTGATCTCGCGGCCAGACTCAAAGTCATGAACTTCTTCAGCTCCAAGCTCTCCGACTAAAAGGTGCCACATGCCATTCCAGCCATTTGGAGTGAATGTGATATTGACCCCCTCGTAGAGTGGAATGTCGACAAACTTCATACGCATAACTGACCAATTAACCGCTGTATAGCCAGACTTTGCGCAACGGGTTTCAAGGTTTCTACCAGGTATCTTGTTGAGAGAGCGAAGCATGTCTTGCTCATTGTAAGCGGCTAGTAATGAGATGGGGTTGTAGCCAAAGAAGCTTTGACCATTCACCCATGTCGTTAACCAACTCGGTTCAATTTCAAGGATTCTATCTAAGTTTTCGTCGAAAGTATCAAGCTCGAAGAGCTCTAGGCGATTGTGACGATTGTTAGTTATTGCTTTTTCAGCGCCTCGAAAGTGAAGAAGAAAGTCAAAGATCGTGTGGCCAAAAGTTCCCGTTACTGAGTTCGGGTCGAAGCCAAGGTCTTTCATTTGCTGAAACTTTTCAAGTGGGTTGATTGTGTACTCAGTTGTGTTTCGATTTATCAGTTTTTCCAAATACTCCGCAAAAATTGAGTGGTACTCGGCTCGATTCACAACCTCTAAGCGAGTCATTCTTTTAAAAATCGCAGCGTTAGTGCTACGTTGTGTGCCAAACTCGAGTCTCGCAAGGTAGGCCTTTTGTGCATCTGTTAAGCCTTGCCATTCGGCATCAGGTACAGCGCGAAGCACCTCAGGAGAGAAGCGAGATAGAACACGCCATAGGGCAGCCATTTGACCTTCTACGGCTGTTACGTTCTTCACAAATTTTGAGTTGTTCTGTACGAGGTCAACCAGACATCTTGCATCTCTGTCTAAAGAAAACTCAATCGGGCTCTTGCCGTTGCTGTGGGGTTGGTTGGCAATCGCAGCGTTACTTTCGACGATGCTATGAACTTGCTGGCAATGGCCCTCGTTGATTGCAACCATAAGTGCTGTGCAGCCAGGGCAACGTTGACGTGCGAGTTCTTCTGGCGATTTTTGAGTGCGAGGAGCACCCCCGCCGCCATTATTGAAGCCGCCAGGGCCACCGCCATTGTTGCCACCAAATGATCCGCCTGAACCTAGGTAGCCCACCGAGCCTGAGCCATCCCAGGAGCCTTGGTAGCCTGAGATAGAGCCCAGCGTGATAGAGCCGTCATATATACCACTCCAAGTTGCACTACCGAGCATCGGGCTTTGTAAGCCAAGTTCAATACCCTCTACTGCTTTCAGAATTTCAATGGCCTGATCGTCTTTCAGAACTGCAGCTACCATCAAAGGGCTCAGACCATAGGTGGTAACACCAGCAATGAGTTGTATGGCTTTCGATCCGTAGCGCCAATGCAATCGTGATGAGTAATTGTTTCGGTAGCGGACTCTACTAACTGTATTCACATTGCCTTCAACAGCTAGTGCCTTCAAGTTCTCGTACTGCTTCTCGTATACCAGTCTGTTGATACCATCTACACCAACCCACGCCTGGTAGACTGTGAGATTTGCCTTCTGCAAAGTCTGCAAGCGTTCTCGCTCAAACTGTGTCGACCAGTAAGAGCTGTAGAGTCCAAAGTCTTCATCTAGTTGCTCACCCCTAACCTGGCTAGCTCTTGAAAAGTCGATTTGATTTTGAAGCTCTAGGCCACTTAGAATTGAGCTGTCGAGAAGCTTTAATAGACGGGCTGCCAAATCTGCACTCGACTGATTGAGTTGCTTGATATCAGCACCTAGCAAAGACAACACGCTTACCGAGAACTCCTCAGGCATCTGTTGTTCTCGTTCGATATACCTCTCGGAACCTTCTTCTCGATCGAAGTAATCAGGGTTTCTGACCAGTTGATTCTTAGATACCTTGCCAGTTTCAAGTGCACGCAAGAAGCCCTTTTTGTCTAGTGACAAGTAGTGCGTCGATGGCACTGCTGTTAGTGCCTGTCGTCCGCCAGTTTCACTGGCCTGTGTGGCGACAGAATCATACTGAAAGAGTGTCCAGCCACGCATGCTTGATGGTCGCAGTGCCAAGGTGACTGCTTCGCTACGACAATAGATCGCTCTAAAGTTCAAAAAGGCAAAAGTTAAACCTTCAGTGTAGATGTGTTCAGCATCAAAAAAGTACTCTTCATAGTCTTCATCAATTTCAAGGTCGTTTCGAAAGCCAAGTTCGGTTCTCAGCTGTTCGTTGAGTGCGGTTTCGAGCGCAGGCATATTCACTGATCGAGAGCAGAGCTGTACTGACTTGCCACCAATTTTTGCAATCGAGACACTGTCAACACCGGAGCCTTTGCCTTTGCCACCTTTTTTTTCTGTCGGACAGGCGGTCAAAAGCAAGCTTAGGCCACATGCTATCAGGCCTTTCATTAGGGCGTTTTTGTTCTTCATTCTGATACCTCGCAAATACCTACATTCCAGAGTGATTTAGTCAGAGTGAAAAACCTACTGGTCTGCGCCCAAAATGGTCATATTGGCGCTACTGAAACAGCACTGATGCGACCTTGAACTCTACACTCCGATTTCAGCTGCTTTTAAAGCACATCTGATGCCAAAGCCCACTGTTGAACTAGGCTTTCGACCAGTGAACTCTCGTCACAGTTGGGCCGATAAGTTGTTGATTAAGCAGAAGTTTTTTTAAACCCAGGAGAATCAGGTGCAGCCTCGAAAGTTTTCGAGAAAGTCTTTCTACCACGCCTTAGAACCCTTTCAGGCCCGGCGTGGCTATGACAAAGCCATAGGCATTTTTCTCACAGCCCTTATCATCTCAAACATTGTCGCGGTTGTTCTTGAGACTGTGCCCTCACTGTTTCGCAACTATCACAACTTCTTTGTTGGCTTTGAGGTGTTCTCAGTAATTGTGTTCACACTTGAGTACTTTATGCGAATCTGGACGGCCCCAGAGGGTGACGACTCGCGACCGATCATTTCGAGGCTGAAATTCATGGTCAGCCCTTTTGCCGTTATTGATTTGCTAGCAATTCTGCCCTTCTTTTTACCTCTGTTTATAACAATTGATCTGCGTTACTTGAGAGCATTGAGACTGTTTAGAATTGTTCGAATATTTAAGCTGGGGCGGTATTCAAAGTCTATGCGCTTGTTGAGTTATGTTTTTCGCGAGAGAGCTCCAGACTTGATCGTCGCATTCTCGGTAGGTTTGGTACTATTGGTGGTGTCTGCTACATCCATGTACTTTTTTGAGCATGAAGCGCAGCCAGAGGCGTTTTCTAGTATTCCAGCTGCGATGTGGTGGGCGATTGCAACACTAACCACAGTTGGTTACGGCGACATTTACCCAATAACTGTTGGCGGTAAGGTGTTTGGCTCTATGGTGGCAGTCATAGGTGTGGGGCTGGTCGCTATACCTACTGGTATTTTAGGCGCTGGTTTGGTTGAGGCAATCGAAGAGACAAAGAGGCAAGAGAGAGAACAGGAAGAGAAAGAGAAAGCCCGCTTCGAG
Source organism: Bdellovibrionales bacterium (assembly GCA_013216195.1). GTDB lineage: Bacteria > Bdellovibrionota > Bdellovibrionia > Bdellovibrionales > UBA1609 > JABSOQ01. Next base: position 4,136 of record JABSOQ010000222.1, read on the forward strand.
AAGGCTTACAAGCAAGAGGGAGAAAAGTGCCCACATTGCGGTGAAGCTCTTCATTCAGAGAAAAAGTCTGCTTAGTGGCGGTTTGCTTCAAACACGACATTTCTTGTTAGACAAATGTGAAAACCATACATTGCTGCTGAGTTCATCGAGCTTCTATCTGAGGGTTGCTATATACCTCTGTTACTAAGAGATAGAGGAAGATTCAGATGATCAGTCGGCAAGTTGCGATTTGGGTGTGCATTGCGAGCCTAGTAATGAACCCGCTTTATGCTCAATCAGAAGTCGATCAGGCAGTTGAATCACCTATCACAATCGATTGGGACCCTCAAAGCCATGAGTCGATCCGAAATTACTACGGCAGTTGCACAAGTTACCTTTGCCCACCACTAGAGCTCGAAGAAGGTAGAGGCTACGTTAGCGATTCTGTAGGAATACCTATGGGGCCAGGTGACCAAGTTGAAGAGTTCAACAAGCGCATGCAGGTGGCAATAAGTGAGAGGGGCTTGGAGGCCTTGCGAGGCTCTTCTGTCTACGTAGCTGGTGTTGATTTACACAAAGAAGCTGAGCTTCAAAGTCAGTATCATCGAGTACTTTTAGACCTGGGTTTTGAAGAAGGTGATGTCGACTTGGTACTGTGGGCGGTGCCGAGCGAGTTAATGGCCACTAATGCCAGAGTCTTGACCAAGACTCTTTTCGATCGAATCCGTTACTGGCTGCCCTCGAAGAGAGACTACGAGATGCCAATCGCTAGTGAAGTGGTGACTGCATTTGCCGCCTCGGTGG
>JABSOQ010000223.1 GCA_013216195.1 Bdellovibrionales bacterium
GGCCGCCAACTCGGCAGCTCACCAAAATGGCTCTGCACCCTCAATATTGAGCGAGCCTCTAGCTCACTAGGGGCTCTCAGCAAGCTTTTCAAAGCGAACGCCAATGTGGTCTTACCGCTACCAGCTGGCCCAGCCAGCAGAGCGTGGTGCTCGCCCGCAGCCAATAACTTCAGAAGCTTCGCGGTTTTTTCTGAAAACTCATAATCGCCGAACTCTGGCCTCTGAAAACTTGCACTGACACTTTTAGCCGCTTCACACTTAGGGTTATCAAAGCCCTTAAGATTCACCCACCTCTCAGTAACACAATGCTGAGCACTTGAACCTTGGCCAGTCACGACTTCTGTATTCTGATTTAAGGGTAAAAATCTCGGCAGATCTTCTGGCACATGAAGTTGGCCATCGAGGTCGATTTCACCATAGTAGTATTTGCCAGAGTCGATCACTTGATCAGGCAGACTGCCCATTTCGGCGAGAATGCCGAGGGCAATCGGAAGATCTAAACCCTTGCTCGATTTTTTTAAATGTGTGGGCCTCAAGTTAATTGTGACTATCTGAGAGTTTGGCCAAGCTAGCCCAAGCTTAGCAAAGGCCGGCTTCAAACGCTCAACGCTCTCTTTTGCAAGGGCATCTGGTAGGCCTAAGAATTTGATACCCGCTATGCCTTTACGTAAAGAGACCTCGACCTCAAGAGGCCGCCACTCACCATTTTGATTCATTAAAGATTGTATTTTCATGGAGCTCAGCTAATGCAAATTACCGGGCACTCCTCACAAGCTACTTTTTGGTAGCTAAGGCCCTCGCTGTCCGCGGGCTCGTATTCTTGCGGTGAGTAATTCAAACTATTCGATTACAAAAGTGAGAAGTAAGACATGCCTCATTTCAGTGGGCACTTTGTCTTCTCTGTAATCATTTAGATAAGAAGCAGAGGCCACCTCGTTCTTGAATGGAAACTCATAAGACAAAATTGTTCGAAGAGATGCAAAGCCCGAAGCCTCATCAATGTAGTCAGTTTGGTAGATGTTAATCTCTTGGTTCAGACTCAGGCTCCGGCCACCAGAGAGCAATCGCTCCACTTCGTTTCGTATTCGAAACCTTGGCGCTACCTCATCTACATCTGAAAACTGTCTGAACTCTTGCCGAAACCGAAGCGAATAGACCCAAGCCTTAGCGATCTCAAAGTCCCGCTCCCACTGCCCTGCTATACGCAGCTCATTCAGCCTCTGGTAACCATCTACTGTGCCCACCGTCGCAATCGTGGTCCAAACGCCATGGGAGGTTTCTTTAGAGGCTGCCAAGTTGACCTGCTCTTCAAACAACTTCTCTTTGTCAAATCTGTAACGATGCTGCAATTGAGCCGAATAACCATAACCCTGAGCCTGGCCCTCATATCGAAAGATAGACCAAATGTGCGCATTGTGCTCTTCAACGGCAAAGCCTGTAGATGATGACAGTAAGGCCAGAGCTAGCGCAGAATTTAAGGCAATAGTTCGAAAGGGCATAACTCCCTAGTATACACATTAAGAAGCGACAAATCACAACAGGTTTTTGTGTATAAGCCTCAGTTTTGAGAATTCGACAAATCATGATTTAATCCTAACAAAGGCGGGGGTGCCATGTTGGGATCAGAACATTCAGCAATATTGATAGCATTAGCAGGTATAGCCTTCTTTATGTTCGGCATGCAGACCACAAGCCAAGCCCTACAAAAGCTCACAGCCAACCGAACCCGAGATCTAATGAAGATGATCTCTGGCAAGAAGCTGATGGGCCTGACAACAGGTGTGCTTCTTACCGTGATGCTACAAAGCTCAGGAGCATTCACCTCTCTTTTGGTTGGTCTTTGCTCAGCAGGAGTGCTAACTCTTGCCGAGTCTCTGCCTGTTCTTCTCGGCACAACAATTGGAAGCACGCTGACGGTTCAGCTTCTGAGCTTGAACCTCACCCAGTACGGGCTACCTATTTTCGTGTTTTCATTCTTCGTCAGATTTTTGACGAGCAGACCGGGCCTTAAACGTTTGATGACAGTGCCGATGGGCTTTGGGATGCTTTTCTTTGGGCTTGAACTCATCGGAAGCGGAACTTCAGTTTTGCGAAACCTGCCTGACTTCGCAAGCACACTTCAGTCTTTAAACGACAACCCCATGCTCATCTTTGTTGTGACCACAATTCTCACAACCATTCTTCATAGCAGCACGGTAACGATCGGTTTTGCTATGGCTCTCGCCAGCCAAGGTCTTTTGTCATTTGAGAGTAGCCTCTACTGGATCTTCGGGTCTAACCTCGGCACAACAGGTGTTGCTCTAATTGCCTCTCTTGGAGAGAACGACAGCGGTAAACAAGTGGCTTGGGCTCACACATTAATTAAAGTGCTCGGCATCCTATTGTTTGTGCCACTCGCCGGCTACATCGGAAGCCTCAGCCTTGGTGCAACCCCTGAGCGCAGCATTGCTAACTTCCACAGCTTCTACAACATCATCGCCTCTTTCTTGCTATTGCCCGTACTGCCGCTGATCTCTAAGGCCGTTTTGTTCTTAGTGCCAAACAAAAAGAACAAAGAGCAGTTCGGCACCAAATACCTTGAGCGTTACGCATGGAGCACAAGCTCTGCGCCAGTCGCCCTCGCCCACGCCGAACGCGAAGCCCTTCGCATGGCCAACATTGTAACGAAAATGCTACTTGAGTCGCTTAATCTGTTTCGCAATTACGACCCAGGGCTGGCCGACAGAATCTCAGAGCAAGATGATAAAGTCGATTTGCTCAATCGCGAGATTCGCATCTTTCTAACCGAAAAACTCGAATGGAACTTTGAGAGCACTAGTGAAAACCAAGCTGACATCATGAGAGTGTTCACTTATGTTTCTGACCTTGAGTCGGTCGCTGATGTGATCGACAACACTTTGAAAGAAATGGCCGCAAAGAAACACAACCTAAAGCTAGAATTCTCAGACGAAGGCTGGGAGGACCTGACTCAGCTGCATGAAAAGATCGTGCTGCTAAACGACTACTCTCTTGGCTGTTTTCAAAGACGAGACAAACAGCTTGGAGCCAAAGCAATTTCGACTAAACGTGAGATCAGAAAGCTCGAAATTGAGTTTAAAGAATCTCATATGAGCCGACTGCTTGAGGGAGTAAAAGAGTCAAGCCGGTCAAGCTCAATCGTGATGGACTTACTAGGTGAACTCAGACGAATCTCTGGGCTTCTCACGAATCATATCTATCAAGAGTTTAGCTCAGAAGACCGTTATAACATCGTGCCGAGAAAAATCAAATAAGAAGAAATAGCAAACTGCTTTGAAGCATTGCCGAGAACTTCAATCACCTTTAGTACCGATGCACTAGGTGCACTTCAATCTCATCGGAATCGAACGAGAAAACAAAGTGCGACCACAGAGGCGATAGTTCTGCGGCGAAGACCGAGTCGCTTTGACAAGACAATTGAGTAGCCTAAGGCTCAACTTCTTCAGGCTTTTTAGTAACACTGAAGTCAGTAGAAAGTGGATGATGCTTATCGATCTCTTCTTTCAGTTTATTGGTAGAAACCGAAGTGTAGATCTGTGTTGTTTGAATACTTGAATGACCAAGGAGCATCTGAATCGAGCGAAGATCAGCACCACTCTCAAGCAGCGCCGTTGCGCAACCATGGCGAAACCTGTGAGGGCTCACTGGCTCACTAAAACCGGCTCTCTCTGACCAGGCCGACAGCCATCTCCAGATATCGACCCGAGAAGGCCTCTTGCCACGATCATTAATCAATATTGAGCTCGTGTTGTCTTTAACTAGCTTTCGCCTGACGTGCACAATGTAAATCTTCAACTCTTGCTGCAAGTTTTGAGTCAAAGGTATTAGGCGCTCTTTGCCGCCCTTACCGACGACTTTGATCCAACTCTCGGTTTCATTGAAATCATGAAGATCAAGAGCAATCAACTCGCTGACTCTACAACCTAAACCAAACAGCAACAACAAGGTGACTTGGTTGCGAGCTGACTTAGGCGGGTTATCAACTTCACAGTTATCAACTAGCTTTTTGAATTCATCTAACGTGAGAGGCTTCGGAAGAGCAGCTTTAACCTTCGGCGGTCGAAGCTTTGAAATATCAGGAATACTCATGCCCTTTGATTCGCAAAATTTGTAGTAAGTGCGAACAGAACTGATCACTCGAGCTTGCGATCGAGTGCTCAAACCTTTCTTCGTCATAAAATCAAAGATTAGATTTAAATCTTTGTGTGATTGTTGAAAGGTATCAAACAGCTCAAGGTCTCGGCGATATGCCAGAACCGTGTTGCGGGATCTACCCCGAACATGCTGAAGATCTTCGAAAAACTCAGTCCAATAGTCCAAAGCCATACGTGTATTACGGCGCAATTTTTTAGAAAGCGCAAGTGAAACCAGATAGTTAATGCAGAGTATAGTTTTGACTTAGAATTTAAGAATCTTATCGAATCTTACAAAGAATCAGAAGAAACCGGCCATTGCTCCAAACTGCCCAAGCCACAGCTCTTCTCCCGAATCTGATAGCTCGTAAACCTGAAACTTAATGTTTCCCTGAAGGTCATTTTCTGTCGTGTGATATGTCGAAAGTCTCAGCAGTGGTGTCCCATTGTCACCAACTGTTACGGTGTATTCGTCACCGTCATAGCGCGGCTTATCTGTAGAATCAAAATATCTTGTGATTGGATCGCTCTCTCCTTGAGGCGTGATCTGTATCAGAAGTGATGCACGTTCACCATCTTCAACGTAAATGACAACAGCTGTTTCCAAATCACTGGCTTTTAAGTCTCTTGCACGGTCACCCATAAACGAAAAGCCCATCAAGCCTGCTGTCACCTGGGCGGGTCCCATTTTTGAGTTAGTACCACCCTCTGTGTAGTAGATATAAGTGCCACCAGTCTCTACGATGTCATCGAATTGCG
>JABSOQ010000224.1 GCA_013216195.1 Bdellovibrionales bacterium
CCTGTCAGGATCAATTTGCTGAAGCTTCTGGCTTTCGAGATCGACTTCCGCGAACTCAACGTTGCCACAACCAATAATAAAGACTGTGAACATCGCCAGACCAAAGACTTGGCTGATTCCTTTTAAAGTTAACAAAGACATGATCCACCCCTTTTAATTTGTAGTCCCAGACTTTTATCGCAAGACTTGGGCCAGAGTCTGGGAGGTCTAGGTTACTAAGGTATGGTAATGACTCAGTGTTTTTTGCAGCTGGTCGGAGCATTTAAAATAAAAGCGTTCAAGGTTTTGATTTGAACAGAGAGTTTTCAATTTTTGCAGATTAATACCGCGCATTACGGCCGAGTGAGTGGGCCGACGAAGCAATTAAAATGATTTAGAGATACATGACAAATCAAAATTCTCAGGTAAGAGTTGAGATTATTGTCGTTGGGTTGATTCGGCAGTACGTCAAGTTGTTGAAAGTGTAAATCTCATTGCCACCAAGCTGGAGCTAATTATGTCTAACGAAACCTTCGATGCTAGCGAGTTGTTAAGCAAAATCACCCCTACACCTATGGTGGCTATCGACTACACACCAGAGCAGCAAATCGCTTTGATCACAGAAAAAATGACAGACATCATGAACATTTTGGGCCTAGATCTTACTGACGACAGTCTGCAAGACACTCCTCGCAGAGTTGCCAAAATGTATGTGAACGAGATCTTCGCTGGGCTGAGAGAAGAGAACTTCCCGAAAGTGACCGTGATTGAAAACAAAATGGATTACAATCAGATGATCGTCGCTAAGCAAGTCGGCATCATGTCGATGTGTGAACATCACCTGATGACCATAGATGGCTTTGCTACGATTGCCTACATTCCAAACAAAAAGGTCATCGGTCTCTCAAAGATGAACAGAATTGCTAAATACTTCTGTCAAAGGCCACAGGTGCAAGAAAGGCTTACAAAGCAAATAGCAGACTGCATGCAGACCGTGCTTGAAACCGAACACGTAGCAGTCAGCATAGACGCAAAGCATTTTTGTCTGGTGCAAAGGGGTATCGAAGACACAGGAAGTACCACCAACACCTGCGACATTCGCGGAGACTTTAGAAAGCCCGAAACTCGATCTGAGTTTTTACGGCATTGTCAGGTGGGCGTTCTCAAGTCATAATGCCTGCATGAAAATTTTAATCACGGGTAACCCCGAAAAAGATCTCTGTCAGCCCTTAGTGCAGCAACTTGAGCAAAGGGGTCATGAATGCATGTGCCTGAGCCGAGCCAACGGTTATGACTTTGCTGACAACCCCTACGGTGTGATCAAACGTATCGTAGATTTGTCGACTGACGCAGATATCTTTATAAACCTTTACGCGAATTATTTTTTTAACCAAACTGTTTTAGCCCACAAGGTTTATAAGAACTGGGTCAGTAAAGGGTTAAATGATAGGTGGCTCGTGAATATTGGCTCAACTACAGATCGGGTTCGAAAGGGTAAGAGTAACCTCTACCATTACGAAAAGTTGGCTCTAAGAGAGTTCAGCAATGGTCACTCCATAATAGGTGTCTGGGAAGAGGCGCCTCGAGTGAGTCACTTTTCAGTGGGAACCATGTCAAATCGCACAGAGCAGAACCCCGGTCGTAAAACAATGCCTCTCGACAAGGCCGCCGGATACATCGTATGGCTTCTTGAGCAGCCTAAAGAGTTTCACGTTAACGAGTTGTCTATTGATCCGATGCAACGCTAGCTTGATCTGGCTTGGGTCGGTAGTATCTGAGATCTTTTGCAAAGTACCGGGATCGTATTGAAGATATGCGCTGAAACCGGCGTCTTTTCGTAGGCTCTTTACCGTTTTTGGTAAAGGCCCAATTCTCAGAGATTACAACAAAGGCGTGAAATGGAAAGCCCGATTCATCGTAGACCACGCCGAGGTCTCCGTACTGAATTGCGCTATCAGAAGATATTGGGTCAAACTTGAGCCCTACTTCTTCTTCGAAGGCGAGTTCATCTAAAAACTCAATGGGTCTGGCGTCATAAAAGAAAAGAGCTGAGTTAAAGCAGTTTGCGCCCTCAGGAGATACAAAGCTTGCATGCAGAACACTTTGCAAGTGTGCCGGCAGGCACTGAGCGAAATCTGAGTACACTATTTCATCTGGTAGGCTTTCGAGCTTTGCTGTGTCGTAAACTCGGTTCATTTGCTGGATCAACACAGGAAGGGTTCTTTGATCGAGGCCCAGGTAGTCTCCTGTAGTATCCGCTTTCGCAAGTAAGCTGATCATTTCATCGGGGCTTGGCTTTTCGCCAGATGGTAACACAACGTCGACAATCTGCGGTCTCAGAACTTGCTTGGTCACAGGTGTGTACGAAATCGAATCCAGATCTCCGCAGACCTCAAGTGAGGTTCTGGCCATTGACTCTAGGTCTTTGAAAAAGAAGTAGTTTCGATCTTCAGTCGCCTGCAGAATCGACAACAGTTCAGCACTTGCGCTCTGAGTTTGAGCTGCCAATGCGAGCAAGCTGCCTATCATGACAGTGCGAAGCTTGAGTTAAGGACCTAATCGAAACCATTGCATATGCGCACAATACAACATTGAAGGCGGGTAGGGCAGAAAGGAATCTACCTACCCAAAAGATTGCTGAAAAATCTGTAAGAATTACTCCAACTGTCAAACTAGCTGTAGAGGGCCTGCATGCTATCGAGTTCAGTTTGCTTCAGGTGAAGTTGGTCTTGGCTGAGGTCAACCAACCCAGAGCCCCTCAGGTTCATAGTCTCGCGAAGAGGTTTTGATTCTGAATCAAAGTAAAACAGACCGGTCAGGATCTCGCCTTTCTTTCTCGATTCATGAAGTGCCGAAATGGCTGCTACTGAATCAGTAAGGTCATACTGTTCACTGTCGAGCTTCTTTAAGATCAAGTGACTGCCATCATGTAGCTCGATATCTCGGGTCTCGCCCTCAGCGTAATCGACCGTTATTTCTTCTTGCGGCTGAATAAAGCCGAGCTCTTGGAAGTGAATATTGTGCGCCTTAACTGCCTGAAAGCTCTTGGTTGAGCCCTCATGGTTAGCAAAGGTAATGCAGGGTGAAATGACGTCAATAAATGCCGTGCCTTTGTGTCGAAGGGCCGCATCGATGAGCGGGACCAATTGCTTCGCATCACCTGAAAAAGACCGAGCGACGAATTTGCAGCCCAAGTCAATGGCGAGGCTACACAGATCCATAGCTTCGAAGGGGTTAGCCTCACCAGACTTCAGAGTCGTTTCTTCATCAGCGGTAGCAGAGAATTGCCCTTTGGTGAGGCCATACACGCCGTTGTTCTCGACAATGTAGACCATCTCTGGGTTTCTTCGGATCATGTGTGCGAATCCGCCCATGCCAATGCTGGCAGTGTCACCATCGCCCGACACGCCAAAGGTGAGAAGGTCTGGGTTGGCCAACTTCACACCTGTTGCCATCGGTGCCATTCGACCGTGAATAGAATTAAAACCATGGCTTTTCTCAAGAAAATAAGTCGGTGTCTTAGAAGAGCAGCCTATCCCTGACATTTTTGCCACTTTGTAAGGGTTTACACTCGACTGGAAAAGAGCCGTGACAATGTGGTTTGTGATGCTGTCATGGCCACAGCCGGTGCAAAGAGTCGACTTTGAACCTTTGTACTTTGTCTTTTCAAACCCAAGTTGATTCACTTTTGCTTTTTTCTCTGTAGTACTCATAGCTCTATTTCCTAAACCTTAAATCAAAGCCTTTTTGATCTCATCAAATACAAATCGCCATTCAAGTGGTAACCCGTCGTACTGATGCACTTTTTTGAGCTTGCCAGCTAGTTCTGGGTACTCCATGCACAGGATCTGGAACAACTGAGCATCTCGGTTTTGCTCGACAACAATAGTGACAGGGTTTGACTCAATAAATTCTCGAACTTGATCGCTCAGAGGTAGAGCTCGAACTCGGAGTTGATTCAAATTAATTTGAGATTCATTTTTTAAGAGGTGAAGCCCTTCTTTCATTGCCTCAGCACTCGAACCGTAATAGATCACCCCGGCTTTTGCGTTGTCCGCAACGGTTTGCACAGGCTGCGGCCCTATTTTTTTGGCGGTTTCAACTTTTCTTAAAAGGCGATCCATGTTGGCTTTGAAGACTTCGTTGTTTTCAGAGTAAAGAGCTTTCTCATCATGACCAGTGCCTCTCGTAAAGTAAGCAGCTAAGTCATGCTCTGTGCCTGGAAGGGTTCGATAACCAATACCGTCGCCATCTTTGTCTTCAGAAATAAACTCCGCACCTGAGTTCATGTGCGCGAGAGTAGTAGTGAGCAAAATCGGTTTTCGTTTTGCTGTGTCTCTCATGTGCGCGAACTCTTCAATTGTCTCTTCAACTGTACTTTTGAAGCCCACAGAATAGAGGCCGAATTCGTTTCGAGTTGCAAAAGAAACATAAAAGCCAGAATCTTTGCCAAATTCAGCAGCATGCGCAGCCATGTCAATAACGAACTGATCTCTCATGTCGTCTTCGACAAGAACAATTCTTCGTTTAGGCTCACCCTCGGCGCGGTCTGCTAGTGGGTCGGCCAATGAGTCTAAGAATTCAATGAACGGAGCCGATGAGGGTCTGTGCTTCTTTTTCCATGCATCGAAAGATGAAGGGGAGTTGCCTTCATCAGCTGCGTAGGGGTTGATTGAGTCTTTCTTTTTGTCGTTCTTAGCCTTTTTGTCAGCGGCCTCGGTGTACTTTCTAAAAGCAGGAAACTGATTTTTTAGATCGAAAGAATTCGAAATAGCCCAGTCACCAGCCATTGCGGTTTTGTTGCCTTCACCTTCATCTTCAGCTTCATCAAAACGAATGTTGATTGAAGAATCGGCACCTGCTCGGTTTGGGTATCTCAAATTGTCAGGCGATGCCAGTTCGCGAACCCGAAA
>JABSOQ010000225.1 GCA_013216195.1 Bdellovibrionales bacterium
TGCCTCCGCCGGCTGATTCCAGAGTTTCACCAGAATCTCTTCGAGGTCAGGGTCACTAATCTCGATATGACTCAGCTCTGGGTCTTTTTCTAACGCCTCTTTCACCATGGCATCACTGTCTTCACCTAAAAACTGATAACTGTCGCCCTTGCGCTCGCCGCTCTTTGCAGAGCTCAACTCGAGATCGTTTTTAGCACTCTTAAACGTTAACTTTCTGAGACCAAACTCACGCTTAATCTGCTCTTTGGGCCCTTCTGCCACTATCTGCCCAGACTTCATAACTACGATTCGAGTCGCAAGTCTTTCAACTTCATTCATAAGATGTGAGGAGAATATGAGTGTTTTCGATGAGTCCCTAAAATACCCCTCGATCAAGTCTTCTATAGATCTGCAACCCTCAATATCAATGTTGGCTGTAGGCTCATCTAAGATAACAAGATCGGGCTGACTCATCAGACTGCTGACCACACCAATCTTTCGATTTTCACCACCACTTAGCTGTGAAGTGCGACGGCCCAACAGAGGCCTCAAATCAAGAGTGTCTATAAGCTTATCAAGGTCAGCAATCGCATAGTGGGATTCTATCAGAGAAAAAATCTCACCCACTTTTAAATGACCAGGATAAGTCAAAACCTGTGGCAGATAAGTCATTCTTTTTTTACAAGCCATTGAACCTGGCTTTTCACCAAAGATCTTTATCGAGCCTGACGAGGCCTGTCTCATGCCGCTGGCAACACTAAGTAAGCTCGTTTTGCCGGCACCATTACTACCAAGCACGGCAACTCGCTCTCCTTTTTCAATTTTAAGATCGAGAGCCTTCACTGCATGAACAGCACCATACTTGACACTTAGGCTCTGGCAATCAAATGCAGCTGCAGCACTCTCTAGCATGAGGCCTCTCGATGACTCAAATGACTGATGGGCTCCATAATGGCAGCAAGAAAGCCCTTTACCAACTGTTTCAGTTTCGGGTTAGAAAGTAGCAACGGATCATTCAAGAGCTCCGTGCTTTCATCTTTCAAAAACTTCAGACAACTTTTTAATGTTTGCTTGTCTTGAATCAAAGATTTTACGAACTCGATATCTTGTGCTGTCGTGAGCTCACGTGGCTTTTGCAAAAGTTCTCTCAGCACCAAGAAGTCTTCAGGGTTCTGCTCAATGTGACTTGCAATTAAAAAGCTCACCTTGCCCTCTTTGATATCACAACCCACTTCGCCGCGCTTCTTGTCACCGTAGAGGTCAAGAATATCATCTTGAACCTGGAACACCTGCCCCAATCTAAAAAACACACTTTCAACTTGCTCAAGAGTTCTAGTGTCGAGCTCAGCCAGTATGCCCACACCTTTTGCCAAGCCCGAAAACAAACGAGAGGTTTTGCCGCCGATGCATTCAAAGTAAGACTTGAGAATATCTTGTTTTGAAATGCTTTTTCTAAGCTCAATCTCGTAGGCTTGGCCGGCTGCTATCTGCGTGCACATCTGCGACAAAAGCAGGAGTAGATCTGTCTTAAGAGACGAATGCAATGGGCTGTTCAATACCCCCTGCGGTGCTAGCATCAAGAAAAAGTCGCCAGCGTTGATGGCCTGGTTCGCGCCGTACTTCACCCATGTTGCAGGCTGCCCGCGCCGAATCGTATCACCATCTTGCAAGTCATCGTGAATCAGTGTCGCTGTATGAAGAACTTCGCAACAGGCTGCCCAGCCGACGCAGTCTTTTAAATCGAGTGACAAGGCCGAGCTAAGGTCTCTTACAAATTGCGGCCGAAGCATCTTACCCTTAGACGCAACGATCTCTGTGGACATCTGCATAAGCAAGCCATGTGAATTGCTATTTATAAGATCCATCACGCACTCGTTGACCTTGTCCAAAAAGTGTTTTGGCTGAAGACTCTTTGAAGAACCCACATCTGCGGTCTTCTGAATGCGTGTGATGGTTGGTGTGCTTAAATCCACTAAAGAATTATGGCACTCTAGTTTTTACAAATGCAACTTTCGATTGAGAATGTACGAATTCGACTCAGTCTTAGGGCAACGTGCCAAAACCCTTGCTGATAAGGCGAATGGAACGACCGCATCAAAACTCTGCTAATCAAAATGGCATCAAAAGCTATTCCTCGAACAAATTCAAATGCTCAACGATACAAAAAGTCCCAAAGCAAGAGCTTAGCTGCATCTAAGCAACGTGTTTTAGCTAAAGGACTCTTCGACTTAACGGAGCTACAACAAAGCCTGCAGAACTCAATAGTTCTAAAAATGGCATTTACTCAGTCGGTTGTTGATCGACGAGCGACAATTAAAGGTGACAGGGCTTAATCTTGCTCGTCAGACTTCCAATCGGTGACGCAGATGACATCGGTGCCCACTGCTCCGGCAACGCGACTGATACTGTAGTGCACAGCCACTTGAGTACCAGACTCAGAGTTGTCGATGGTCAGAAAACGAAAGCCATATGGGTTGTCATCAAGAATCACCTTGTAATAGAGCGAAGCATCGTCAGTGTTAATGGTAAGAGAGATCAGCTCACCCGAGAGTTCTATAGACTTGCCATCAAGAGCAGTTGCTGAGGCCTCAATCAAATTGCCGTCAGTGGTTTTAAGTAAAAAGTCTTCAGCTAAGCAGCGCGTCGCAGCGTGATCGCCGATCTCTTCAGAAATCCAAGCAAAAGACAAGTTTGAAAAGCAGAGAGCTGCTATGAGTGCGAGTTTTTTCATCCCTTCCCCCCAGAAGTTTGTTTTGTCTGAGAGCTTTAAAGCTCTCAGCTTTTCAGGGGTCAAAGCCTTATGTTACGCGACACAACTAGCCCTACTCCAATAACAAAACCCTGACAGCGATTGTCAGGGTTTCAACAAGAGCGTTGCGCAATGCGGGCCGCGCTACGCCTTGGCTCGAGTAAAGAGAGACAGGAAATCATCGAGAATTGCGTAGGAGGCTGGAAACACCACTAGAGTCATGATCGAGCCAATCAACACACCGTAACCAAGAGACAAAGCAATTGGCACTACAAAAGGGTCAAGTCCTCCGAGCCCATAGGCGGTAGGCAAGATTCCAACTGAGGTTGTCACTGTCGTTAAAATGATCGGTCGAAGCCTCATGCGGGCAGCTGAAATCAAGCTTTCAAAACGGTCTTCTCCGTTGCGCCTTTGCCTGTTAACAAAGTCGACAAACACAATGCCATTGTTCACAATGACACCACTCAGGGCGACCACGCCAACCAAGGCCAAAAAGCTGATAGGTCGGTCATGTAAGTAGAAGGCCCAAATCACGCCAACAATGCCGAGTGGGATCACCGAGATCACCAAGAAGGGGCGAATGTAACTCTCAAAAATTAGAACCATGATTAGGTAAATACCAAAGACTGCGATTAAGAATGCTCTCTGCAGTGAGGCCAAACTCTCTTGAGTGTCTTCTTCTTCGCCACCAAATTTAAACCTGACCCCTTTGTGCTTTTTCTTCAACTCTGGGATGAAACCTTCAATGAACTTGGTCGCCTCTGTAGATGTTGTCAGATCTTCATCAAGCTCTGACGTCACCTTAACTTGCCGCTCGTTGTCTTCGTGTTCGTAGACATAAACGCCATCTTTTTCAGTAAGGTTGGTGATCTGACTCAAAGGTATCAACTGCCCTGCAGGGTTCGCTACTCGTAATTTTTTAAGCGACTTTTCACTCAATTGCTGAAAACCCTTTAGCCTCACACGAACTATCGTCTCTTCTTCGAGCTCTTGAATAGAGGTCGCCTCTACACCTGCATAAGCCGCCCGAATCGTTGTGCCGACCTGCAAAGCCGTCAAACCGGCAGCAGCCATTTCAGCCTGGTTCACCTCAAGCCTAAGCTCTCGCTTACCAGGAGAATAACTACTCGTGATATCGCTGGCTCCAGGTATTTTTGCTACGATCTCTTTCAAGCTTTCAACAGCGGCCAAAATCTTGGAGTACTCTTTGCCCTGCACAGAAACACTCACAGGCTTGCCGACAGGTGGGCCACCTTTTACTTGTTGAAAAGTGATTTTCTCAACCCCATCGGGCAAGCCGATCTCTTCTTTCAGTTTGTCCATCAGCTCTTTAGCAGTGGTGTCTCTCTCTGTAGCAGGCGTTAAAAAAACAAAGAACTGTGCAAACTCATCGCCTCGCTTCACGTTCGGATCATCGGCAGATCTTTGTTGAATACCAATCTTGGTAGCAAAATCATCCATGAATTCCGGCGGTATCGATTTTACTTTTAACTCGATATCTTCAACCATCGCTTGTGTGACTTCAAGAGTGGTTCCCACTGGCATGTTCACATCAATTTGAAAGATCTCAACACCGTCTGATGGGAACAAAACAAACTTCATCTTCTCTTTTACTAAAACCAATGAGCCAACGAAGACAACCAGGGCCACTCCACCCACAACATAGCGACCGGCTATGATTTTACGCACCCACTTGGCATACGTCGGATTGACATAAGAATCCCAGACACCAGAAAGTGGCGCTGGCTTCGGGCTGCGGTAACTGCCATCTCTGTTTTTGCCAAAACCCCATTGTGCGAAGTGATGAGGCAGCACAAAAAAGCACTCATACAAACTGAATGTAAGTGCCACAACGACCCCCAAAGGAATATAGCTGATGAACTTACCAAATATACCCGACATCGAGAGCATTGGTGCAAAAGCCATAATGGTCGTCAGCACAGAGGCAGTAACCGGCGCCCAAACCTCTTGAGTGCCAGCGATAGCAGCGTCAAGTGGTGGCAACCCCTCTTCAAACTTCCGTTGGGCATTCTCAGTCACCACAATGGCATCATCAACCAGCATACCTATGACAATGATTAGCCCCATCATGGTAATGAGGTTGAGACTGACATCTGCGTACTGAAAATA
>JABSOQ010000226.1 GCA_013216195.1 Bdellovibrionales bacterium
AAGGCGCAGCTAAGTTGATGCAATCTATGACAGCACTCGAAGGAAGCAAAGCTGCCACAAGTAGCGCTGGATTGGCAGCCTATGGTATGTCAGCGACTCCAAAGGTATCTTTGCCAATTAATAGCGAATCTGTAACCAGTGACGTGATGGCTAGTGATAGCAATGGGTTCACGGTAGCTGAGGCTGGCGGTGGTCAGTCGCAAGCTGAATCTTCATTAGATGGTTTCACTAACAGCGATGGTGGTGAACAAGAGATGGGAGCTGAGGGCTTTGAAGGTGGAGAAGACATTCAGTTTTCAGTAAGAACCGCAGATGCTGGCACAAAGTCTCAAAGTATTGAAAAAGCAGCGGCGACTTCGAGCGCATTTTCTTTAGCACCTGAACCGACTGAAGCTGAGCAGGCTAAAAATGTGAGAGAGATCATGCAACAGACCCAATTTCTGATGAAGAAGGGCGGCGGTGAAGCGAAAGTGACGTTGAACCCAGAGGGCCTCGGTCAGATTCAGTTGAAGGTTTCGACAGAGGGTGAGCAAGTAGCTGTTGATATGGTAGCTGAAAGCTCAGAAGCCAAGAAGTTGATTGAGAAAGGTCTGGGTGATCTAAAAGCAACTCTGGCTTCTCACAAACTAAACGTAGAGAACCTTAAGGTTGATTTAGCATCAGACATACAAAAGCAATTTGACCATGCTCATGATGAGGCACAGAGACAATCGGCGCAGCAATTTATGGAGAGTTTTCGGGAGCAAAATGGAGCGTGGAGACAGAGCTTCTTAGATATGCCAGGCGTTCGGATGCCAGGCTCTAGAGGCGCTGAAGATGGCCTAACTTTAGAAACACTTGAAGAAAGAAAGAAATCGAGTTCAAGCAGACGCTTAGACTTGGTGGCATAAGGGGAAGTGGACCTTGATTAGTATAAAAGGCGGAACAAAGACATTTTCAGATGCTCAGCCCGACAATCTCAGAGGCAAGGTCGCTGAGCAGGGTTTGAGTGCAGCTGACAAAGAGAAGTTCTTTGGTGGCCAAGACCTAGGCGCAGTACTAAACAAGGTAGCAGATCCCAATTGGGTTGATCCGGCAAAAAAGATGAGAACTGTCGGCAATAGCCAGATGGACAAAGACGCCTTCTTGAAATTGCTTTTGACTCAGCTGAAAAATCAAGACCCTACGAGCCCAATGGAGAGCCATGAGATGGCGGCCCAGCTAGCTCAGTTTACCTCACTAGAAAAGCTGACGAACATTGATTCTGGGATCAAGTCACTAACTCAAGCTCAAAAGCCAGAAGCGAACTTTGATGCCCTCAACTTAATTGGTAAGGCGATCCAGGTTGACGGCTCTAAAATCTTGAGAAATGAAGAAACTGACATACACGACATCAAATTCAATTTGTCGGGAAGCCCAGTATCTACTGAAGTTAAGATCAAAAACGCCGCTGGCCAGTTGGTGCGCAAACTTGAGTACAGCAACCTTAAAGAGGGTCAAAACGAGATCAGCTGGAATGGAATGCTAGAAGATGGAACCAAGGCTCCAAAAGGTGACTACCGCGTCGAGATTAGTGCTAAGTCTTCTAATGGCAAAAACTTGATGGCCGAGATGAAGCAAGCCGGTGTGATTTCAGGAGTGAAATTCTCAGCCGCAGGCCCAGTTCTACTTCTTGGTAACAAGGAAGTGGCGATGTCTGATGTGAAGAGTATTACAGATCCACGTTTGCTCTCTGCGGCAGCTCCGGCGCAGGCAATTGCTAAAGAGAGCAACCCAATTGATCCAAGCAAGACTGTTAAGCCACAAGCTGGAAAAAAAGAAGTGATAATGCCAGGGGGACTCGATGGAGTTTCAATGTCGAGAGGCATTCAGCAGAAGCTCGAAAAAGATGGGATTGATGTAGGATTATGAAACCGTTGAATATGGTCAATAGCATTCAGCCAAATCAGGGCATCGCAGGAGCGGTCAAATCACCTGGTATCGGTAAAAGTGATAATGCTGACCCGGCGGTATTTAAAAAAGCATTGCAAGACGTTGGTTCCCTTAAGCCTTCAGCTAAGGCTGTGGGTTCTCAGGGAGCACAGCAATTGACTTTCTCTAACCATGCGGTTGAGAGAATGATGACGAGAGGTATACAGTTTGGCCCAGAGAAAATGGCCAAGATAACGGAGGCGATAAGTAAAGCACGTGGCAAAGGGGCCCAAGAGACATTGGTGCTAACAGACAATGCTGCGTTAATTGTAAGTGTGAAAAACAGTAAGGTTGTGACAGTGATGGATTCAAATTCACTAAAAGAGAATGTATTCACAAATATTGATTCAACTGTCATGATTTAAAGTTTTTAAAGAGGCGAGGGCTCTAGGATGGAGTCTTCGGGGAAGATAAATTGGGCTGGACCTCGTAGAGGAAGCCCTCATGAAGACCACTGACTGATTGATGTGGTCAAAGACATGGAGGTCAAAGATGGGAATTCTTTCATCTTTATACACCGGTGTATCCGGTCTAAGTGCACAAGGGGAAGCACTTGGAGTAATTGGCGATAACATCGCCAACTCAAATACTGTCGGCTTTAAAGCAAGTAGAGCCGAGTTCCAAGACATCATTTCAAAGAGCTTGAAAGGTATCCTAGGGGGTAACCAGATCGGGCGTGGTGTGAAGATTGGAGCAGTTAACCCAATTCTCGTCCAAGGTAACGTGGATGCCACTGAGAAGTCGACAGATTTGGCGATCTCAGGGGATGGTTACTTTATTCAGAATGGTTCAGATGGCGAGTCTTACACTCGTGATGGTGCCTTTCACTTTGACCGAGAGGGGTATTTGGTCTCAAAAAATAATCAGAGAATTCAAGGTTTTCAGGCCAATGAAGATGGTCAAATCTTGAACAAAGTTGGAGACATTAAGTTTCCACGAGCCTTGATTCCGGCAAGAGCTACAGAGACCATCAAGATGGACTTAAACTTAGACTCTAGAACTCAAGAAGTTAAGCAGTGGGATGCTTCAAACCCATATGACTCGTCTCACTACTCGACAGGTATTGAGCTCTACGACTCACAGGGTAACAAGCACCTCATGACGATGTTTTTCAACAAGTCAGCAGATCGAACTTGGGAATGGCACGGTATGGTCGACGGTAAAGAAGTGACAGGCGGGACTGAGGGCGAAATGTCTGAAGTTGTAACTGGTAGAATCACTTTCACTGTTGATGGTAAGCTCGACACCGAAGAGACAACAAACTCGGCTTTTAACTTTGCAGGTGGAGCATTGCAAAACCAGCAGATCAAAATTGATTTTGGTGACTCAGTAACAACAGACAAGGGTGACGGCCTAGATGGTACCAAGCAGTACGGTAAAGAGTCTGACTTGATTTCTTGGAACCAAGACGGAAGCGCAGCCGGTACAATCAACAACCTTTCGTTTAACGATGAAGGTGTACTAACTGCTCTCTACAGTAACGGTGAGACTCAAGATTTGGCTCAGATTGCTTTGGCGAAATTTGAAAACCCAGAAGCCTTATTCAAAATCGGTAAGAACTCATTGAAAGAAGCTAGAGACTCTGGTCCTGCTGCGATTGGGTCTCCCGGTAAGGCAGGTCGTGGTAAGATCTTTGCGAAATCACTAGAGCGCTCTACTGTGGATATGGCCACAGAGTTCGTGAACTTGATTCAGAACCAAAGAGCCTTTCAGGCGAACGCGAAGACCATCACAACGACTGATGAGCTTCTTAACGAAGTGATCAACTTGAAGAGATAATTATAACTTCGTAGGGGTTAGTCCCCAACTGCCCCTATGAAGAAAGTTGAATTTCCCTAACACCTCTATTTAGGGCAGCTCCTCAGGTTGAATGGAGGAGCGCCTTTTTAGATCAGTGAACTCATAACGTTCTACTGAGAATTGAGGGGGGTAAACTATAAGCTTGTCAGGCACTGAGCCTGACTGCCTTGAGCTTCGAGTGTCCCAGATCATGACCAAAGAGCCATAGTTACTGCCGAGGGGGTTCAAATGATAAATGGCAAAGCTAGTAAACACTGTGTCTCGATCAAGGTTGTGAAAGTCAGCCGCTTGTTCGGGCAGCAGATCTAATGGATAAGTGCGACTAAATGAGTACCCTTGTTCACGAAAAGTAAGGTGAACAAACCGATAGGGGTGGCGACTCAAAGTGGTTTCTAGTGTTCCGATACAGGCTTGTACCAGGCCTTCAGCTTCACCATCAGCTCTACCGCACAAAAAATCAGTGGGGCGAACAAAGCCAGCAGCGTACTCAGAGTACTCACCGTCGAGGCCCACAGCAGGCCAGCCAAGACAGATCTGGATCAGCAGAATTACTAAAAATTTACCTTTGGTCATCTGCCTCAACCTATCAGAATCACTACAATTCTTCTAATTTGAGGGTCTATTTTGTAAATTTGGCATGACTGTACAATCAATAATCAATGGCTAAGTGTCTAAAAATAGACTGGTTCTAGGGCTACTATTCAAAGATTTAACGAAACCAGTCTTTACCAGCAGATATGAGCATGTCATCAATTAGGTATGCCGAAGAAACTGATTTTATTCCTCTTATTGTTCTTTAGCCTGGAGGCCCACGTGTCGCAAGTTGCTGTTATGGAAGAGCCGCATGAATTCGAACGCTCGGTTCGTGATGCCGAGTTTATCGTTGTTGTTGAAAAGAAACTCATTACAACAAAGAGATGGAAACCGTTTACCAAGAGTTTGTAGACATCTACAAAGTCAAAGAGGTTTTATACCCAACAGATCTGAGCTTACCAGAGGGTAAAATAACCGTTCGAGTTGAAGACGCATACCATCTTGAAGATATAAAGGCCTCGCACGAAACCGGGGTTTTC
>JABSOQ010000227.1 GCA_013216195.1 Bdellovibrionales bacterium
GCCTTTTCGAGCGCTGGGGTGGTGAGTGCATTAGCCGAGGGGAGTGTGACTATCTCAGCAGCCTTAGCTGGAGTCACTGGTCAGCGTGAAGTCGTGGTTGATAACGCAAGCTCTGCTAGCAACGTAGAGCTTGGAACTGGTCTCAGGGGCTCTTACTTTGCAGGGCAGACTCTAGATCCGGCTCAGTTGCAAGGCCAGCGAACAGATTCAGTTGTCAAGTACAACTGGGACCGTGGGGCTGCCCCACTGGGTGTTGGAGACAATTTCTCAGTGAGATTTGAGGGCGAACTCGAAGCTCAGTACACAGAGACTTACACCTTCTGTATGCGGTCTGATGATGGGATCAGACTTTATGTCGATTCAACCCCTGTCGTTCTCAACTGGACTTTGCATGCCCCAAGAGAAGACTGCGGTACTATCGATTTGGTAGCTGGCGAAAAGTACCCCGTCTTGATTGAGTTCTTTGAAAACGGTGGTCATGCAGTTGTCGAGATGAGATGGCAAAGTGCCTCTCAGCCGAAAGAGGTTGTACCGCAACGGTTCTTGTTTCCGGCCGAGTAGGTTCAATGCTGGAGATCAAAAAGCAAAAGGCCTCGTTGACGAGGCCTTTTTGTTTTGGCTTGGTTTTTCCATCGATGGGGCTCGGTTCAGGTTTCTGGTTTGTATCACCTGAGCCCAGTCGAGACTTGGTGGAGGCTTTGTCTCGAGTCTCCTCCTCAGCTTCGAGAGCTCTAACAGCCCCGGGTTTAAGCCTCCTGAAGTTTTGAACCTGCCCCTCATGTAAAAGGCCCTTTTTGCAGATAAGCTTTTGCCAGAGGCCACTCTGTCAGTTAGGCCTGATTGGCTCACACCAGTGTTTGAGATACGAGCTTTCAGCTGCTCAAGAGTTTTTGGTGGCTGCTGTTGACCAAGTAAAAGTGCTGCGACTCCTGTAACAAATGCCGTTGCTTGCGATGTACCAGACATGTTGCCGTAGAGGCCATTTGGCAAAGTGGAGTACACTTGCTCTCCTGGCGACGAGATATCGACGCTGTTTGCACCAAAATTGCTTGCATCAAAAAGTTCTAGTTGTTGGTTGTGACCAGCTACTGAGAGTATGTTTTCTAAATCATAGCTGGCAGGAAAGTACGGAGAGTCGTCTGTGTCTGTAGAGAGGTTACCGGCTGCAGCGATTAACATAATTTTTCTGCGTCCAGCCCTTTCAATCGCAGCCTGTTCGGTCTCATTTGCGGTTGTGCCCCCTGCTGAGTAGTTGATGATTTGAGCTCCCATTTTAGTGGCGTAGCGGAAGGCTTCGATGGTGGCCGCAACTTGTGACTTGCCACTTTGACTCTCGCCGAAGTACTTCAGCACCATGATTTGAGCGTTTGGACTCACGCCCCGAAAATGAGATCTTGCGTGTGGCCTGGCTGCCACAATGCCTGAAATGTGAGTGCCGTGGCCATGCTGATCAGAGATGTTATAGTTGCCATCGGCAAAATTCCAACCATGCACATCATCGACGTAACCGTTGTTATCATCATCGACACCATTGCTAGAACGGTCTCGGCCTTCAGCATCTAACCCAGATTCTCCAGGGTTTGTCCACAGCGCGGTTTTAAGTGCTGGGTGATGAATGTCAACTCCTGTGTCAACTATCGCTACGATGACAGGCTTTAAGTCGTCGGAGACTTCTGGCCTTTGGATGTCGAGCATGCTCCAAGAGTTTGAGCCTGCCCAAGTTTGGGTTGAACGAGTTGAGAATACCTTTCGCTGGTCGACTCTGTCAGTCTGCGAGTTGTGTTGTTTGCTTTCTCGTTCTTGATTTGTAGCTTCATTAGTATTTTGAGTCTTGTCAGGTTGTGTTTCGGGGGTGTCACCAAATTTTGCAACTAAGAAGTAGAGAACCAAAAAGAAAAGACCCATTAGGTTTTTAAGTTTTTTCATTTTCCCTCCCTCGAGTATTTAAAAGTGGTCAAAATCAAAAAGACCCAGGCTAGATAGCCTGGGTCATCGTGGTTGCCAGAGCGATGAGTGTGTCAAGCTCGGTGCTGCCTCTGACGGCAGCGGGGATCAACTGGGCGGAGTACCTCCTCTCTGTGTCGTTTGGGGTCGTGTATCTCAGTGAAATCAGTTTGCCTGTTTTAGAGTATTTGAATTTTGCAGAACCCAGCCCTTCTCTTGCCATGAGTGTCAGTAGGCCGTCTTTCGAAAAGTGTAGGGTGGTGATTTGCAGGCCACAGCTCATTTGCACTCGGGTCATAGAGCCCTCGAACTTTCGTGTTTGCCAGCACCCATCTTGATCATCGATTCGGGTTATGGCATCGAGTTCAGAGTTGTAGTGAATGCGTCTTGATCTGTTACTTGTCTGTATGCGAGTTAAATTTTGGTACTGGTCGTATTGATAAACGAAGGTGGCCTTGCCATTACTTTTGACTGCCTTCAGGCTGCCCTCGTGGTAGACGTATCTGACATCTACGTGTTGGTTTCGAAGATTGCGAATTCTGCCTAATCTGTCGGTTGCGACCTCGATTTCAAGATTTTGCCATTTGATTCTTATGATTTGATTTTTTGAATTTCTTGAAAAGACAAGGGTTCCAAAGTTATTGCTGAAGCTCTCAAGTTTGCCATTAGAGTTAAAGCTGTAGATGGTGCTGCGGCGCTGATCGTGCAGTCTATATATTGACTTGTCTTTTGTTAGAGATAGGTTTGGATCGTTAAGACTTTCATAGACAGTCTCTTTCTCTGTTTGATGTCTGAGTTTGAATTTGAGCGGCTGGTCCCAGCGGCAATCATAAAAGTGTATAGCGCCGAAGTGTCTAATCTTCAGTTCTCTGTCTAGATCACTGCACCAACCTTGGCCAAAGAGGCCATTAAACAGGCTGCGAGATTGGTACAGCCGTTGCAACTTCAACACACTGGGAGCTGAATTTGTAGAAAAATGAATTTCATCTTCAGCCATGTGTTTAAAGTTTGATAAAGCCTCAGAAGCAAAAGAAGAGTTACTGAAGTTTAAGAAGAAAATAAAAAGGGTAAGAGCTTTAAGTGTTTTCATACCAGGCCAATGTGCAAGCCCAGAGCCCACTCTAACACTCTTAGTTTTTATTTCAGCGAAGACGCCCTTTTCAAATCCCTACCACATTATCAATTGAATATAGCCTGAACTGCTGCTGAATGAGCTATCTCAAGCCAGTGAGTTTTGACTAGGGTCAAGGCTGTAGCCGACTGTGTAGTGAGTGGCATGTTGCAGTGATCTTGAACACTGTCTCGATTTGAGTCTGTGAAGGTCACAACTTGAGACATCTTATTTCAGCTTAAAAACTCTTACTTCCGCTTCGCCTTGAAGCTGTTTAGGCTGCGGGGTCGTCAGCAGAAACGATGTGGGGAGCAATGGTGAGGCGGTTTCGACCTTCTTGCTTAGACTTATATAGGGCCTCGTCGGCTCGTTTCATCCAAGCATCGACGCTCTCCCCATTCATCAGCTGAGCCAAACCCATAGACATTGTGAATCTCAGTTCAACGCCGTCTTCAACAAAGCGCTCATCTCGAATTCTTTGTAGAGCCACGGTCGCAAGTTTCTGTGCCTCCGAGACGGTGGTGCCAGAAAGTACCACGCTGAACTCTTCGCCACCAGTTCGTGCTACAAAGTGATTGTCTTCAGGAAATAAACTCTTTAAAAGTTTCACACACTCAATAAGAATAAAGTCACCTGTTGCGTGGCCGTAGGTGTCGTTGAATTTTTTGAAGTGGTCGATATCGAGAGCCAATAAGCAGCTTGGAGCCTTTTCGGTTTTAAATAGCTCATATTGTTTTACCATATGCTCATCAAAGCTCTTTCGGTTGAAGGCTTTGGTCATATGGTCTTTTCTCATGTTTTCATTTGCATCGGTGAGTTGGGTCTTCACGCTCTCTAAGCTCTTTTTAACACTGGTGAGCCGGTTCTCTCTGCGTGCCTCACGGCGTGACTGCATTTCGGTGTATTGGTCAATAAACAAACGGCTTTGCTCTTTGAGATCTTCGATTGAGTTGGCCTCGATCGTCTCTTTTAAGGCTTGGATGCTTTGCCCAAGCTGGCGGTCTTCAACTTTTTCAGTGTCAATTTCATCAGAAATTTGATCTATAAAGTCCCAAATGATCTCTCTAAAATCTTCGAAGGTCTTTTGAATGAAGGTGTACTCCTCCATGCGGTACTTGCTGAAAAATTGGCGAAACCGGAAGAGCACCTTTTCTTTGTCTTCAGTGGGTTTGACCATCTGTCTTAGAAAGTCATCGACAGTCTGCCTAACTGTTCGGATGGGGTGGTTGTCCATCTCATGTAACTATTTCGAGTAGGTGTCCAAGAGATAAATCAGAGTGGCTTGATCCTCATTTATTGTAGAGGTCGCATCGGACGGCGCGCTTGTTTGTTTATCTTCTGCGCCACCTTCTAGCTGTTCGATCATCTTAGAGATCCATTTTTTCAAAACTCAATCCTTTCGAACCCTTTATCACCCTCTCTTATCGGTGGTCGAAGATGGCCTCTGTACTGGCGCATGGTCTAGCTGGCGTCTGAAACACCGCAATTGCGAGGCTTTTGAATAAGCAGGTTGAAGCTTGCGAAAAACTTGCTACTGTTGGGATATGATTACCCAACGAATTTGCATTTTTCCTATACCGCATACCTCAGTTTTGCCCTTTCAGACGATTCAACTACATGTTTTCGAGCCTAGGTACAGAGCAATGGTTAAGCACTGCGTCGAAAGCGGTGAGCTTATGGCTGTGGCCTGCGCAGGTCGTGCTTTAGGTGAAAAACCAGCTATGAAAGGCACTAG
>JABSOQ010000228.1 GCA_013216195.1 Bdellovibrionales bacterium
ATGACCAGCTCGGCCCCTTCCAATGCACATCTGGGTGCCCCAAAGCCGCAGCAATATCCTCAACGAAAGCCTGCTTCTGCCCCATTAGTTTATGCAAGAAGCTCATATCTTTGTCGCGAAAACAGCGGAAGGTCCCTGACTGATCGTTGTAATCAATTTTGTAATCTGCGAAAGCGCCTGTTTTACCTATGCTTCCACTGACCCTAGCGAACTCACCGCTATTCATCACCACTTCACTTCCTGTGTCTTTATGAAAAACAAAGCAAGGGGTCGAAAGGAAGGCGATGTTGTCATCAAAATCAAAGAAATAAAAACTGCGACCACCGAGGTGACGATTGCGATCAGGCTCTCTAGGCCTCATC
Organism: Bdellovibrionales bacterium; assembly: GCA_013216195.1. GTDB lineage: Bacteria > Bdellovibrionota > Bdellovibrionia > Bdellovibrionales > UBA1609 > JABSOQ01. The sequence goes on from JABSOQ010000228.1 coordinate 363, forward strand.
AGCGCTAGTTCCATTTGTGCAGTTTTTGGCTTCCTCTTAATCATCAGACCAAAGTTAGCAGATTGGGCTCCGCGTTGCCAGCTCACCTATTGAGACCTGACAAATATTCACTCATCGACCTCATAGCTCTTGGAAGAATCTCATGAGGCCCATAAGCACATAGAATTATTGAATTAATACCCGCTTGCCCCAAGGCCTAGTGAGGTTCTAGGCCTTCTTTTTGCGAGTGACCGTTTTCTTAGCCACCTTTTTTGCTGTTTTCTTGGCTGCTGTTTTCTTCTTTGCAGTCTTCTTTGCTGCCGTTTTCTTTTTAGCAACCTTCTTCTTCGCGGCCTTCTTTTTCGCCTTCTTCTTACCCGGCTCTCCAACCTTCTCTTTGATTAGCTCTACAGCTTGCTCAAGAGTGTAGTCTTCGACTTTGATGTCTTCAGGTAACGAGACGTTCTTAGTTTTGAATTTGATATAAGGGCCATATTTACCGGAATAAATGTTGATCTCATCTTCAGTACCAGGAAACGGCCCCAAGCTCTTAATAGGCGCTGCACGACCACGAGTCTTCTTCGGCTGAGCCAAGAGCTCTAAGGCTCGATCTAACTCAACAGTAAAGATGTTATCAGTCTTCGGAATCGACCGGAAGTCACCATCGTGAACGACATAGGGACCAAATCGCCCAAGGCCTTTTTTTACAACCTTGCCAGTGCCGGGGTGTTCACCCAGGGTCTTCGGTAACTCCAGAAGAGACAAGGCCATCGGGAGATCGACGTCTTCAGGCTCAACGCCCATTGGTAGAGCCATGCGCTTGGGCTTTTCAGCTGCAGCTTTTTTACCCTTACCACCGCTCTCAGTTTTTTCTCCATCGACATCGCCGAGTTGCACATAAGGCCCATAGCGACCAGTGAGCACGTAGATTGGCTTGCCCGTTTCTGGATCTTTGCCTAAAGCATCTGTGCCGTTGATCTTTTGATCAATTAACTTGTTCGCAACTTCTGAAGTGATGTCACCTGGAAACTGATTGTCAGGCAAAGAGGCGCAAACCTCCTCGCCATTGCTCTCTGTTCGGCAAACATAAGCGCCGTAACGCCCAACTCGGAAGCTCAAACCATCTAAACCCTCAAGCTGAATTGCTCTAGAGGTCTCACCATCAATGGCCTCCTCTTTCGACTCAACCTGCTCTCTCAGACCTTTTTCACCTCGATAAACTGAATCGAGATACGAAAGGTAGTCTTCATCGCCTTGTGCAATGTTATCGAGAGCTCTCTCCATTGAAGATGTGAACTCAAGATCAACGTAGTCGGGCAAATAATTGCGTAAAAGCTTGGTGACAACAAGAGCCGTGAAGGTTGGTACAAGAGAGTTGCCAACCTTTCTAACGTAACCTCGGTCTTGAATGGTACCAATAATTGAAGCGTAGGTAGACGGGCGACCGATCCCCTCCTCTTCCATCTTCTTTACAAGCGAGGCTTCAGTGTATCTAGCAGGAGGCTTCGTCTCGTGCTGGTTTTTCTGCAAAGCCTTCGCCGACAGAGTTTCACCAACAGCCAATGGTGGCAATACGACCTCGCGATCTTCAAGGGCCTGATCTGGATCATCAGAACCTTCGACATAGGCTTTTAAGAAGCCCGGAAAGGTCAGAGTGTTTCCATTGGCCGAAAAAATTGCGTCGCCTACTTCAAACTTAACGGCAACTTTTTTCTTTTCGGCGTTAACCATCTGTGAAGCAACTGTGCGCTTCCAAATCAGATCGTAAAGTTGGAACTGAACACCTTTCAAGCCACTGTCTTCTGGCTTAACAAAACTTGTTCCTGCAGGTCGAATAGCTTCGTGAGCCTCTTGCGCACCTTTGGCTTTCTTACCTGTGTAAAGGCGGGGTTTTTCTGGCAAGTACTTCTTGCCATACAAATCTTCAACAGCAGTTCTGGCAGCTTCAATGGCCTGAGTCGACAAGTTGGTAGAGTCTGTTCTCATGTAAGTGATAAAACCGCGCTCATACAACTTCTGCGCAATCTGCATGGTCTCTCTAGAGCTGAGCCCGAGTTTTGAGTTACCTGCTTGCTGCAGGGTTGAGGTTATAAACGGAGGGTATGGCTTATTTGAAACTGGCTTCTCTTCATACTCTGAGACTTTCCAGTCTTTGCCTTCGATGCTTTTGATCACATCGTCAGCAAGCGAATCTGTCAAGTGAACGTAATCTTTGGCTTTGTTCTCAAAGATCTTACCTGTTTCTGGGTCAAAGTCTTTGTTTCCAAGAGCCACACGCTGTTGTTTGAAGCTGTGAATTTTACTTTCAAATTCAATCTTATCTTTCAGGTGTTTGCCTGTGATAGACCAGTAATCTGCTTTGTTAAATCGAATGCGATCATGCTCACGCTCTGCTATCAGACGAACTGCGACCGACTGCACCCGACCAGCACTAAGGCCGTAGGCCACCTTCTTCCAGAGCAATGGAGAGATGGTGTAACCCACTAAGCGATCGAGCACGCGCCTCGCCTCTTGGGCTCTCACCAAATGCTCATCCACCTCGCGAAAATTACTTAAGGCCTCATGAATCGCCTCTTTGGTAATTTCGTGAAAAACCATTCTTTTCACAGGAATCTTAGGGTTCAAAACTTCAAGTAAATGCCAGCTGATGGATTCTCCCTCGCGGTCTTCATCGGTTGCGAGAATCAGCTCATCAGCATCTTTCATTTTTGTCTTAAGTTCTTTGACGATCTTCGTTTTGGTTTTAGGCACGCAATAAATCGGCTCAAACTTACTCTCAACATTGACACCCAGATTCGACCAAGGATGCTTTTTGTACTTCTCTGGGATGTCTTTTGCTGACTGAGGAAGATCTCTCACGTGACCCATGCAACTTTCGACAACAAAGTCTTTGCCTAGGTATTTGCGAATAGTTCTCGCTTTTGTTGGTGACTCTACGATGACAAGCTTCTGACCCGACATGGCTTTCCTTTTTTTATTCCCAAAACATCATGACACAGCCTACAAACAGGCCTCTGAAGCTAGCCACCAGGGCCGAAATTCCAGAGAATGGCACAAAAGCCAGAGTTGAGATGTTTATCAAGTTCAATATGAACAACCTGTATAATATAGTTGCCTTCAAATTATAAAGACTTGGATAAGATAGGGCTCAATGTTTTTATCAATCAAGCCTTATGTGAAATTCAGATTTTTGTCGTGCTGGGTCATGAGGCACCTTCAATCAGAGATGCTGACTAGGAGATTTGAAATTAATGAAGGATTTAAAAGAATTACCTCAAAAAAAGTGGAGCTGTGTCTTCACTGACATCGACGGCACTCTCACAGACGAAGGGCGTATTGGCCCAAAGACCTATGAGGCACTTTGGAGACTCAGTGATGCCGGGGTTCATGTTGTTCCTGTCACAGGAAGACCTGCCGGTTGGTGTGAAATGATCGCCAGAACCTGGCCTGTGCACTCAGTTATTGGAGAAAATGGCGCCTTTTATTTTTCTTTGCAAGGCTCGAGTATGAACCGAACGTTTCTGGTCGATCCTAACCTTCAAAAATCAAAAGATGAGAAGTTTGAGGCTATCAAGGAAGACGTTTTTGAGAAGGTGCCTGGTGCAGCGGTTGCCTCTGATCAATTCACAAGAATGTTTGATCTGGCTATCGATTTCGCAGAGGATGTGGGCCCCTTAAGCGACAGTGATATTCAACAAATTGTAGAGTGCTTTAGAGCTCACGGGGCCACAGCAAAAGTGAGTAATATTCATGTAAATGGTTGGTACGGAAGCCACGACAAACTGTCGGCCTGCAAGGCTTTTTGTGAAGCCGAGCTTGGCGCTAGCTTCGATAGCCTTGTGGATGACATCGCCTTTATCGGCGACTCTCCAAATGATGAACCAATGTTTGCTGGCTTTAAATACTCCTTTGCAGTTGCCAACATCACAGAGTTTAGAGATCAGCTGACGCATCTGCCTGAATACGTCACCCCTTCCAAAGAAGGCGCTGGCTTCGTTGAACTCGTCGAGGCCTTAATTTGATTTACGTGGATATCTGCGCATAACAGCTTGAGACAAAGCGTCTTAAAGCTTTGCTCAGTGACACAGCTCATTCGCTTGATCACAATATGAAGGCAAAAGGGGATAGCAAATTGTACCAGGCTCAAGCCGCTAAATCACAAACTCGATTCAGTGCTCTCACTAGCACCCTACTGAGCTGCTTGATCATTTTGTGTTGGCTTGGTCACCTGCTGTTTAGTGTCTACACAGTCAGCTTTGAAACCTGGGCTTGGCCCCTGCACGTGTTGGTGCAGTCTTTCTTTAGTGTCGGGCTCTTCATTGTGGCCCACGATGCTATGCACTGCTTAGCTGTACCGGGAAGCAACAAGTGGAATGACTTGGTCGGCTCTAGTTGCACTTTTCTCTACGCAGGCTTCT
>JABSOQ010000023.1 GCA_013216195.1 Bdellovibrionales bacterium
ATAGAACCAGTGCTCGAGAAGCCTTGGGAACACAATTCATAATAGGAAAATTGCGATAGGTGAATAATTGTTGAAACAACAACATTGATGATAGGAGAATTGGTACAATCAGATATTATTAATTATTCAACATTCGTACTTGCCGAATAAACATAATCATATCGCCCTCTTCGTTGATGCCAGCAAACGGGCAGATTGGAATGTCCGGCGACATCCGTGGGCAAAACCACTCAATAAATTCTGGCGGTGTTTTGCCGATGACCTTTTTGCGACCTGCGTGCTTATGGCTATTTGTGGCTTGGCTGTCTACTTGAGCTTCGTTTCTCTAACGATGAGCCTTCATCTTGATGTCGAAGAAGATTTTCGTGGCCGCATGAGCTCTATAATTGGAATGGGCTTTTTGAGCATTGGCCCACTCATGAGCTTTCCCGTTGGCTTTTTTGGAGACTGGGTTGGCTATGAAACCAGCGTATTCGTGTCGGCAATTGGCTACCTCGTTTTATCTGGTTTGTTGGCTTTTCTGCACTGGAGACAGTGGGAGGCCTGAGAGCTCTAACCCGAGGCTAACACCGCCTTTTTCTCATTTTGAAAATGGGTCAAAACACCCTCTTTTTAACAGTTTCGAGCTCTCACTAGCTTTCACTTGTTGAGATAGTTTAAAATATGGTAGTTTTTGGCGTATTTCGAAAAAGGACAGTGTTATGAGCCAAGTTGATGTTTTTTATGAAGCCACTCCGAACCCGAACTCTATGAAGTTCAATGTGACTCAAGCGATTGCAGATCAGTCTATGAACTTTTCTAAAGAGACTGGTGCCATGACATCTCCTCTGGCGACCAAACTATTTGGCTTCCCTTGGGCATCAGAGGTCTTCATTGGCCCTAGCTTCGTGACTGTGACTAAAGAGGACTGGGTCGAGTGGGAAATCCTGGCAGATCCTCTATCGAGCTTGATCAAAGAGCACATCGAAAATGGTGAGCCTGTACTGGTCGAAGCTGCTGATGGTGCGGCAGAAACAGATGAAGATCCTAATGATCCCCAAATCGTAAAAGACATTAAGCGCATTTTGAATACTGAAGTTAGACCAGCTGTTGCAATGGACGGTGGAGACATTGTTTTCTCAAAGTACGAAGACAATATTCTCTACTTACACATGCAAGGAGCCTGCGCTGGCTGCCCTTCTTCTATGATCACACTCAAACAAGGCATTGAAGCACGAATGCAAGAGCTGCTTCCTGAAATCAAAGAAGTCGTATCCGTTTAAGAGCTGAGTGCGCAGGTGTAGCTGGGCTAGAAGCAGTGTCGCTCACGTCGCATCTGCATATTTTTGACAACTGCGATCTTAAATTTTCTCGATGAGGTCTCTTCGTTGATCTCTCGCTTAAATTGGCTCACCGGCAGAGCTTCGTACTTAATCTTGATCGTTTTGAAAAGTCTTGGCAGCCTCTCGCCCGGTATTTGTACGTGGTGCAGGCCACCGCTGTAGCCGAACAAAAGGTAGCCGTCTTCAATGTGCTGTAAAATATCAGAAACACCACCTCGCACAGTCATTGGCTTACCGCTCGAGTCGAGACCATTCGCCCTCATCATTCGCCCCTCGGGTGCGAGACAAACAACCGAGTCTGGCTGAAGCTTGTGCATAAAGCCATCCCAAGAGTCGTCTTTCTTTCGAGTGATAGACACCACATCTGGTGCCATCAGTGACAACATCGGCCCAAGAAATGGTCGGTTCATAGTCTTGTCTGCAATTGGCAAAAGTGCATGCTTTGAGCCGTTCCACAAAAAGTGCCATGGCATAGTAGAGAGAAACAGAGGCTCAAAAAGACTCGTGTGATTCAAAAAGGCAAAAACACGAACTTGCCTCCAATCGTCTAGCTCTCGGCCTTCGACCCATGTGACCTCAAAGCGATAGAACAACCGAGCTATCAGTTTGACTGAGGCGATAAATAGAAACACGAAGATCCGCTTCACATCGACCAGCTTTCCATACCAAGCGAATACCCCAAGGTGCCTTGAGGCCGAGTCACCCTATCTTGAACAAAGTAGAGTTTGTACTTGTCATTGAAAAGATACAAATCGGGTTTCAATTGAGAGAGCCTTCTAAAGGCCTTCTTCAGTATGCGCAAGCGCTTAGTCTCATCGAACTCACTCTCTGCTAATCGAATCAGCTCTTTCAGTTTGGCATCTTGAAAGTGACCTGGGTTTGTCCAGGGGTTGCCGTCATCTTCAGACTCGTACCAAGACTTTAAATTCAATTCATAAGGAAGCCACGAACTGTAAATGTAAACGGCGTCTGCTCCACCGCCTTCAAATGATTTCATTGCCTCAAGAAAGTCTTGTCGCTCAATAACAACTTTCACCCCAGCAGATCTCGCCTGCTCTTGAAGCAAGGTCAAAAAGGGTTCAAACTGACGATCAAAACTAATTACTCGCAACTCAAGAGGCGAGCTACCCTCACCTTGGTCTAAGACTCCGTCTTTGTCTGAATCAAACCAACCAGCTTCACCTAGTACCGCCTTGACTGCTGATGCGCTAACCAATTCACTCTGGGCTATGCTCTCTTCGGCAACTGTTGCCTTATTTGCATTATTGAGACTAGCAGTTTCATTAGCAGGCTGATTCGAAACCCCTTTGACTTCAACTCCTGCTGGATGATCAGCTGGCCAAGGCCCTACAGCCAGCTCCAGCATTCCGTGATAGAGCTTGGTATTGAGCAATGATCTTCGAGACAAGGCCAGAAGTGATTCACGAACCTTCAAGCTACGAAGAGCTTTGTTTTTGTGGTTGAGCACCAAGGTGTGGCGCCCACGCAAGCGGTACCCTTCGGCCTTAACCGACGACCAGTGCGATAAACGTTTTAAAGCCTGTTCAGCCTTTACGAACTCTGCCGGATTTGCCACTTCAAAAAAATCAATTTCACCATTGGTCGCAGCGTCTAACTGCTGTCTCTGCCCCTCGTACCATCGGTACTCAAGGCTCTTAATACCGCTCCATAGACCAGGCCGAGAGAATGCCCACTCAGGGTTCTTTAAAAGCACGAGTTTTTTACCCGGCTCAAAGCTCTCGAACATGAAGGCACCACTCGTTGGTGGAAACTTAGCCGGCGCTTTAGCCGAGCCCTCAAAGTGGAACCTTGGGTAAATTAAAAGATTTAAAGCCACAGCTTTTAGGTTCGAGGGCGACCGTGTTTGAAAATCGATAGAGAACTTTCTGTCATCTTTGACCCTGATACCCTTAATCCGAGCATCATAAACTCCAAAATACATAGATTTGAAATTCTCGTCGCCATGGCTCCGAATCGTAAACTCCACATCCCAAGCACTTAAGGGCTGGCCATCTGACCACTTAAGGCCATCTCGAAGTACAAACTCAAGTGACTTCTTATCGGCGGACCATCTGTAGCTCTCTGCCAAGCGAGGCTCAAGCTCACCGGTCTTAGGGTCACGCCGTAGTAGTGATTCATACATGAGGCTCTGAACTTGCCAAAAATTCACATCGCCTTGTGAGTGCAGCTTAACGTGGTAAATCGGATTTGTGAGACCAATTCGAAGCACGCCCTCTGGAGCAGATAGCTGTCTCGTCTCCGGCTCAAAACAGCCACTGACAAATACCAAAAGCGCAATTGTGAAAAGCCAAGCCCTATAGCCTACTTGACCCATTTGACCTTATGACCGGCTGATAAGAGCTCAACCCACTCTTTGCTCACTGATTGCAAAACCTTCTGGGCAAACTCACTCGGGTCGACATTCAAATCTTGTAAGCAAGATGTCTCCACTGGGGTTCCTTCATTGCGAATATTCAATGCGAAATGAATCAAACCACTGACTGGTGAGAGGGTTGCTATCGAAATGCTAAGCTTGCCATTTTTTACGAAAAGATCATCACCATCTCGCACGACTTCTTCGCCAAGTAGATCACTGACATTGGCCATCACTAACCTCTGCAGCGCGACTGTAGCTGGTAAGGTTTGGCCAAACACCTCGACAATAAAATGCAACATCTCTGAGCCAGCAATAGAGTCACCAGCCCGCAAATCTTCAACATCGACAATCTTATCATCTGGTATGTCACACGCACCCACCCACGACACAATTGAATCGCCTTGAACACCATAATTTTCATAGGCAAACAAAGACCTCAACTGACTCCCGTCATAAGCAAACTGCTCAGTGATCCATTTAGTCTTCATAGGGCTTCACTCCCGCTTCATCTAATGCCCGATAAAACCTTTTGCAAGACTCGCATTGCCCACAATGCTTGTCGCCACTGCGGTAACATGGCCAGACCAGGCTCCAGTCGACATCTAGGTTTTTCATATCTTCTACAATTTGGTTCTTTGTCAGCTCATGGCTATAACACTTCACTTTAACTGAATTTTGGGTACTGAAAGCAAAGCTTGCATCGAGCGCAGTCATATATTCGGTTGAATTGTCAGGAAAAGTCGTAGCCTCTTCTTTATTGAAGCCAGGGATAATCACGCTAGCGCCGAGAGCCTCGGCAAACGAGGCACCAATATTGAGAAAGACCCCATTCCGGTTGGGTACCCAGACACTCTTTGCCGACTCTCGAGAGGCTGCGAGGTCTTCAATCTGCACCTCGTCTCCGGAGGGCAAATCTTCTGGTGAAGTGTTCAATGATGACTTCGAAATTTCTGAGAAAAACTGCAAGGGTACAATGTGTTGCTTGAGACCAAGGCTCTTACACATTTTGCCAGAGCACTCGAGCTCCTTGTCTCTGGCATGTTGACCATAATCAAAAGTCACAACACCTACAACTTCAAGCTCAGCTACTGCCTTTAACAAATTGTAGGTTGAATCAAGCCCTGACGAAAGCAGAACCACGGCCTTTTCTCGCTCCACTCGCAATGACCTTTCTTCTGTGAACTTGTCACACTAAAGCGCTATTGAGCTCACCATCAATTGAATTGACTTCTGACCGGCAAACTCGTTCCAGCTAGGAGTAAATTGGATCTCGCTTACAGAATCAACACCTTCAGAAAACTTTTTAATAAGCTCTTCTGAGGCACCAAAATGAATGGCTCCGACGGGTCTTTCCATGCCAGCTTGAGAAAACTCGACCTTCAGATGCTTCTCTTTCAGGACGCGGCAAGATCTCACATAAAGGTCACGAGCAACAAAGGTTGGCACCTGAAACCCGACACCGAAGGGCTCGAGAGCTTCAAGCCAATTGAGTGAGGCTGCATGCACTTCGTCTAAACCCACCTCTACCAACAGCTCTTTCTCACTGCCTTCTGACTCAACCGTTTCGTTCTCTGATAACTGAGAATAATACTGCTCCAGCGCTTCACCAAAAGCCTCAGCATTTTTTACGTTGAGTTCAAAGCCAGCTGCCGCGTGATGACCGCCAAACTGATTCAGATGCTTTGCACATGCCTCTAAACCGCTGAGCACACTCTGACCGTCAAGAGCCCGGGCGCTACCTGAAATGATACCTTCTTTAAGTGTTCCAACAAATGAGCACTTAGACCGCCAGCGAACCAACTCTGTTGCAACCAGGCCAATTACACCTTTGTGAAACTCTTCAGAAAACACCCATAAACATGAACCTTCATGCTCTTTTAAAGTGCGCTTAGAAATCGAGACTGCTTCAGACTGAAGTTTGCGACGTCTCTCGTTTTCTTTAAGGGTTGTTTTCACCAATAGCTCAGCCTCAGAGCTATCTTCAGCAAGATAGAGATCTATAGGTCTGACTGGCGATGACAATCGGCTTAGGGCATTCAACTTAGGCGCAAAGCGAAAGCCCAGGTCTTGAGAGGTCAAGGTTTTGCCGTAAAGGTTTAACTCATCCATAAGAGCTCTTAGAGCGGGCCTCGGTGTTCTGCTCAATAGTTTAAGGCCATGCTTGCAGAGTATACGGTTGTCTTTCACCAGCGGGACCATGTCGGTGATAGTGCCGATGGTAAAAAAGTCGAGAAGGCTCTTCAGGTCAACTCTAGACACCTCTAACCCAGCCTCCGTCATCGCAACCTTGGTCGCCATTAGCAGATAGTAACCGACACCGGTTCCAGCCAGGTAACCCAGCCCAGACTCATCGTTAGGCTGATTGGGGTTTACCACAGTAAAGGCATCTGGCAGTGTGTCTTTAGCCTGATGATGATCAGTGATGATGACATCGACCTCGAGCTCTTTAGCCTTTTCGCAAGCGTTATGCCCTGTGATTCCAACATCTACCGTTACAATCAAACTGACACCTTCAGCCTTTAAAGATTCGACTGCATGGGCATGAAAGCCATAGCCTTCACTGAGTCTATCGGGCTGATAGACCTGAACGTTTTCAAAGCCCATCATTCGAAACCCTTCAGTCAACAATGACGCCCCTGAAGTGCCGTCTAAGTCGAAATCACCGTAGACCGCGATTCGCTCTTTAGCCTGCAAAGCCTGCACGACTCTGCCCGCAGCTTTTTCCATATTCATGATTTTGTACGGATGAGTAAGGTTCTTCAGACTGGGTTTCAAAACGGCATCTAACTCTGAGCTGCGATCGTAGCCATTAAATTTAAGAACCTTCTGTATCAAAGTTGGTAGAGTATCGAACTCATGATCTTTACGACCATCTTTAACCTCTATGGTTTGAGGCTTGTTCGAGTCTAGAGATTCATTAGAAAGTGACGGCTGACTAGGCTCCATGGTCCCCCCAAAAAGATGCACTTCATCTTGACTCACAAGACTAGTCTTGACGAAGCGCCTCTAGCAAGCCCATTGGGCTTGCCAGATAAAGTCATTTGTCAAAATTGGTTTAAGCAGGAGCTGACTCGAGCTCTTTCTTACCAGACTCAGTGAAGCGATCAGCAAAGATCACAAGAGGAGTCGCGACATAAATAGATGAGTACGTACCAATGATCACACCTAAGCCCAAAGTGAAGGCAAAGTCTTTGATCACGCCTCCTGCAATAAAATACATGGCAGAAACCGCAATCAATGTGGTGATCGAGGTGAGTAAGGTTCGGCTAAGAACATCATTAATTGATCTGTTACAGATCCATTTAAAACCCTGATCTCGATAGACCTTCACATTTTCACGAATTCGGTCGAAGGTCACAATCGTATCGTTCAACGAGTAACCAATGATTGTCAAAACGGCCGCAAGAGTCTGTACATTCCCTTCGAAGTCAAAGATCGCAAATATACCCATCACGATAACTGAATCGTGAAATAGGCAGAACACCGCTCCCGGAGCATATTTGTAATCAAACCTTAAACCGATGTAGATCAAAATCATCAGCAAAGAGTAGAAAACTGCAAGAACACCATTTCGCTTAAGCTCTTCACCAATCTGAGGCCCAACCGAGTCTACACGGCGAATTGCAGCGCCTTGGTTCTCAAAACTCGAAGCTAAGCCGCTGGTGATTTTTTGAATGACTGCATTCACTTTTTCTTGAGTCTCTTTGTCGTCTTTGCCTTGAATCATATCCATACGAATCAAGAACTCATTCTCTTCGCCAATGGCTTGAACAGAGGCATTTTCAAAACCGATGGTCTTTGTAAAGTCTCTGACCTTGCCGCTGGTCACTTCGTCTTTAAACTGAACCTGAACCTCAGTTCCTCCAGCGAAATCAATGCCGTAGTCGAAACCCTCGCGAAAGATGTCTGCTAGCGCCACAAGAGAGACGACTACTGACAGAATCGCAAACGGTGTGCCGAGTTTAAAAAAGTCGAATTTACCTGGGTCTTGCTGGCGAGCTGGTCTTTTACCGTGTTTGTCTTTTCCCATTTTCAATAACTCCCTTAAACCTTAGCGATCTGCTTCATGCCCATTCTCAAAACCATATACTCAAGAATAGTTCGAGAAACGAAAATAGCAGTAAACATTGAAGTGATAATTCCACAAATCAGAGTGACGGCGAAACCACGAACAGGCCCTGTTCCGTAGTACATCAACACCACACAGACAATGGCGGTTGTAATGTTAGCGTCGAAAATTGCTGAGAATGCATGGCCGAACCCATCTTTAATGGCTGCCATGGTTCCAGCGCCCTTTCTCAACTCTTCTTTGACCCGCTCAAATATAATGACGTTCGCATCGACCGCCATACCAAGAGTCAAAACGATCCCCGCCACGCCAGGTAGAGTCAGTGTAGCTTGTAGCGAAGACAAAATAGCCAGCAACATGGCCACGTTTAACGCCAACGCGATATTGGCCACAATGCCGAGCTGTCGGTAGTACCCAAACATAAACAGAATAATCAAAACCAAGCCGACTAGTCCGGCCTGCTTTCCCCTGTTGATAGCATCGATCCCAAGAGTCGGCCCTACTGTTCTTTCTTCAAGCTGAGTCAATGCTGCAGGTAGCGCACCCGCACGAAGCGCGGTGGCGACTAATTTACCCTCTGACATCGTCTTTTCGTAATCACGACCGCCCAGGGTAATCTGACCTTCACCCGCAATCTCACTTTGAATAGTAGGTGCAGACTGAATGACTTTGTCTAATACGATCGCCATTTGTTTCTCGATATTCTGACCGGTGAGAGTCGACATCGCTCTGGCACCTTCAACATTCATTCGAAAGTTAACAGCAGGTTTGTTGTAGCGGTCAAAACCCATGAAAGCATCTTCAAGAAGCTCACCCGAGATCACTTCACCATCTTTGGTAGACAGTAGATATGGAGTCTTAGCAACCTCAAGACTTTCTGCTCCATCAACTTTCTCAAAAGCGATCATTGAACCCTCTGGAAGCTGGCTCTTAAGAGCATCATTGATCTTGTCTACGTACTCAGAATAACGAAGCTTTGTAACTGCGCCGGTTGCCATTGGCTTATCTGCAGAGCCGTCGGCCATATCTTCTTTACTGCCATCTTCAGCCTTTACAGGCTCTTCGTTTTCTTCAGGGTTACCCAATGTGAAGTTGCCAGCTTTCTCTGCCTCTACGATCATGCCCTGCAATTCTGCTGGAGACTTCTCATAAGAAACAATTCTGAAGTTGAGCTTAGCCGTTTTGTTGATCAGCTCTTTGGCTCGTGCAGACTCTTTGATACCCGGCAGCTGAATCAAGATACGGTCTGTACCTTGAGCTGCAATCGAAGGCTCACTCACACCGAATTCGTCAATACGGTTTCGAATCACTTCAATAGCCTGTTCAACGACCTGGTTCTTGTACCTCAACATGACATCGTCAAAATAGCGAAGCACAACTTCGTTCTGAGTTTCTGTCAAAATTTGAAGAGTTGCTGGGTAGCGGTCGTTTACTAACTTTTTAACCCCCTCTACTTCCGCAGATGAGTTTACACTCACAACCACACGGTCGCGTTGATTTTCGGGGATCTCAACTTTTTGAAACGAAGCCCCTGCTTCTTTCAAGTCTTGCTCAAAGCTACCGGCCATTCGCTTTGTCTTCTCGCGAATGACGCCTTCAACGTCTACTCCCATTACGAGGTGAAGACCGCCCTGGATATCTAGACCATAAACTATCTTTTCTTTTGTGAACCACCAGTCGTCTTCACCAAAATCAGCGAAGTTAGGTACAAGGTAGACCACCGCCAAAACTAGAGCTGCTGCAATGATAGCCCAGCGAGCCTTTGGGTTTTCAATCATGTTGTTGCTTCCTTTTCGATGGGTGATGAAATTTGGCTTCTTAAAACCCGAACGTTAACGTCATCAGCAATCTCGAGCACCACGAACTGCTCAGTTATGCCATCAATAACGCCGTACAGACCACCTTGGGTCAATACCTTGTCACCACGCTTAAGATTCGTGACGAACTCTTGGTGCTTCTTAGCTCGGTTTTGCTGAGGTCTGATCAACAAAAAGTAAAAGGCGATAAAAATAAAAATCAATGGAACAAATTGCTCGAACATTGAGGGTTGTGCGGCCGAAGATTGAGCCCAAGCCCAGTTACTGAACATGTGTATCCTCCAAAAAAATTTTCATTAAGATTAGAAGTGTCCAAAAACAACACTGGGCAACAAAAAAAGCAATGAAAATCGCGGGATAAATCGGCTTTGCAGGGCTAGACGCAAAGTGTTAGTTGGCCAGCCTATTCAGCCAATGATCGCGGAACTCTGGCCAATTGCCATCTTTGATTGCCTGCCGAGATTTTTTCATAAGATTCAGATAGAAATACAGGTTGTGGATCGTGTTCAAGCGCGACGAGATGATCTCTCCAGCCGAAAAAACGTGTCTGAGGTAAGATCTCGAGTAATTTTTGCAAGTGTAGCAATCGCACTCTGGGTCCAACGGGCCATCGTCGTATTTGTACTGCTCATTTTTTATGCGAATTTTACCTTGAGAGGTAAACATCAAACCGTTTCTCGCGACCCTGGTGGGCATCACACAATCGAACATATCGATTCCGGCGTCTACAGCAAGTATCAGATCGAGCGGGGTTCCGACTCCCATCAAGTATCTTGGTTTATAAGCCGGCATCTCGGGGCCTAGCACTTTCACCAATTCGTGCATCAGGTGAATCGGCTCTCCTACACTGAAACCACCTAGAGCATAACCTGGCAAATCCACCGAGGTGATCTGCTGCATTGATCGGCGACGCAATTCAAGATCGAGGCCTCCTTGCACAATACCAAATAACAAGCTTTGCTCTCTGGTCATGGCCTCTTTGCTTCGAAGCAGCCACCGATAGGTCATGTCCATTGAGGCGATGATCTTGTCTTTGGGGCTTGGGTGAGGCAAACATTCATCGAAGGCCATTATGATATCTGCGCCAAGAGCCATCTGAATCTGCATGCTCTTTTCTGGTGAGATAAAGTGTTTCGCCCCATCGAGGTGAGAGCGAAATTCACAACCCTCTTCGCTAATTTTGTTCAACTTTGAAAGAGAAAAAACCTGGAAGCCTCCACTGTCTGTCAGTATTGGACCATCCCAGTTCATAAATTTATGCAAGCCACCCATCTTCTCAACCAGTTCTTCCCCTGGTCTTAGATGCAAATGGTAGGTGTTACCTAAAATGATTTGAGCGCCAAGGTCTTTCACCTCTTCAGGCAGCATGGCTTTTACCGTGGCCTTCGTGCCTACAGGCATAAAGATCGGGGTCTCAACCGGCCCGTGAGCTGTATGAAGCACTCCGGCTCTTGCATTGCCTGATTCGGCTACAACTTCGTAACTTCCTATTCGGGCAGCCATACACTCAAATCTCCGTACGAAAACAAGCGAAACTTATTGAGAATTGCCCACTCATAAACTTCTTTTGTTCGAAACACCCCTGCAAATGCGGCGACCAGGGCGACCAATGTCGACTTCGGCTGGTGAAAATTGGTCATCAAAACATCAACCACTTCGAACCGAAAACCAGGTTTAATAAAAATATCGGTCTCCCCACTGACTCCCTCATCGGTCTCATCGAAATGACCCTTCGACCATGCCTCTAGAGAGCGCATAACCGTCGTGCCTAGTGCCCAAACTTTGCCACCTCGGCCCTTGGCTGCTGATATTTTATCTAAGGTTTGATGGGGTATCGACACAAACTCTTTGTGCATCGTGTGACCTTCGATCGTGTCTGACTGAATCGGCAAAAAAGTGCCCATGCCAACATGCAAGGTTAGCTTCACTATCGAGATGCCTGTGGCCTCCAAAGCCTGCCAATCTTTGCTTGAGAAGTGCAAACTCGCCGTGGGGGCGGCACAACTTCCTTGATCAGCTGCCCAGTCGGTTTGATACCAGTCTTCGTCTTTGTAATCAGTCTCTTCAAGCTGCTGCCTTCTCTTCTCGATGTAAGGCGGAAGCGCTAACTCTCCGTGTTTTTCAAAATACTGTTCTGTCAGCGGAGTCTTAGTTTTGATCTTTTGCGGAATGCCCTTTTCGACAAGGGTAAATGATTGCCCCGCTGGCAACTGAACATCATCTCCGATCTTCAACTTCTTGGCAGGAAACAGCACCGACCACTCATCAGCAGAGTGCTGTTCAACGAATAAGACCTCTAACCCAGATTCAGACAGAACTCGTCTTTTTAGAACCTTCGTATCATTGATTACGATCACATCGTTGGGCCCAAGCTTATTAAAAAGTTGCTGCTTATCGAGCTCTGCAGGGACCGAGTTCGGAGCACTCCACAAAATTCGCGACGGGCTCTGAGGAGCCACGGCAACCAAATCTTCAGGATATTCGAAATTCAACAGCTCAGTGTTCATAAGCCCCTACAAATAGACCAGAAATCTCTCAGGTTCATATCTAAACCCCACTGGTATCACAAGCAAAAAGGTATTTAGACGGCTGTTAACTCTCTGAACACCAGTGGGGCCTCAGACGCTTTCTAGGCCAAGTAAAATGTCTCAAAATGATGCACATTACTTGCAATCCCTACAGCCAAGTTGATCCTGGAGGCCATAAACTATGACTACCAAAATTACCTTATCAATCTTAGCCGCGGCTCTGTCTTTACCTGGAGTTGCTGAAGTCAAAGAAGATCAAACTCTTTCCCCTAGGCAAGCAATCTCTGAAGATCAGATTATTCAAAGCTACGAACAGCTCGCCCAGCTTGGCCCTCATCAATTTGCAATGAACCACGAGTCGGTAATGCAGCAACTGTTAGACCGCCATTGCTCTGACAGACAAAGCCCTCCTGCTCCTGGGTTAACTTCGTCACTAGACGAGCTCGAGCGGGTTGGTTACCTGGGTAGCGAAGAGACGGGGCTAGAGATGATGTTCCGGCAAAAGTGCTCAGCGTGGTTACATAGGTCTGCTCAATTTGCATCAGGTTACCCTAGCATCAATTTCGAAAACGAAGAGATCTTAGGCATTCTTGATCACCTGCAAAGACCATCGGCTCAACAATCACTAGAACTCAATTGCTCTCTTCATGCCAAGGGCACACGCAATAGTTCTGAGTTCATCGCCGCCAATGCCGAGATTTACGATCGAGTGATAGCATCTGAAAACGAGCTTCGCACACGCTTTGGCTACAATAGAGGCTTCTTGGCCCACCAAAACACAGCCTTCTTCGCATGTCTTTCTAGCTTTTATGAGCAACGCCTACAGAACACCATTGTCACGTCCACAGAGGTTAATGGCGATAATACAATTGGTTTTAACAATGATGAAGCCCGTTAGGGGCAACTTAGAGGGTAGCTGACACCTTCAGTAGATGTTGCGATTTGCTCGATCAGCTCTGCAAGCTGATGAAGACTCTGGCAAGCGCAGAGAGCCCGCTGAACATCACCAGGAAAGGCACGCTCGACTTGTTCGAGCTCTTCAACTGAAAACGTGGTTGGCCTGCCGCCAGCTGCTTTCTCACGCGTCCTTCTAAGCTGCCTTCTTATGCTGCTCAGCTGATCATCAAAACTACGTAGTGCCTCTTCGATCGAGCTGATAATTGCGTTTTGAGTAATGTGATCATTCACCACTTCGCCTTCTAATTGTGGAAAACCACCATAGGCGATATCTTGGCGATCAACTTCATATTGGCTGACTGTCGGCTCCGCCTCTTTACTTTTAACAAGAATGGCCTCGTCGCCTCGGAATTCAGGATGATCAAAATAAAACATATACTCTGGATAAAACTCAGGGTCCCCAGTCTGCTGCATATCTTCAAAAGCAAAAAAGCGCGCGCCCTCATTAGAAAACAAATAACTTCCATCTGAACCATTTCGATTTGCGGTGAAGCCCATAAAACCGTTACCGACAATCTCGACCCCACGATTTGCTGGCCCTGTAATCGCCTGAGCGCAGGCCACTTCATATTCGTAGTTCGACTCTGCCCCTGAGCCCGCTGAGGCATCACCATAACTGCCTTGCCTACGAGTTTCTTGGGCATTCGCTGTAAACGCAAAAACCAGAATGAAAACACATATGATTCTGTTCATAGTAATATTGTCTCAAGACCCATGCCTGCTCACAACCAAATTTGGCCGCAAAGGGCTAGGTCTTGGCCTATAGCGGGTGATACTTGGCCCCATTATCAAAGCAAGCTAGGGGCTGGGAACAGTGGCCCCACTGACGCACAGCTTTTGACAGCGAATGAGCCCACAAGTATCTTTTCTGCATGAAAAAAGTCGTTATCATTTGCTGTCTGATATTCTCATCTTATGCCCTATCTAAAGACAACCCCGGTAGCTGCGTCTACCCCTCTGACAAAGCGAAATTCGGCAGCTTCCCTCCCCACACCAAAGTCAGGCGAGACTTCGATGGAGACGGAAGCATCGACATGTTTTACCTTGCAGGCGAAGAGGATGTGCTCTCAACCTGCATATTTTTAAGTTACGGCACTGGTGAAAAGGCCGAGCGCATGTTGAAGCACTCAAGAGACGGCTATTATGACCCAGTCTTTTACTTTTCGGCCTCTCCTCGACCAGTATTCTTGTCACCGAAGCCTGTTGCCACAAAACAATGTGACAAAGACTCTTTTTACAATTTGATTCCTGCTGAGATGCGGCCTGAACTGATCGAGGCCTACAACACGTGGAGCAAAAGAACTCGAGACTTTAACGTGACCTACAACATGGAGCCTGCTTTTCATGCTGTACACAACCTCTTCTTACTTCATGATGTCGAACTGTTTGATTTTTATCACTACTCAAAAAGAGATCTCACTAGGCAAGTAAAGGAGTACTTCCCACTAAAGAAAAGGGTTATTGAGGCAGCACTAAAAAGTGATGCTCTTTCAAAACCTTGCGAGAGCCATTTAAAAGACCTCCTAACAAAAACTGCCGCTCTAGTGAGAAGACATGAAGCCTACACTTCGCCCAAAAAAGGCGAGATCTTGTTTGCTAACGTGAATGACAACTTGAGCTTTCGCTCTTCAAAAGACATCAAAGAAAAGATCTACTTCCTGTTAGCGCAAGAGGCAGTGGTGGTTTTAGACGAAAACATCAAAACCCATGAAGGCGTCGATTATATTTTAGTTAAGCGAGCTAGCTGCAGAAGGGTTCATGATCAGCATTTTGAATTCAGCGAGAACTCGGTGCAATGGTCACAATGCCTAACCGACAACGAAACGAAAGCCCATCAAAAATCGGTTAGAGCCACCCTTAAAGGCTGGGGAAGCAGCTATTGGGGCGAGCAAAACAGTACAGAAAACAAAAAGTACATAAAACAGATCTACAGGTCAGGTCACTCTGACGCCTCTTTCAAGGGCTATGTGGCTTTGAGGTTTCTGCGCCCAGCAAGCCACCCTGCCCCCAAGCCTCTTCTAGATCGGCTCGCCAAAGCAAAACTCCACTTGCACGGTGGGCACCGGCTTGATCTCTGGTCAGATGAAGACTTGAAAGTGACATCGAGTTCAGTTGGGCATTCACTCCAAAAGGACCTTAACCACCAGAACTACAACTTGCTCAGCAAGGCATTCCCTACACCTTATTTTAATGATGATCTTTCAAAAGGTAAGTATGAGCTCACCGGGCTCGAAAAGCTCTCACGCAGAGATTACAAGCCGTTTTATTCTTTCACTCAAGATGGTGCGACTTACACAGTTGTGCATGTGACCCCGAACAAAAATACTGTGACTAGTGACGGCTACCCAAAAGATCAAGACTACATTGCTCTTTTAGATGATTCTGGCAAAGTCACAAAAATTGCAGAGGGCAACTACTTTACCAAACTGCCAAGTGGTAGGCCCTATTTTCGAGATCCGGGTCTAGCCAACTTTATTTATAGCTGGAGCTCGATACAAATGGATGAAAGCTCACAGCCAAATACTGTGACCGCCTACCTCGAGAGCTGCAAAGAGAACAACAGCAAGAAAGACAAAGAGCATGATTGCCAAATGCCTGAGCTGGAGACCATCAAACAAAACTATCAGAATTCAAAGTCAGAGATCACTCATGCTTTCGCTGTTTTTTCAAACTACGTCGACGACAACAACGTCAACTCGAACGAAATCGACGGCAAGTACATGTTTTGCAAAAAGCACATCTATTTCATTAGGGGCCAAGGCTCAAAATTTGAAGTTGTCGACAGCTGTGACACAAAGACTGATATGGGCGCAAGGGTTCCGTTCTAGATATGCTCACTGCTGAGCTTTGAAATGTGCCCTTTGAGCCTAAACACACAACTAGTTGTGTCTACCTCTTGCGCTCACCCCAATTTGGTTTGCAAAAATTCATGTTCAATTTTCAACTTAGCAATGCCGCAATCAACTGACTTGCCGTTTTTGCTGTATTTGAGCTTTAATGCCTTCGGTTTTTAAATTCAATTTTGGATGGTTCACATGAGCATTAGAATATTGCCATTTATCTTTACTGTTTTTTTGGTCAACGATGCCTTTGCTGACAACACCACTTTAAAAGTTGTCACCGCAGTTGAAGGTTTTGGTGAACTGATGGTGGTTGAAGACTCAAGCTCTAGCGCACCCAAGCCAATTGGTGGTTTTGAATTCGATTTGTTCAATGCGGTTTGCAGACAGATGCGAAGGTCTTGTGATTGGAGGGCCGTGCAAGGTGGCTGGAACGACACCCCATTCTTGGGCATCTTGAATGGCCTCAAGTCTGAAGAATACGATGTGGTTGTTGCTTTTCTCAGGGGAACTCAAGAAAGGTTCACCCATTTTTACCCGTCTGCTGCCTACCTGCAAACAAAGACCGTGTTTTACTCTACTGAGAACTCTCCACTTAAATTCGAAGTGGGCGAAATACCACACAAGCCTGAAGGTGAACCCGTTCGCTTTGCTACAGTGGGCGCATAC
Organism: Bdellovibrionales bacterium; assembly: GCA_013216195.1. Taxonomy (GTDB): domain Bacteria; phylum Bdellovibrionota; class Bdellovibrionia; order Bdellovibrionales; family UBA1609; genus JABSOQ01. The sequence goes on from JABSOQ010000023.1 coordinate 16,580, forward strand.
AAAGACTCTGTCATAAAATACTACGCTGAAGCTGGCTTTGGGCCTGAATCAGGTGTCTACGAAATCATAGAAGTCTCTAGCGATACCGAAGCTGCCGAGCTCGAGCTCGAAGGAATCGCAGATTTTAGTTACTCTTCATCTGCTGCCACAGTGCTCAACGAGCGACTTTCGCAAACAGTTGTGATTCTACCTGAGCCTAGCTTAGAATGGGGACCTCGCTTCTACACAGACAACCCTTTTCTCACCACAGAGATAAACCTTGCACTTCAGAGAGTCGTTGCAAGCGGCGAGTACAAAACACTGCTACAGAAGTATCACCTCGACAACGAGGCCGCCCTAGTGCAGTCATTTCACTCTGACCCTAACATTGCAGATCTCAACATCATGCAAGATTTCTGCAGACAGGCTCTGTAAGACAAATGAGACACTGAAAGGTGAGTTCGAGAATCAGGTGCCTTGAAATTCGCAAGGCAAACCTTTAACTCAAGTACTCCAAAGTGGCTCTCTGCAGTTTTGTTGAGGCATAAAAAAACCGGGCTTTAAGGCCCGGTTCAAATCAATGGAGAACGCTGTAGGGGTCACTCATCCATGATTTACAAAAGAATTCCCATGCGTCGATAACCAACCAAAACTCAACGTAAAGGAACTCCAATACAAACAAACTGTCACTTGTTTGAATTGCGGGAACGCAAATCTTTAACAAGCTGTACTCTTAAACCCGATCCCAAAAGAGTGAGACTCACTCCAAAACCGAACAACCCAACACAGAATAAAAACAAAAAGAACTTATCGGTCATATTGCCCCCTCTCAATTTGGCCAATTATTTGAAAGGCCCGGCGCTGTATGCGCTGCCTTTGTGGTTTTGTCTTAAAACCTTGAAGCTGAAGATTTAGTGCCTTCAACTCTTTGGTTAAGCGCTTGAGGTCTTGCAATGCCATGATGAAATCCTCCGTGATCTTCTCTCAACGCGCATCCCTCTCACTTGATCATCGCCATCCATAGCAGTTCTCAAATCAGAGGGAGCTCCCCCGGGAACCTCCCTGTCCCCTTCTCTTTAGGCCGCCTCCATGCTGCCCTCATTTACTGTGACGGATGTGCCACAGGTCTGGGTTAAACTGGACTTAAGAAATCTGGCAAACTGGACCAATTGTTGCGCTAAACCCCTGAAAGTAGATTCAACTCGACATGAAAAGAGGTTCAGCAATTCGAACCGCCTGGCAGCGCTAAAAGAGGAGGAAACTGGTTCAAGCTAAAGTCGATTTATTGAGCAGTGACCAAGAACCTTCACCGGCTGTCAAAATTGAGGGCGAATCGCCCTGTTTTGTTAAGTTACTGAAACACTTCAGGATTCTACCAAAAAATCACCCACTGACCCGTGGCATCGGTGGTGAGTCTTTTGCAAATTTAGTTCAGCAAACAGGGAGATAAAAAATGTTTAGGTTAGTTTCAGTTTTCTCAATACTTCTCGCCACCCCATTGGCCAGTGCGATGTTCTGCCCAATTCAAGAAGGTGCTTTTCAACAAAACGGTTCTAGTTACACTTACTCAGAATGCGGGCAAATCGATGCTAGTGGTCAGCTTCATCAGAAGTCGAATTACATGTTACACACAAACGATCCTGGCCACCCCTGTGATTCGGTTATTGTCGAATTTGAATGCAAAGTCACAGCCTCTGATGGTTTCACCAGGCGAATTCCACTACAGAGTATTGTGCCCGCTTCGAGCAATAGACCTGGCCCATCCTGCGGGCAACTTAATGTGAACTACGACGACGCCTGCTACTTCGGAAGCCAGGCCATCTTCGCAGATCTGACTCACGAGGCATTTTGTGCAGAGTACGTCACACAGAGAATCAACAATGGCCAGACGGTCGACTTGAACAGACGCCCTACAGCTAGAGGCTTCGTTTTCGAAATGGCACCAGGAAGTCAGACAGAATGAAGACGTTCAAACATTTGCTTCAAGCGAACTTGCTCATTGGCCTCTTTGCATCTTCAGTATCATTCGCCGTAATTCCATATATGAGCGTGAAAGGCAAAGTCATTGGTGTTTCAGAGAAATCAGTTACCGTAAAAGTCGGAAGGGTAAAAAAGGCCCTCCCCAAAGCCGTAGTGCGGTTTGATGGCAAACAGACTGGCAAAATGCAAACCCTGATGATGCCTGCTGGCCTTTGCACTGTGAACTTCGGCAATGCCCGCTGCTCAATAAACTGAAGACCGCACAGGGTTCAATTTTATTAGTGATTTCAGACACCTAAATGTAATTGACAGCTGAGAGCCAAAAGCTTACCTTTCTGGCTCTCAAAATTTCGAAATGCGCTAGTGTCGGAATTGGTAGACGAGCTAGGTTGAGGGCCTAGTGGGGGCAACCCCGTGGAGGTTCAAGTCCTCTCTGGCGCACCAGCACTTTCCAGGAAGGCAACACAACCATGCCTACCCCTGAGCAGAAATGATAACCACTAGTACGATTAGTTTTGCCTTGAGATGCCTAGCTTTCTGCCAGACACCCGAACCTATGTGTTTGTGCTTTCCAAAAAAGTGGCTAAACTAAGAACATGTCAGAACCAAGCTCACTCTACTTAAAAGCTCACATCAAAAAAACCGAATTGGATGCCTTTCTATCTAGCTCCGTTCAACCGCCTTCAAAGTATAGCGATTGGGCAGACTGGCTTGCTACAAATCAAATGCATGATGGAGGCATCGGGCCAAAAGACATTGAGCAGATACAGTTCACCGCTAACAACGTGAAGCACTTTCTTGATCAGTGGCTAGGTGAAGTCGGAAACAATCGATTTCAAAAATACGACGAAGAGAGTGAGACTTTCGAACTCTCCATGCTCGAGTTTTCTGACAACTACTTCGACTGCATTCAAGTGATGCACGTATTAAGAGAGCTCGCCAGCTACAAAAGCTCTGAAACCCCAGATTACTTGCTAATCAAAGGCTACAGCTTTGGCCCTGAACCCGATATCACGATAGAGCTAACGCCAAAAAAAAGCCGCATCATCAATGAAACTCCACCAAATGCGCACGATGCATTCAAAAACCACATGGACGAGAGAGTGAAACAGCTATCATGAACCTAAGGGTCTCTCTGGCCCCCGTCTATTTTGCTTGTTATTTCTAAACTGAGATCATTTTTGACAAAACCCTGTGGGTCAGCCCCAGCAGACGAAGAAGCGGCTCCAATTCAATCTGAGCCCGCCTCAGCGTCAGATACGGCGAATTGTGACGTCCACGGCAGGGGTCAGAAACCTGCCAGGCCAAGCAAATTCTACCCTCTCTAGGGACCAAATTTGACACCCATAACGCCCCACGACATCCCGCCTCTCGAAGACCATAATTTAGATTATAAAGTAAGGAAGTTTCCCAATGAGAATATCCCCGCTCAGGGCATCGCTATGCCTCTTTGTGGCTATGTTTGCCACCACTACATTTGCCATACAAATCACTTACCAATCTGACGAAGTTGAAGTTAGCTCGTTTGCAAGCGTCTACCAGCGCGTGAGCGGTGGCGCTGTGAAGGTTTTCAACAGTGGCCTGAAGGCGCAACTTGGCGCTAGCGTAAAGTACACCTACGGTCACCAGCTCTCGTCGCCAGATGGCACCCCACTGTTTGGCCAAGGCAAGAGCCCTGACGAAGCCACTCAGAATGTTCTGCGGCAACTGATGTCAGCCCTCGAGAACAACAAATCAAGTGGATCGGGCTTTTTCATTGCAGAGAACCAAAATGGCCACGATTACTTGCTAACCAACGCCCACGTTGTAGACGGAGCTGATTGGGTCGGAATTTTGCCAAGTTTTGTTCGAGGTTCTGTTGAACCGATTCGTGCTCAAGTCATTTGGCAGTCTTCTAACTCGATGGTCGACCTTGCGATCTTGAAACTCTCAGGCGATGCGAAAGCACAGGTAGATGCCATTTACGAAAGATACCCTGGCAAAGAGAAGTACATCTTCCCGTTTGCTGAAGTAGACCTTAGCGGTGACTACAGCGGCAAGAGCATAGCCACGGTATCTAACCCGCTTGGTAGCCCTGCACACCTCACGCAAGGCTCCGTCGAACAGGTTTCAAACGACATTCTAGATAGACCACAGCTTGCAGATTTGAAGGCAGCAAAGGGTAGCAGCGGCTCGCCAGTGTTCGACAACCGCGGAACCCTCGTCGGTATCATTTTCGCCGTCTACAACCCGCAAAGTTCAGCGACTGGCCAAAGCAACTCAACCGTGTTTTTGCCAGCAAGTGTGATAAAAAAGGTTTTGCTACGTCAGCCCTTGCCGCTTCCGAGTCATGCACTCGTGTCATTGCCAGTGCAGTTCATGACCGATCTTGATGCGGCCACTTACAGGTACTTGCAATCCCTTTACCCCGACAAGTACACGCAAGCCTTTGCTGATGTTCAAAATCTACCGGCTAGTTTGGTCACAGAAGACTGGTACTTCCCAGAAATTGGTGCTGACCTGAAGGCAGGTGATATCGTGCTGGCTGTCGATGGTCAGCCGACGTATATTAAAGACTTCAGCCAGTCTAGTAAGGTCAGAGTCGTCGAAACTGCTGAGGGCTTACAAGCGTTCACCAACTACCTGATGTTCAAATCAGACACTCGAATTGAGTTTACAGTTATCGATGCTGAAACTCGCTCTGAAAAGACCGTCACCATTAATTACGGTGAAGCTCAACTAAATTACAACGCGGAGTTGTCTGCTATCACCGACACCTCAAGGTTTGATCCTTACTACGCGGTTGGGCCGGTGATATTCTCTGACCTCAACATTTCTTCATTTGCAGTGAGAGGGCCAACAGCTCTTCGCACCTATGCCATTGGTCGTATCCCTTATGGTGTTGAGATAAGAGCCTTCGACCCCAGCCGTGGCTCTGAGTCACAACGAGCCTCCTCTTACATTGGAGGTACCCATAGAGTTTTTGGAAGCTCGCTCATGGGTCGTATGCAAAACTCTCCATCGGCATTGAGTCGCGAGCAGGTGGATATTCTTCGACAAGGAGGCCGTAGCGACTTGCTTGGCTCCGGGTTTGTTGTGGTTACGGCTTTAGATGGCGAGGCGACCCCTGACCTTGAAACCTTCAAGCAATTGATTGCTCAGAAGAGAGAGCTTGGCATTCAGGTGGTGAGGGTCACTCTTGAGACCTACCTCTCAGACTTTGTCGGCTCAGAAACTGGCTTCTACCTCGACATTGGCGTCGAAGAATCTAGCGACACTGATGTATTGAACTCCATTTTTGATTGATTTATTTAATGGCAGGTTTCAACCTGCCACAAAATTTTTGCTGTTGAATCTAAGTCCACCTCAGAACATTCTTACGGGCGACGAAAAATACCAAAAAAAGAAGAGGCCTCTAACGGGCCTCTGATATCATCTGATAATTTTGATTTAGAAACGAGGGTGACTCTACCGCTCTCCACTGAAGTCAGCAAACAGCAGTGAACCACCTGCAATTTTAGTGACCACTGAGTCTTTCACACTCCAAGCCAACACAAAGCAACCCCAGCTTCTTCCCTGAATCACATTTCTCTCTTGAACGTAGTCTGAGCCATGCAAAACGATGGCTCTAGGCCTAGCACGCGAGTTGGTACTCGATAGACCGTCTAACCTTATCGAACGACCGTACTTGCCATAATAAATCTCAGAAACCCTGTAAAAGCCTTTTGAACTCATGTGAGAGCCTGAGATGTTACTCACCTCTTCAACGTAGCCATCGTGGTCGCGGTCCCCACCCGAGCCGTGAGCTGTACGAAGCGCCAATACGCTACCGCTGTTCATATCAATTACAAAGAAACGAACTTTGTTAGATCGTTTAGAGAAGTCGACAACTGTGATGTAGTTCTGGTTCGGAAAGTTACTTTTGTTTTTATCGAACTGACTTAAGGCCGCTGCCAAAAGGTTGTCGGGCACCATGCCGTGCGGGTCAATATGTGAGTACTTGTTGAATATTGCCAGCGGCAAAACCATATCTTCTGTGACTTCAAAGGAACTGTCACCGAAGGTCTCGTTAAGCTCAATTTCGGCTCTTTCGACTTCTGCAGCTGTTGGAGTGTCGATGCGGCCCATAGGCTTGATATCAGGCAACCTTTCGAGTTGCTCAGCATTTGCTGCAAAGTTGATAACAAAAGTTGATAGTAAAAATAAAATGACTATTCTCATAAGCATGCCCCCTAAAAGCGTTACTAAAAGGCTTTTCGGAGCAGATGTTTAAAAAATGAGCTCAGCTCAAAGGGCTAGACATTTCCTAAACCTTCATAAAGGGGCTTATGTTACGACCCAGATGATGATCTCGTAGATTCTTTAAAAACGAAGCTAGGCTTGGGGTTTCAACCCTCAACTTGTTGTGGTGCAACTCGAGTGTATTCTGAATGTATTCTTAATAAAAAAAGGCAGCTCTCAAAGCTGCCTTTTTATTAAGACTGAATGAATAAGACAATCAGTCGTCGTCTGGGTGCAAAACGCTTTCGCAAACTCTCCGAGTTGGGAAGCTAGCACCAAAGCATCTTCCGTTTCTTTTTGAACATCTTCTCCAACCATCGCCAACATAACGGCACTCGTAGAAACTGTGGTTCAAAAGATCAACATAGTCACCCTCTGCCACTTGAATCGGTTGAATTTGGCCATCGATTTCCATCATAACTTCGATGGTATCGGTACCGTTCGCCTGTGGTGCTTGGAAGTCTGATGCGAATGCAGCGCTAACAAATAGCACAGCAAATACAGCTAGTAGTTTCTTCATTATTCCCCCTAAGTTTGTATTCGTTTGTTTATTGTTGTTTAGAAAGAGTTACCACTGGGCTCGCAAAAGGCATAGCCAGCCAGAAGATTAAGTGTTCTCAAGCTGGTGAGAACACTTTAAGAGAAAAATACTTTGGCCCATCCCATGAAACCAGTAAGTAAAGAATCTGCTACTGATCACTCTCAACTAGAACCTGGCGCCTTTTGGGAGAAAACAAAATATAGGCAGCAGGCACGACATACAGTGTCAGCAGTAACGAGAAGCTGACACCCCCCAACACAGTGAGAGCCATCGGCACTCGCGTCTCACTGCCCGGCCCCAAAGACAGAGCCGGAGGAATCGCCGCTGCCAATGTCGCGGTTGTCGTCATAAGAATCGGCCGCAAGCGCACAGGGCAGGCCTCGAGCAAAGCTTCGCCTGTTGCCTTGCCTTGATCTCGAAGTTGATTCGTGAACTCGACTAGTAAGATCGAATTCTTTTTTACGATACCCATGGTTAACAAGACTCCTATCACAGAGTAGGCATTCAAACTTTGGCCACCGAAAAACAAGGCAAGTACACTTCCCGTTAAACCAAAAGGGATTGCTAAAAACACCAATAGCGGATCGAAAAAAGAGTTGAACTGACTCGACAACACCATGTAGGCCATCACTAAGCCCAGAAGCATAATCAAAATTGCCTCTCGGCCCTTCTCTTGAGGTGTCGAAGAGAAACGTATGTAGTACTTCTCTGGTAAGACTCTCTTGGCAATCTCTCGAATGCTATCGATAGCAGTACCTTGCTTGGCTCCTTGGGCCAGACTGCTGTCAACTCGAATTCCTCTAATGCGGTTCTCTCTGAACACATATTGAGGAGTCGCGGTATCCTCAACTTTCACTACTCGACTCAAAGGCAAGAGCTCGCCTCTATTGTTACGCACCAAGACTGGGTCGAGATCAGTCCGCTTCCTCCTGTTCTTTTCTGCTAACTGAACAAAGATATCAAACCGGGTGTTGTCTTTGGTATATTGAGCTGCAGCCACTCCCCCGAAAGTGGCATTTATAATACCGGCAATTTCGGCAACCTCTACCCCTCTTGAAATAGCGGCGGCTCGGTCAGGCACAATCTGAACCTCTGGAAGCTTCCTCACATCATCAGATCGAACTCCAACAAATAGGCCTGTCTCATCCATTTCTTTTTTCATCTGAGCGTAAAGCTCTTGCTGAACACTGGCCTCAGGGCCATTGATTGTGTACTCAACTGGAGAGCCTCTTCTCCCACCGAGAGAAGAACCAAACCGGTCTCTAAGAATAATACGGATACCTTTAATCTCTTTCAGTTGCTTTCTCAGCTGTGCCGCAATTTCAAACTGTGATTGCTGTCGATCTTCAGGATCTTTTAAAATGACAACCCCGTTACCACGGTTTCCCTGCCCGCCTTGACCAAAACCTCCGATAGCAACAAACGTTCTGGCAACACCGGGGTGCTCTCTCACAATCTCTTCGAACCTTGCGACTTTCTCATCAGTGTATTGCATTGACTTGCCCTCTGGGGCCAAAAAGATCACAAACAGCACACTGCGGTCTTGAGGCGGAATGAACTCACTCTCTATTCCGCGAAGAGGTATTAAAGAGACTGCGAACACAACGAATGACCCAAAAAGCACTTTCTTTGGGTGATTCAAAGTCCACTGTAGTGATCGACTGTATTTTTGTTTCAGCCCTTCGAGCACGCGATCAAAACCTTTGCCAAATGCTGTGATTCGGTTGGGTAGATCTAAAAACTGCGAGCACCTCATCGGAGCCAGAGTCAGCGCTTCAAGCGAGCTCAATGAAACTGCGACCGCGATTGTGACAGCAAACTCGAAGAAAAAGCGGCCCTCAATACCTTCAATGAATGTGATCGGTACAAACACCGACACCAGGGCCAAGGTGGTCGCCAAAACGGCAAAGGTGATCTCACGAGCCCCCTTGAAGGCAGCGTTCACTCTGTCGAAGCCATGCTGCATATATCGTACGATATTCTCGAGCATAATAATCGCGTCGTCGACCACCACTCCAATGGCCAAAGCCAAGCCAAGGAGTGAAAAGGTGTTAAGGGTAAAACCAAATAAGTTAATGAAAATAAAAGAGCCTATGATCGCTGTCGGTATGGCTAGTAAAATATTAATCGTGGCTGACCAAGAACCCAGAAAAAGCCAACACACAACCGAAGTCAGTAGGGCCGACAGCAACAAAGTGAAGACCAACTCACTTACGCTCTCCCTGATAAACTGAGTTCTGTCGAAGTTCACCTGCAATTCGACTCCTTCTGGCAGAGTCTTGTTCAGTTCGGCCAAGCGAAGCTTAACTCGGTCAGCAGTTGCCGCCGCGTTCACACCTCTTTGCTTTTGCACCGCCATACTCATTGCTGGGATGCCATTGACTCGTGAGATTCGTCGAAGATTTTCAATACCCTCATACACTTTCGCTACGTCTTTGATTCTCAATGGCACGAAGTTCGGAGCCCCACCTCTTCGGCTAATCACCATATTTTCAAACTGCTCAACTTCTGTGGCCTCACCCATTATTCGAATGAGATCTTCATCGTCTCCAAACTCTAGCTTACCGGCTGGAAGCTCTCGGTGCTCACGTCTAATGCTGTCTACAATATCTTGAGCAGTTAACTCATAGCGCTTTAGTTTTTTTGCATCGAGATCGATTCGAAGCATAGGCTCATGGTAGCCGAAAGGTCTTACCTCGGCGACACCTTGAACTGTTGCCAAGCGATCCCGAATTCTTTCACGAAACAAGATCATAATCTCTCTAAGTGAGAGTTTCTCAGCCCTCATGGCCACATACATTATAGGCTCATCATCGGCATTAGATTTAGTGATAACTGGGTTTTCTATGGTATCTGGCAGCTGCCTCTGAGCCCGGGCTAAGAGTGTTTGCGTCTCTTGCAAAGCAAAATCGATATCTCGAGACAACTCAAACTCAATGGTGATCTTCGCACTACCCCGCTCAGCCAATGAGCTTAAATTTCGAATGCCCTCCATTGACACCAGCACATTCTCTGCTGGCTCAATGATGTCTTTTTCAATCACAACTGGCGAGGCGCCCTCGTAGGCATAAGTTACTGTTACCACTGGAAAGTCGACGTCAGGGTTCTCATTGATGCCCATCTGACGAAATGAAATCACACCAAAAAAGATCAGGCCAAACATCAAAACCCATGCAAGTACAGGCCTCTGGATCGAAAGTGAAGACAAACTCACAGTGTCCTCCCAACCGCGCGAAGCAAAGAAATGTAAAGCAATTTGGCATCAAAATACTTGCGGTCGTAAGCCGTTTGAGTTGTGACCAGAGTGTCTAGTGAATTCAACACCTCAAGCTCAGTAACAAGCCCTCTTCTGCGATCTTTCTCATTTTCTTGATAGCTTGCCTCTGCCGCAGTCACTGCTGTCTTCAATACTGACAGTTCACGCTCTAGGGTTCCAACCTGAACCACAGCAGCAACAACTGAGGCATTGAGTTGTCTTTTGAGATCCGCTAGCTCTGATTGCTGTTTTCTTAAGTTGATATTTTGAATCTGGTACTCACGGTAATCCTCACCACCAGAAAAAAGCTCCCAGCTTGCGGTAACTGTGATATCCCACTCTGAGTCGCGTAAAATACCAGCACGATCAAGGTAGTAGTTTCCGTCTAAATCCACAGTTGGAAAGAAACCACCTCTAGCCTCTTTCTTCTGCGCCTCTGTTTGCTGAATCTGAACTTCAAGCTGCTTGAGCAAAGGGTTGGACTTCGCTTGCTCTAACCAAACCTGCTTATCAAATGATTCTTTTTCGATAGAGACATCGTCTATCAGGGTCTCATTTGAGCTTTCTGCGCCTATTTGAGCAAAGAACTCTGCTTTGGCTGCCCTTAAGCGCGACTGCAAGCTCAACAAATCTGACTCGACACTGCTCAACCTCGACTCTGTTGCCAGAACATCAGCTTTACGTACCCTCCCAATTGAGGCGCGCTTCTTTAAAAAATTGAGATTGCCTTGTAGAAGTTCTTTTTGCCTCTTCTGATTTTTAACATCTGCTTCAGCGATCAAAATGTTGTAAAACTGACTTGCAACCTCAAAAAGCAATTGGTTTTCTGCGTCAAGTTTTTGAAGCTTCGCCAGCTCAGGCTGCTTTGAAATCCGGTCTAAAAAAAAGTACTCAGAGGTACCAGCAAATATAGGCTGGGTTAAGTTGATCAAAGCTGTGTGCTGATAAGCCTCACCAAACCGGGCCTGCACGCCCCCGCCCCCTAGTGCGTCTCGCCAAACGTTGATCGACCTGGCGGTGACCGTAGGCGACACTGCTGCCCACGATTGCTTGCTCTGAAGCTCAGCAATTGAAACGTCTCGTTGGGCGTTTTGCACAATGGCCGTCTTTTTTTTTGCTTGAAGAAATGCCTCTTGGAGAGTCAACCCCTTCGATTGGGATGTCGCCATCAGGCCAAACAGAAGAATCCATGCTTTTTTACCCATGCGCTGACGATAGGCTTTTGTCGCGAACATGGCTAGAGAAATCTTGCTGACTTACAGCAGTTGGGCGAATGCGCTCATGCCTTTTGCCAAGTAAAACGCGCTGATACCAAACAGCATACGCCAGGCATAGACCCTGAAGCGCTGATCTTCAATCTTCTGTAAGACTTTCTTACCCAAAAAACTTCCAAGAACACTCAAAGCGATAAATAGCGGCAACATGGCCCAGTACTCACTAGGGATCTCAATTGACGAACCAAACAGGGTTGCAAAGAAAACGACTTTAAAGGCATGCCCGATCAGAGAGATTGTAGCTTTAGTGCTTACCTGCTCAAAACGATCAGCAGAGGAATGAGCAAAAAACACGTCGATCATAGGCCCCGAAATACCAGCAGTAAAACTCAAGAAACCTATTGAAAGACCACAGAGTATCTGGTGGCCGGGTCGCAAAATATCCAGCCTCACCTGACTTTTTAGAACATAAGCCAATGGAGGCAGGCTACCGAGTAGAACGTACACCCAGGCTTTGTCGAGCTCTGTGGATAACACAGAAAAAACGGCAAAAGTGATTAGCAGACCAAACGTCACCCTGAGCACTGGAGCCCAGAGAATGTGGTCTTTTAAAAGGTAGGCTCTTGAGCCATTTGATCCAGCCTGAATGATACCGTGAAGTATCGCAGCCGAGGCCACAGGCAGTATCCAGACCAGGTAGCCCATTAGAATCAGGCCACCGGCCATTCCGAGAATGCCCGAGATCAGACTCGTTATGAATGTCACTATGGCTAAGCTCAGCAAGCTGACCTCCTCTGCAAACTCAGAATCGTCGATTTTCAAATATAAATAAATTGAATTAAAAGAATCTATTACTTGCTTCAAAAGAATATGTTAGAATTTGCACAGTATGTTGGAACGATTGCAGACCCTTATCGAATTTGAACGGCTCGGCAGCACTGCGGCCGTCGCTGATACGTTGCGAATCACACAACCTTCGGTGAGCAAACGTCTATCACAGCTAGAGGCAGAGCTAGACCTACCGCTGTTCGAAAAAGTTGGGCGCAACTTAGTCTTAACTGACAGCGCTCGAGCCTTGGTGAACAGATGCAAGCCGCTAATCTCAGAACTCAAGTCACTCACTCACGAAATCAAACAGACCACGACCACAAACAAAAGTCTTCAGATCGGCGTCTCAGATTCTCTTCTTGGCTCGTGGGGAGCCATGGCATTTCAAAAGATCCAGAAGCTTAGGCCTGAGGTCTCTCTTTACCTGCATGCCCATAGAGGCCCTAGAGTAGTGTCCTTGGTTCGCTCTGGAGATTACCAGGTCGGAATGGTAGCTGGGCAACTCAAAGCTTCTTCAGACTTGGTTGAACTTTCCGCCAGAAAAGAGGAGATGGTACTCGTGGGTGCAAAAGATGGCTCAAGCTCTCTGATTGCTAGTGAAGAGAGCTCTCTGACCTGGAACGAAATAGGACAACAAGTGATCAACCAGGGCTACCGTGTCGAACAAAGACTCGAATCATTCTTCGCAGTTGCTCAGATGGCTCAAGCCCGAATGGGAGCAGGCTTGGTGCCCCGCGGGGTCGCTGAGGCGTTGCGTTTGAAGAACACCGAAATCAAATCTCTTCGCCCAAAAGTTAATCGAACTGTAAAACTGATTGCCCGTAAAACAATTCTTCTTGATCCAGTTGTCAGAGATTGGTCATCTGACTTAATCAAACTCTCAAACACGCTATAGCAGTCCTGTTCAGAGGCTTTACAATTTTTTGAAGTTTACAGCAAACCACAGAGCACGCCGAGAAGCCCTATATGCAACGGTTTTGGGCATTATGTTTCTTTATAGTCTTAGTTGGCTGCGGCGAGACCTCATTTGAAGCTCGCAGTATCGATCTCGATTCACTTGGTGAAAATAATGATTTCTCTGACGTTGAAATCGAGGACGACTTCCCGGCTCCCGAGGATGAGCCTCCAGTTGAGCCGATTGTCATTGAAGAGCCACCTCAAAGAGATCCTGCAGAGCAACCTACGCCTCCGAGCTTTAAAGTTGATACCTTTTTCTTAGAATCACAAACCTTTCAGTTAGCTCGCGGACCAGCTCTTCGATGGGGTGGTTGCGAACCGGGCTACGAATCGCAAGGCGGCTATAACAGTGACACCCGCTGCGGTCGCGCCTTTTTTCATCCGGCGTTCTCAGAGCAATTGAACCAAGCCTTTTTTAAATGTGTTCAAGTGTCAGCGCGAGAGGCAGGTTACGCCGAGCCTGCTAGAGTCTTCATAAATCACTTGGGCAGCTACAATGATCGCAATGCCAGAAACTCAAGTCGTTTAAGCAATCATGCTTTTGCACGGGCCCTCGACATCTCTAGTTTTTTGATTTACGACGAGCAAGACAACCTCACTAAAGTCAGCACCCTTTTGAGAAACTATACGGGCGCTCAAGCTGTTTTTTACGACTCTTTCCGGAGCTGTTGGAAAGATCACCTCTCTGAAAATTGCACACCAGGGCAGACCGAATACAAAGGGTCAATTGGACACGCTAGCTCAGAGCTTGGCGGCAACAGTTTACATAATGACCACATACATCTGTCATTTCCGAGATGTGCAGGATAGGACAGGGAGAATTCGCTATGATCAAGTTGCTCATCACCTCTACCCTCGCTCTGTTAGCTTCGAGCGCTTACGCAGAACCTAGCAATATTCGAGTTTTGCATTCTGGCACTAGTCAAAACGGTTACCACTACTTCATAACTGCACGCGAAGCGAGCCACGTTCTCGGACAAAAGTTTCAAGTCGAGCTCCGCTACTCGTGTGACAACTCAAAGCACACACACGAAGCTTTAGAAGCGCCAGTGCAAGACTCTTTTTCTGTTTGTGACCTTGACCCAAACTCAATCAAACTGAACCTGCAAAAATCAGCAATGGCACTTAAGGTGAAAGCGGCAGATCTAGATAGCTATTACGACCAGGTCGGCCAAGGGCTAGAAAGCCCCATCTTATACTGTGAAACCAAGACTCAAGTCCGTTCATTTTCACTGAAACAAATCTGCAACTGAACTGTTTCAGTTCAATACAAAAGTCTCAAACCAACAGGACCAAAGTGGATACAATGCTGATTTCTAAGCTGAGAGAGAGTGCTTTGTCGTTTATTATTGAAGTGTTAACACAGTAAAAGCAGCACCTACCGATAAGATTACAGGTAGGTAATGTAGGAGATTGTCGTTTGAGTTTTTTGAATGCTCATTTGATTCTGAAGAAAAAGTACATCATGGCATTTTTGCTAATCGCTGTGTGCACAACTGCGGCCCAAGGCCTTATTTAGTGGAGCCTTATTTCTCAAGAGGGAAACTCAAAAGTCATCAACTTAGCTGGGCGCCAGCGTATGCTGAGCCAAAGAGTGGTCAAATTTGCTTTGATGCTTGACCAGCACCGCAGCAGCAAAAAAGAGACTGAGTATCTGGCATTAGAGCTTAAAACCAGCTTGGAGCTACTTGTTACCACCCACAAAAATCTTAAAAATGGCAACGCCGAACTCGAAATCGACGCTGCATTTACAGACGAGATCGGAGAAGCCTACACAGCTCTAGATCCATCTTTAAAGCGCTTACAATCAAGCGCTGAGTGCGTGCTGATGAACTGTGAGACCAAGGATGCAGCACTAGAGAAACTTTTCGCAGAGTCTGAACCTTTCTTGAAAAACATGAACCTCATTGTGAAAATGAGTGAGCTGCACTCGAGTAGCCAAGTTGTTTTGCTGTCTCGCCTGGAGATCGGCTTCTATTTGGCAATATTGTTGCTGATGGGCTATGAGATATTTTTCGTGATGTTTCCGATGAACAAAATGTTAGCTGATCAACTTCGAGACCTAGCTATGCACCGCCAAGCTCTTTATCAAAAGGCACGCATGGCCTCGATTGGAGAACTGGCTGGCGGTGTTGCTCATGAGGTGAACAACCCACTAGCGATTATCAAAGGCTATCTTATCGCCTTGCAAAAGCACGCCAAGTTCCTAGAAGATGAAACTTTCCGCCATGGTCTTTCTAAAATCGAGTCTGCTAGGGAAAGAATCACTGGTATCATCGCCGGCATGAAAGCCTTCTCTCGTCCTGAGCAAGGCCGACCGTCTCAATTGAACTTAGCTGAAACTGTAGAGGAGTCTGTGAAAATCATTAGAGGTCTTTTCGAATCAGAAGGCCAAAACTTTGTCTTCACCGTTGACGAAAGCGCCAAAGGTGCATTCATCACCGCCGACAAAAGTAAATTTCAGCAAGCACTTGTGAACGTGTTGACGAATGCCAAACAAGCCAACGATGACAAAAATGGCCGCAAGATCAGCATTCAACTTGAGTATGCCGATGATGTCGCTCAGATCAGGGTCCGAGATGAAGGCCCTGGTGTTTCGAGTGATATTTCTCAAAGAATTTTTGACCCCTTCTTCACAACAAGAGCTGGTCAGCATGCTGTGGGCATGGGGCTCGCTATCGTCTACAGCTTCGTAAATGAAATGGGTGGAACGCTTAACTTCAGTAACAAGCAGCCAGGAGCTGAATTCGTCATGCAACTGCCCGCCTCGGCCGTTGATGCCAAGAAGGCTTCCTCAGAGAGGACCACAAGTTCTCCGCAAGACTTAGCCTCATAATTCAATCTGATCGCCAAACCAATAATTCTTTTCTGCACACGCACTCGAATCATCTGTGCACAATGCTCAAGACAACCAACAACCAACAACCAACAATTAATGGTGAATGGTCGCGCAGCTTAGAATCTCATTGTGCAATCGGCTGCTTCGTCTTTATCAATGATCGTGGGAGTGCCCACGCTCTAATGACCCATGCGAGTCATGCGAGTGGTTTGGGTAGCTGTTAAGAATTTCACCCGTACTGGCGCTTACCAACAGCGTAAAAGACTCAGCCTTTGAGATTTGGGTCACCAAATGCCAGGCCAGATCAAATTCTCCGTCAGTTTTAGCGAAGATAATCGGTTCGTTCACCATGGGCACAACTCGAAAGACACCCTGCTCTTGGTAAGGAGCTCGAGCGATATTTGTGGCCTCCGCAAGATTGTATTTTATAGTGACATTAAAATCCTCGGGTACTTTTTGCAGTTGATTCACAATCATATAAACCGACTGATCTTCTTTTTTGACCTGAAGTCTGACATAAGAGTCATAGACCTGATACCCGTGGCTTTGCTGTTCAAATTGAAAGGGCTGGGTAAGGCTCGTGCCTTTACTGTTTTTGCCCTCTTGCACAAGAGCACCTTCGGGCAGACCATAGGCACTCGCAAACTCGCTAGCCAAGTCAAAGGCTGCCTTACGGCTAAGATCAGACAGAGGGATATTCGGCCCCAATACCGCTCGGCTACCCTCAGGAGTTTGCATAACTTTGAACGGACTCATTGCTTTTTCATTAAGCCAACTCATGTAAGCTTCGTTGTCTTCAATCGCCTGGGGCATACGCTCTTTTTTCGTAGCGTTCGATGCCAGGTCTTTCGATTCTGTGGTGCTATCCTTCACTACAACGTCTGATGCCTCAGCTGAGCTCTTTTTCTGGTTCTCATATTTGTGTTCCTTAGATGCTTGAGACCTTTTCTTAGCTTGATCTGAATCAGATGAGAGAAGACTCCAGGCAATCGCAACAAAAGCTACAGCCGCAAGTATCCAAATGTAGTTTTTTAAAGATTTGCTCATTTCATTGTTATCGGCTCAATGCCACGAGCAGAAAAGGCATTTCGCAACCTAGCCGAATGTCGAGAGCCAAACAGATTTTGATCGATGGTTAAAATCTTATCGAGTGCGGTTCGAAAGGTGTCGACGCTGTTGATGGGGCTCAAGTGCTCGATAAACAACTGCTCTAGCTCCTTTTCCTGCCCTGCCGCTTTAGCGTCTAGATAGGCCTCCCACCAAGCAGAGGTGTAGGCTAAGGCTAATGTGTAAAAATGGCCGTTAGCATTGAAACCAAACGTGCCAGGGCGCTCAAATAGAAAATCAATATCAGGCGCTCCAACGGCAGCTGGGTTTCGTGGCAAGTTCATCTGCCCGAAAGATCCAATTAAATCGTTGGATCTTACATTGAGCATACCCGGGCTGTTTTGAAACATGAGTGCTGAGTGAAAATCGGCTTGTGCCTCATTGATGGCTCCAGTGCAGCCCTCTGCCTGGTTACAGCAGCGAGTTCCTGCACACTCTCTATGAGTCGAGTTACTTTGCCTGTTCATATTGAGGTCTGATGCATAAGCAGCCACGGCATGACCGAACTCATGCACAACCACTTCACCCATCAGGGCTACCTCATGCGGGTTTCCAAAAGAGTTATTGAAGAATCCAAGCCTCAACGAAAAATCGAAGGGGCTAAAACTTCCATTGTTAAAACTGCCATCAAAGGCCTCTACCGTTAGCCCCTGACCTTGAGCAGGAGACCCACCGTTAGATTCGAAATATTCATTGGTAGCCATCAACCAGTAGTAGGCCGAGACTTGGCTCAAATGCTTATCTGGGTCGTTACCTTGGTACAAATACTTGAAGTCACCAGCTGGCGCTCTCCCTGTTCGAGAAGCCCCGGCATTCAAAACGCGAATAGTTGAGTTCTGCAAAAAACCTGTGCTGTCTAAATCGTCAATCTTAACGCCGAAGGTCTGGAGATCCGTGAGGTCAGAAGTGTAACTGTACCGAGTCATCTGACCGCCATTAGCCTCTACCACGTTTTTAAAAAACAGACAGGCATCGAACTCAGGATCTTCCAAACAATCAAGACCTCGAGCAGGTGGAATCACGGTGTTGTCATCTCGGTTGCCAGACCCATCATTGTTTGAGCCTGAAGAGGCGCTATTCACTTGTGCCGGGGAGCCAATACCGTTACCGGTTAGGCCACTAACACCTTTGCCAATCTCGTTCACAAGACCGCTTTGACAGTTCTGAAATAAAAAAATCAAAGGTATGACAAAGAGGATTGGGATCAATTTCTTCAAGGCGCCCCCTTGTTTGTTCAGTGATTCTCTCCCTTTATTCTAAAAACTCCTCCTCAAACTGCCAAATTTCTAACAGTCTCAGTCTCACAATGAGACACTGTAAATAACTTTAACGGTGATGGATGGCTTGCGAGACTCTGGCTCTGCAACTATTCGGTGCATAACTACCGATAAGGTGAGACGGAGCAATCCAGCTGCTAGGGCGGCAAAGAATCTAGTATCCCTCCTGCAAACTAGAGAAGTTTGGCAAAAAATGCTTAAAGCCTAGGCAGTTACCTGGCCGATAATCTTAATGTGAGAACAAAATGTTATGTTGTATTCTTTAGTTTGAGTGTAGCTCTTGGGCTTCCTGCCCAGGCGGAGGGTGAGGCTTACCAACAGTGCTTCAATGCCCTAGAAAAGCGCATTCAGTCTTACTGCAACTGTGAGATCGTCGGCAATGAGGTGCTC
>JABSOQ010000229.1 GCA_013216195.1 Bdellovibrionales bacterium
CGGCAGAGTTGCCAGACTTACAAATTCGACCAGTGAGTTTGGAGCTGAGTACGACAGCCTATGCGACTTAGTCAGTTTTGGCATGGCCCCTGGGCTTCTGTTGTTTTTGTGGGCCCTTGAACCTTTTGGTCGACTTGGCTGGCTAGCTGCGTTTTTCTACGTTGCCTGTGGAGCTCTTCGCCTTGCACGCTTTAATGTTCACCAGCAATTGGCCGAAAACGTAGACTTTGAGGGGCTGCCGATACCTATGGCAGCTGGTATTGTCGCTTCATCTGTATTGGCCTTCGAAGAACTGGGTTTAGACGGCTCTGGCTCTAAAGGCCTTTTAGCTATGACCTTCTTGCTTGGCTTCGTTATGGTGAGCAACTTCCGCTACCGAAGTTTTAAAGACTTTGACCTGAAACAACGTTTGCCATTTATCTATCTCGTCTTGGCCGTTTTCTTCTTCGCTCTCGTCGCTATTCGACCAGAGGTCATGCTTTTTGTATTGTTTTTAGGCTACGCAGTTTTGGGTGCGATTTTTGGTATATTTAAATTAGGTAAAATTCCTAAGAGAGTGCGACCGGGAGCAGAGATCATCGAAGATGATCTGCACGAGGAAGTTGAAGAAGCCTGATGAGTGTCGCGCGACTCCGCTTGGCAAAGTGAATCGATTCTAAGGAGAATCAAAATGTCTTATAACGTAGGTGTAGTTGGTGCCACGGGTATGGTTGGCGAAGTTTTCTTGCAGTTGATGTTAGACCGTGAGTTTCCCGTAAAAGAGCTTCGTCTTTTTGCTAGTGAGAGTAGTAAAGGCAAAATAGTTCAGTGGAACGACCAAGAAATCAGCCTCAAAGTTCTCGAAGATGGCTGTTTTGATGGGCTTGATGTCGTGTTTTTCTCAAGCGGAGACTCAATTAGCAAAGAGTGGGCCCCTAAGGCTGTAGAGGCTGGTGCTTTTGCAATCGACAATTCGGCCGCCTACCGCATGGATGACAACACTCCCCTAGTCGTACCCGAAGTCAACTCTGATCTTATCCCCACCAAAGACAAACCGAGCATCATTGCAAACCCTAACTGCTCAACCATACAGCTGGTAGTTGCGCTGAAGCCCCTAGCTGAAGCTTTTGGCCTCGAGAAGGTGAACGTTTCAACTTACCAGGCTGTGAGTGGAGCTGGTAAATCAGCTCAAGGTGAATTGGTCGAGCAACTCACCGATATCTTGAACCAAGAAGATGACATTTACGTAGATCAGTTTGCTCAACCCATCGCCTTCAATGCCATTCCTCAGATCGGCTCCCAGACAGGCGGAGGCTTCTTCACCGAAGAAACCAAAATTATGAATGAGACGAAAAAGATCTTGGGCCTACCAGAACTCAAAGTCTCGGCTTTCTGTGTTCGGATCCCGAGTCTGAATGGCCACAGTGAGGCCGCATGGGTGACTCTTGGCAAGTCTGTGGAGCGCTCGGAGCTTGTCAGTTGTCTGAACTCTGCTGAAGGCATTGAATTCTTTGATACCGAAGAACCAAAAGAGCTGCCGACAGTTGCACACCTCGATGACACCGATCCAGTTTGGGTGGGTCGCCTGCATCAAGACCCTTCTCAAGACAACACCTGGATGATGTGGGTTGTAGCAGACAACATTCGCAAGGGTGCAGCTCTCAATGGCATACAAATCGCAGAAAAGATCTTTCTGTAGGCCTTCGGTTAAGCTTCTTTCATTAGAGAATTCATAGAATTCGACCTCAAGAAGCGCTCAGAACAGTTTCAGCAAAATCAGGGGCTTTTTTTGACACCTCTTCGCTGAGGTGGTCTCATTAAAGAGTGACCAAACGCACTTTTAAGGAGCACTTGTTTTGCGTAGTTTGTTCGTCTTTACATTGATGGTTCTTATGAGCTCGACTAGCTCCTTCGCAGAGATTGAGATCCTGAACGTAATTGGTGATTCTGCACTTGATTTGAACCTCAACCCAAACCAACAAAACGATCAAGGTACGCCTATCATTTATGGTGGGGTCGGCGGCCTAGAAGCAAACTGCAATGAAGAAGACTCTGAAGGGCGATGCAACACCTGCAATGATTTAACCTCTTTTGGCGTCTGCAATGAGCAGCGTATTTATGATGACCTTGTGCTCACTATCACCTTCCGCTCTGATAGCGACAACAGTGCCGGTGAAGCCTTTGTCGAAGACAATGAAGGCAACCGATTAGGCCTTGTCGACTCTACTGGGAGACTCGGTAGCGGAGCTGCTCACAGACTCGACATTCAGTGGTCAGAAATCTGCGACGAAATTGATAACACCGGTACTTGTGAAGGCGTTTCAGACAGCGTTCAGCTGAGACTCCTCATTGAAGACAATGGAGACACTCGTGACAGCGAAGAGATCACTGTTATCGTTGCTGACCCTGACCCAACAAAGTCTGGCGACAAAGACACTCTCGACCTGTGCACCGACTCTGATGGCACCGATGCTGAAGGTGGCATTTGCGACTGGATCGCCTACCCTGGTGACGGCAAAATCTTTCTAGACCAAGTGAGCAGCGGAGACAGCGCGTTTCCTAACGAAGATGGCATTCAAATTCGTTCAGTAAGAGTTTTCATTACAGACGATGAAACTGACGCCTTTGACGCCATAGCGGGGCCAGGTTCAACCGGCAATCTCACACCTGAAGACCTCGAGGTTTTCACTGAAAACGACAATGACCCCGAAATCGATCAAGTGATCGATGGCCTTGAAAATGGCACGAGGTACTACCTGAAGGTAGGCGTTGTGGATCTTGCCGGTAACCTCTCAAGAGTCACAAGTGACACAGCTATCGGCGACATATGCGGTAGCACATCGGCACCGGCTTCTGATGGAAGCTGTACTTTTTCAGCGACACCTCAAAGAGTCTTGGGGCTTCTAACTGAAGACTTCAATTGCTTCATTGCCAGCGTGAGCTATGGCAGCCCTCTTGATAAGCGCATCGACATTTTGAGAAAGTTTCGCTCTGAAATACTTTGGAAGAGAAAATGGGGCCGCAAACTCACGGCCTGGTACTATAAGAATGGTCCTTATGCCGCAATTTTCATCGACAAACACTCTTACTTGAAGCCTTTAGTGAGAGCCGCTCTTTGGCCAGCCTTGGGCTTTTCATGGCTTGCCACTGAGTATGGCCTCGGGTTCGCTGTTTTCATTTCGTCGTTATTGCTTTTCGCCCTTCCTTATTCGACAATTAGAACAGCTCGTTGGGCGAAATTTCGGCTGCGCAAGGAACGAGCAGCCTAAATACAGTTTTCGGGAGGAAAGCTTTTTGAATCTGACAATGGCGCGCACACTAGCGCAAATCATTGTGATTTCGATGCTCGCATCATCATTGGTGGCAAAAGCCCAGGGTGATGACTCCACTGACGCACTTCAGGTAGAAAACTTCTTCGATGATGAGAGCGAGAGTTCTGAATCTGACGTTGAACAGCCTGAATCACAAGCTGACGACACCAGCGCAACACCTCTACCTGTTCCTGAGCCAGAAACTCCTGCCGATGAGCCAGAAGAAAGCCCCGTAGAGCCCGCCGAGATGTTTCCCGAACCTGCTCCAGCCGGCCCCGACGCAGAACCAGATACCGATGCTTTCTCAGAAGAAATTGTAAGTGACGACGTCGAACCGGCATTTCAAGCCCCCGATAACGTGGGTGAAGAGTTAACACCTTTTGATGAAGACCCTGAGATTCAGTTTTTAGATCCTGAAGAAGCTCAGCAATCTGAGGCCTCAAACTTTGAGGACGGTGACGACGAAGCTAGTGAGAATGCTCCAAGTGAGGCTCCCGCTGAAGATTTAGCCTTTGAAGATGAGGTACCTGCTGCAGACACAGATGACGATCTCAATATCTCCTCTGGCCGAACACGAATTCGAAAAGGTGAGACGAAGATTCGACACCCCCTTGCACCTAGAGGCCTAATTCGAATCACTAAAGACAAGACTTATGTTTATCGCACCACAAAGTCAGTTCAAGATAGAGCCATAGCAGTTAAAGCAGGCCTGTTTGAACCCACACAACTGCAAAACCCCGACACTGGTACCAGCTTTTCAGACAGTTATCAGCAAACTCGTGGCCCCATTGCTTTTTTCGAATACGAATGGAACTGGTTAAAAGGCTCTCTGGGAAGAATTGGCTACAAGCTTGGCTCTGGCCTATTTACGACCCAGGGAAATGGGCAATTTGAAGAGACCGTCCCCGAGAATGGAGACCGCAACGTACCCAAAGAGACGTTTACCTTCGCGGCATTTACGAACTCAGCTAGTGTCGTCTATCGGTTTCAACTGTCTGACAAACAGACGATCGTGCCTTACTTAGATGGCGGAGTCATGGCGATTACATTTTTCGAATTACGTGACGACCAGGACTTTCCAAAAACAGGTTTGGCCCCGGCTGCTTTTTTCTCAGGTGGTTTGGCTTTTAGTCTGGAGTCTCTCGATTCACTGGCAATACTTGGGCTAGATCGCGAATACGGCATTAACGACATCTACTTCACTGCAGAACTCAGACAGATTGTGAACGTCGGCAGCGATTATGACTTCACGGCCCCCGCCTTCAACGGCGGATTTCTTCTTGAGTTCTAATCTCAGTCTAACCAACCCTGCAACTAACTAACTGGCAGACTGACTGCATTGATTGATTGATTGATTGATTGATTGATTGATTGATTGATTGATTGATTGATTGATTGATTGATTGATTGATTGATTGA
>JABSOQ010000230.1 GCA_013216195.1 Bdellovibrionales bacterium
AGGTAAATTCTCCCTCCAAATTGGATCTCTTCTGTTTTGAATTCTGAGTTGCCCGCCTGCCCTAAAGAAGCCATGTAAGTGGCGAAGCTTTCGTTAAGCCATAGGTCATTCCACCATTTCATCGTGACGAGGTTACCAAACCACATGTGAGCCATCTCATGAAGGATCACGTTGTTTAGCGACATTCTCTCTCTCTCAGATTTTACCCCTCGAGAAACGAAACGCTCGGTAAATGTAACTGCAGCAACGTTCTCCATCGCGCCAGCATTGAACTCTGGTACAAGAAGCTGATCGTACTTTTTGTAAGGGTATTCGTAGGCGAAGTACTCATTAAAGAACTTGAATCCGTCGTGAGTAAACTTGAACCAGTCTTTGGGTTTTACGTACTTCTTTAAAGACTTGCGAGCGAATAATCGAAGTGGGTATTTGCCTGAGTTGTCTTCCCACATGTGGTAGTCGCCTGCATGAAGAGACCAAATGTAAGTCGAGAACTTTTGGCTCTCGGGGAAGGTCCAAGTTTTGCCTCCGTCAGCGTCTTCGACTTTAGACTCTCTAACAGAAGTGATGACCTTCCATGTTTTTGGAACCGTGACCTTCATAGTGTAAGTGGCTTTGAGGTCTGGCTGGTCGAACATTGGGAACACGCGGTTAGCGTCAAAAGGCTCAAGGTCTGTGAACAGGTAGCGTCTCTTATCTTCAGGGTCGCGGAACTGATGAAGGCCGTTACCTTCTTTTGAATAAGGGCTCTCAAAGTCGACGACAACAGTGTTAGCGCCTTCAGTTAAGTGACTCGCTTCGATCCACAAGAAATGAGAGTTGTACTTTGGTTTCACCGTTTTGCCATTAACCATGAGGTTGCTGATCGCGCCATCATGGTAGTCAATGCGGAGACCGTTACCCGGGTCAGTAAGTTTAAAAGTTATCGTTGAGGTACCGGCGAATGATTTCGAGTCTAAGAGATTGAACTCCAGGTTGTACTTCACGTTTTGAACCTGTTTAGCTCTCCAGGTGGCTTCAGATTCAGTTATTTTTGGTGGCTGATCTTTTGTCATGACGGGCGGCTTTGGGGCCGTGGCGCATGCACTTACCCAAAGGCACAAGATCAGGAGTTTCACAAAGGTATGGATTTTCAATTTAGACCCCCTTAATTGATTCTTTTTAGAATCCAATTTTATACCTAGGGCTGTGAATTTTGGTCAATCTGCGACATCACTGTGAATTAACAAAATGGTATAAAAGCCTTGATAGTAGGCAGTTTTGTGAGATCAATTGGAGACAGGGAGCAGATACTCAGTGGCAATTTCGCCTGTGCGCGACAAATAGTAGAGCTCGAGTGCCCAAGTTCCTAATGCAAGGCGCTGATTAGCAGCTTCTTCTTTGAGCTTTGGGTAGACAACGAAGGGGCCTATAGCAGGTGATCCTTGAAACTTGCCGTAAACATACCTGGCTGATGGCTGCTCTTTGAGTTCGGCCTTCATTTTTTCTACAACGGCAGCGTCTGGCTCAGTGTCGAGTGCACAACCCACAAGGCTTCGTAGTCGGTCTTCATCAGTGGTTTGGGGGGCGTCGAGAAATTTGCCAAACGTTCGAGAGCAATCGAGGCCAAGTTGCTTGGCTTGTTTCTCCATGCTTTGCAGCACAGAGCCAATTTTGTGGTAGGGCCCAATGTGGGTTTGCGCAATCAGATACAGCTTCGGGTAAGTCTCAACTCGAACAGTAACATCTTTGTAAGCTCCCAAATAGATGTAGAGATAAGTCACGAGACTGAGTAAACCACCAATAACTATGAAGCCAACCCATTTGATCATAGGTGGTCTGTCTCCATGGAATCTGTAGAAAAACTAAAGTCGTAGGCATCTTGGCAGCGTGTACCCGTTCGTGTGATGACTAGTAGACCTGAGCTCAAGCCTCCAGCCATAATGATGCTCTGGTCGGCACCAAATACGAACGCGTTGACCTTTGTGCTTGGGCCCGAGACTGTTCCCATCAACACTGAATTTAACTCGTCTGAAAACGAGTTCGGTTGCTCCTGGCTTGCGTGCAATTCGAATTCCCCCATAAAGCTGTCAAAGCCTTCACCGACAACACGGTTCGAGACGAGAATTGCAATTGGATCCATTTTTATTGAAGGGTTGTCGTAGACTTTCGATGTCCAGTCGAAGTAGCAAATTTCAACATCTCTAGATATGCGGCTTGGGTAGCTGCATTCAATTTGGCCTCTTCCGACCCAAGTGTCTCCACCTGACTTTCTTGAGCTTTGAAGGTCGCCTTGAAGCTCGCCCTCTAAGGAGCAAAACGATCTCAAGGAAAAGCCAGCAGTGTTGGCAGTGTTGGTAGGAGTGGCATCAATCCCAAAAGGGCTCGCAGGAAACCTAATGTCTGCTAGGCATGACGAACCAATGCTTATTCCAGCAATGGCTTGAAGTAAGAAAATTACTATCCGCAGACGACCCATAACGCGCAATATTATTACAATTCTTTTCTATAATCAAGCAGATAGGTGAAATTATCGGTGCCCCTAATTGGCGCTGAGCGGGTAAACTTTACCTTCAAAAGAGTTGCTCTTAATCAGCCCTAAGTTACTGGAATCAGACAGGCCTGGAGGTACATTTGATAAAATGATGTACTCATTAGCTCCTAGTACACCTTTGCGAGAAACCTGATAGGTGCGAAGAGGTGGAGTGTGCCGAGATTGTATGAAGTAAGGGCTGCCATCAATTTCAACTCGCTTTTCATTAATAAACAGGTGCCACTGATTTTTAATGTCGGTCTCTTCGACCTTAAAATTGTCGCCAGGCAGGCCGTAGACAACTCTCACCACAGGCTCTATTGGTGGCGAAATACGAAAATAAACCAGATCGTTTCTTTTAACCGTGTTGCATTTGTAGAAGTCTTTCAAAACTTTGATTGGGTCGTTTTTGTTCACTAGGCCATTGAGATGAGAGTCTTTCATGACGGTATTGACTTCTTCAGTGACGCAAGAAAGTTGACCCACTTCTTGAAACTCTTTTTTCTTGAAGTAGCCTTTGAACAAGACCCATGAAATGGTGCTAATTCCCGTTAAGAACAAAAGCACAGTTATGACTCCAAGAAGCTTGTCTCTCCACATTTTAGGACTCTCTCCATTTAATAGAGCAACCCATTGAAGGAGTCTGCTCAGATGGAAGAGCTTCACCAGCCAAGGTCAGGTCTAGCGCATGTTTTAGCTCTCTACGCTCGACTTTATCAGCTGATTTCCATGAATCGTCGAGTCTACCTCGGTACACCAGTTTTTGATTGCTATCGAACAAGAAAAAATCTGGGGTGCAAACGGCACCAAAGTTTTTTGCAAGGTCTTGGCTTTCGTCATGTAGGTAAACAAAAGGGTAGGCCTTTTTTTCGCTTCTGAGTTTAAGGTTCTCGTAAGAGTCCTCGGCGTAATCGGCAGGGTCGTTGGAGCAAACGGCAACGATGTTGGCTCTCGATTTGAACTCGTTTCCGAGCTCAATTAGACGATCCTCAATGGCCATTACGTAAGGGCAATGATTGCAAATGAACATGACCAAAGTGGGTTGATTGTGAGCCAATTCAAAGCTGTCGGTGTTAATGCCTCGAGCCTCAATGCTGGGCATCGCCGCCCCGATTTCGCCTGGTGGTGTGTAAGTCAAAGCCATATTGAAATTGTCTCTAAAAATGCCGAGACATTCAATCATCACATGATGATTTATAGTGCTATTTTGAAGAAGCTAAGTCTCTTAGGCTCTAAAGGTCTTTCCAGGATATGGTTTTGTCATCAAAAACCAAATCACCAGTTTCAGAAACCTCGATGATCAGCCCTGGTTTGCGAGGGTTCTTATTCAAGCCCTCAACGAGATCTTCTCTGGCACTTTCAGACAGGTAGGGTTTGCCGCTAGCCTCAGCAGCTAATGACAAATTTGAAAACAGGCGATCCAAGAAGCTGTGCCATTTCTCTTCATCTAGCCCAGTGCCAAGGCCTTCATCTCCAACTAAGTTGGTAGCGGCCTTTTCTTGCTCTGGGTGAGACAGAACATTCATACCTAGGCCAATCAATAGATGTAGAGTTGATCCAGTTTGAACAGTTTCAAGCAAAAGCCCTGCGAGCTTGTTATTTCCAAGAAAAATGTCATTAGGAGCTTTGATTGACCACTCAAGACTGGGCCAAGTTGAGCGCAAGCTTTTAAACAGATGCAAGCCCACCATGGGCGAAGCTGTCGGTTGGGGTGGGTTCTCAACGGGAAACACAAAGGTGGCAAGTAGCCCGTGGCCAGCGCTGGGGTTGGTCCAAGAGTTGTCTCCGCGACCACGGCCAGCAGTCTGCACTTCGGCCAAGTAAAGTTTAGGTTCGGTAATTTGGTTCAGCTCCGATTTTGCCCAGTCGCTTGTGCTCCCGACCGAAGCTTGGCTTGAGTGTGCGAAATCACGATTTTGACACCAACTAAGTGTAGATTGGTAAACGTTTTCCATGCTGGCCTTTCTAAGTCAGATCTTCAGTCAACAAGCTGAAATCGGCGATTGGTGCTGAGTGTGTGATTGCCCCTACGCTGATGTATTGAACACCAAGCTTTGAGACCTCCTCAACTCTTTCAAGAGTCATATTGCCGCTGGCCTCAGATTCAATATGAGGAGGAATAAGCTTCAAAGCCTGAGTTGTTGTGTTGTTGTCCATGTTGTCGAGCATGATGCGGTCGAC
>JABSOQ010000231.1 GCA_013216195.1 Bdellovibrionales bacterium
CTGATGCAGAGCCATCTCATACTAAGCCACTGCCCAATGGGTTTCCCCCAGTTACAGGCTTTAAGCTTGAGGCCAGTGAATCTCAGTTAAATTTCGAAGTGGTCGCCAACAGAGATCTCTCCGTGCAGCTTCGTAAGCTACAGCCACGCCAGGAGCCCATCAAAAGCGGCCAGTTTGAGATTATCAAAGGTTCAAAACTAGGGCTTGTTGATTCTATTTTTCAGTCTTCTGACTTAGTTCGACCTTTCTCAAGAGGTCTTGGTATCTCATCTTGCGACCTTAACGATGACGGCTGGTCAGACTTGGTTGCCGCTTATCCAGACGGTGTTCGCCTATACAAAAACTTAGGAACAGAAGGTTTCCAAGAGTTTCATTGGCCAACTGAAGCCTTTGACAACAGAAAGCCTTTGGTAGTGAGCTGCATCGATATCGACAATGACGGTAAGTTAGATGTATGGGTCGGCTGCTCTGGAGGAGAAAACTTTGTTTCTTTCCAGGTCGTAGATGGCTATATGGAGTCTCCTAAGAGACTGATAAAATTTGACCAGCAGCCACTGACCCCAGCTATAGCCTTCTCCGATATTGATAGTGATGGTCGACTTGATATCGTTGCCGGAGGGTGGACTTCAGCATTTCCATTAAGAAGAAACCTTTCGTCGCTTAACAGGCTCTACAAAAACAAGTTTCCAGAATTTATTGAAGTTGAAGACTTCTTTAATTTTGTTGGAGAAACGCTATCGATCTTGATCACAACTCTAGCTGCCAAGAGTGAGAAGCAGTTTCTTTATGTGGGTAATGATTATGAGGCCCCTGACCAACTCGCTTTTGTCGGCCGAAATTTTTCGAAAAAAGCCGCTCAGCTTGGGGTGCAAACGACGCCTTATCACACTATGAGCATAGACTCTGCAGACATAGACAATGATCTCGACTTCGACCTTTTTGCGACAGATCTTTCCTTTCAAGACCTTAGATTTGGCGGCTACTGCGAACTTGCGGGGAGCCATAGCACCCAATCTTGTGACTTTCTCGCCGAGATGGCTGCTGGATATGACATTTTAGACTTTGCAGTTTGTGAATCGACAAAAAGTAAAAGTCTACGGCAAATGTGCATCAATGCCATGCTCTCTTTGTCAGCAGAACGATACAAAGACCCAACCTACTGCAATTTGATCTCATCTTCTGTTGAAGCTGGTGCGATGAAAACTCTGTGTCGCAAGCAGGCTTCGAGGAGTGGGCAAGATGGTAAGATCGATGATCAAGGTTTTAGGCAGGTCAGCTCAAACCACTTTTACCTTCAGTCTGATGATGGCAGCTTGAAAGAGTCGACACGGGAGTTTCAACTTTTGGACTCGAAGTACGCTTGGAACGCCAAGTTTCATGACTTTGACAACGATGGGTTTCAAGACCTTTTTGTGGTGAATGGCACCTTCTACAATAAGGGATATTCATCGAATCAGCTCTTCCTTAATCAAGGTGGGAGGCTGTTCCGGTCAGTAGGGGTGAGTGCCTCTAAACTTAATATGCAGCATGCGTCTACCTTTACAGTCGCTGACTTTGATAATGATGGTGATCTCGACATCATTGTTGCAGGTGTTAATTCAAGTTTTAAGTACTATCAAAATAGATCGGCTGATGACTCATTTGTAGTTGAGCTTCGAGACAAGGTGTTGAATTCAAGAGCGATTGGGGCAAGAGCTGTTTTGGCGTATCGGGTGAAAGGTGAGATTCAAAAACAGGTTCGAGAAGTGAAGATGAGTGGAGGGTATATGTCTTATGACTCGAACCTACTTCATTTTGGCATCTCAGGCTCGAAAGAAGTCGCCGGCGTCGAAATCACCTGGAGTGACGGTTCCTCATCTTCTGTAGAGGGCCCCTTCCCAACGAACTCACACCTCAAGATCACTCGTTCATACTAGGGTCTAAAAAAGTAGGCTCGTGCATCGAGATTGTTCACCGGTGCCCACTTAGCCAGTATGAAATATTCGAATCACTTCTTAGCGAGAGTGCAGGCCATTTGTAGTTGGTCTGACTTGCCATCGTATTTGCATCGATAGTCTTGGTAGAGGCTTCCGGCAGCAGATTTAGTGAGGCCCAATTCAACCGTTAAGATGCCCTTTTGCCATACTAGCTGTTTGTAGTCGATCTCTTGAATATCAGAGGGCCTTACAGACACAGTCTTTGCCTCGATTTCAATGTCGCAAAGTAGTTTTGAGTCTAGTACCTTGGCTTTATCGCCCCTGAGGTTGACGGTATCGATTTCGAGGCAGGGTTGAATCTCTGTGTTTCGCACAATGGCGCGTTTGATATCCCCTTCTTCATTCATGACTGAAGAGGTGAAAACTCTCTTAACTGAGGGGTCAACTGATGGTTTGCTTGCGCATCCGACAAGGGCTGCGAGCAAGCAAAGGGTTTGCAGCTTAGCTAAGCGGGCCATTTAGGCTTTTGACTCTGAATCTTTAAAAACTCGAGAGCCTGTTGTGCCCTTTTGGCCTTGATACTTACCACGATAAGGGTTCTCTGCTGTTTGATCCATTTTGCAAAAAACCAATTGGCAAATTCGGCGTCCAGCTTCAAGCCGAATCGGCAACGAGTTGGCATTGTAAAGTTCGAGAGTGATCTGGCCTTCAAAGCCAGGGTCTACCCAGCCAGCATTCTGAATAAACAGACCCATTCTGCCGATCGAGCTGCGGCCCTCAACAAAAGAGGTAAGATCGTCTGGGAGCTTCACGTACTCCATGGTTGTGGCTAGCAGAAAAGAGTGGGGTGGGATCGTAATGCTATCTTCTTCAATTTCTCTGTACAGAATCTCAGAGCTCATGTCGATCAAATGCATGTTTCGGTCTTCGACCACTAGAAAATGTCTGCCCAAACGGCAGTCAATAGAGGCCGGCTGAATAGAATTTTCAGCCAATGGCTCAACTGTAAGGGTGCCCTCGGCCATCATGCTCTTAAGTGTTTTATCAGACAGAATCATTTTCCCTCCAAACGAAATGCCCTAAGGCTTTATCACTTTTCTCAACTGACCACAACGCTGGTGGGGGCGAGCTCAAAAGGGGCGGGGGAGCGGCATGGCATTTGAACTCTCACAGACTCTGTAAAGCATTGAAATTATGAGATGTCTCTAAACTCGAGGAGAGCCCTGTGAGCTTCAAATTTGCGTCGCTGCTGTTAACAATTTTGGTCGGTATGCCCCTAGTTGCTGTGGCCGATGTCTATGTAGTCGTGTCTGACGTTGCGTCGGTTGGCGTGAAGTCTAGACGAGTTCAAGCAGGTTTTGAGACCTCAATCGTAATTGACGGTACAGTGAGTGTTCAAACCCGTGGGGGTACAACCACTATGCCAGCGGGCCTAATACCTACTAAGGGAGAATTTGTTTCTTTAAATTTTGGAGCCATTACGGCATTTCACCTTCGTATACCCTTTGATGCTTGCTTAGATATTGCTAAACATGCCCATAACAAGGGGAGACCATTTATTGTCGAAATCTCAGGTGTAGGGGATGCGGCCGAATACAGACGCAATAACACAGACTTGGCGCAGTCTCCTGCGGCTACTCACGTTGACTTTAATCCGGGAGTCGCAACGGCGATCAGGTGTTTTGAATAAGCTCAAGTGATCTTAGACTTTCCAATCAATTGAACTTCCGCTGGAGCGAAGGAGGGAGCAACATGAGAAAAGTAGCTGTGTTCTTTCTCTCCCTAATTACCTCGGTTTGTTGCAGTTTCGCTCAGGCAAACCAACCTTCGTGTCAGCTTCAAATGACCCATTACTCGAGAGTTGCTGCCAATTTGGTTGAGCTCAACTCGAGCCTTACAAGGTCCTTAAATTCTCTCGAGATTGCCTCCATGGCAGATTTAGCTCAAGCAGTTATGTCGTTTAGGCCAAAGAGTGATGCTGATACTGACCGAGTTTACCGATTGTTTTCTGGTCTAAATGTCACAGATCCTATGAAAGATGCCGCAAGAAAGAGTGACACATTATTTTCCGAAAACAAAATGCTCGTTGAGCAGCTCACGGCTCAGGGTTTGGGCCCTGAAGAGCTACAAAGCCTAAAGGCTCATCTGGCCTTAGCGTCTCTTATTAGCGCTGAGCTCAGGCTACCAAGTGAGTCATTAGAGTTGCCGGAGATTACATCAGCTCACAATGACCAGCAGGTTTTGGGCTACCGATTGGCTGAACTAGTGCTCGAGCAGCACTCTCTTTGCCTGGCTTCTCCTGGCTCATGCCATGATTATATCAAAATGCTTGGCGCTCTTTGGACGCAGTTTTCAAGTGTACCCTCAGCAGAGAGCCACTTGTTTCCGCGGCCTGCTGCAAGTGTAGAGGGCGCTTATATGGATATTGCGACAGGTGTCTTGTACTCGATTGTGAACTCAATGCCTGGGTTCAGCAAAGACAGACGCTACCTGCTATTAGATAACTCACCCTTCGTGGTCCAGGGATTAAATTCGCTAGCCGGCCTTTACGACTTTGATAATGTCGAAGCTCTCAACGTAGATGTGGAGAGTGTCGATCAGCTGCAAGAGCTGAAACAGCCTCTTGCAGCTCTCAGGATCAAAAATGCAGTCGTGTATGC
>JABSOQ010000232.1 GCA_013216195.1 Bdellovibrionales bacterium
ATGGTCGGTCACGACTCGAGTTTTCGAATAAAAACACTAGAGACTCTGGTGGAACTCTTGAGGTGGTGGCTTGGCATCAGGGCTTGCAGTCTGACCCTGTTTTGATCCGGAATTACAGGCAATGTGCAAATGAAACTATCAACTCTATGGGGCCTCTGAATCAGTACTTGGCTAGAGTGCTTGCTATGCCTGGTCCAGGCGAAGGCGGCTTAGTTCATGAGCTTACAGGGCCTGCCTTGTTCTCGGGAAGGGCTGCTGATTTGACTGAATACGCGGGCCAGAACGGAGATTTTATTCACTTCTTTGCTGGGTACCGAGAGCGGGATCTGCAAGCTTGCCTGCAAAACGGTACTGCGAACTGGGTGCCTCTCGATGAACGCATGCGAAGGGTCACTGACTCGTGCACAGGAACACTAATTCGGAGGCTCCCAGAAGCTATGACTAATGGGCTCAGCGCAGGTGAGCTTGAAGATCTTGAGGCCTCCACTAGTGGGCTGCTTTTTGATTTGATCTCTGAAATCAAACAGGGTTGCGGAGTTAGTCAGTACGCCGCCAGAGAAGAGTTACTCCATTGTCAAAGTAGCTGGTCGTCGATAGCTGAGTGTTCTCCAACGGAGCAAGATGGCTCAGAGGATGCGAATCTGATCCGACGGTCTTCTCAAACCGTAATCGAGGCTGCAATGGATGGTAGATTTCAACTGGCAGAGGGTGTTGAGGGGCAGGTCTATTCAAAAGATACACTCTCAACGATTATGCTAGCCGCATCAAGCTGCTGTGGGCACGAGCAGTGCCGTCAGCGTGCCTTTGTAGACAGTGCACTTGTTATATCTGCAAATCCAGCAACCAGCGCGGAAAGCACACATGAAACTAGTGGAGCCCAAGTGATCACTCGAGAGCAAGGTGATGCTCATATCGAGCTTGAAGCTCGGTGACGCGCTCAAAATCTTGTCTCATTATGGTATGTAAATCTGCTTTTCAGTTTCAATAAATCGACAGCCTAAGTCTTAAAAACTGCAGCAAAACCCCTCCGAATTGGTACCGAGATTGCTCACTATCTCATTGGGACTCGGAGGGTAAATGAATGACTGCGCTACGCAATGATAATTTCACAACTCGTTTAGTTTTTTTTCTTTTACTAATCTTAGTAGCTAACTTTGCCGAGAGCTCTTTTTCTCAAAATGCAGAGAATTTTAGATCTGGAGCAACCTATCGCAACCCACTGACCACACAGTTTGGCTGTGCAGACCCAGCTGTTCTGAATGATCACCGAGCCACCGGCCACTTTTACTTAGCTTGCACTGGAGGTCGCTTTAAAATTCGGATGTCTCGAAACTTAGTCACCTGGCGAGATGATGGTACTAACAATATTATGAACACCACTAATGGCATCGCCAGCTGGTCGAGACGGTTCCCAGAGCGTGAGTGGTCAACTCGCAACTGGGCTCCAGAACTTGCCAAGATCGATGGGCGCTACGTGGCCTACTACACTCAGAACACTTCAGGTGGGTTCGGGGGAGTGGGTGTTTCCGACTCTGCACACATTCAATTTAACCCTTTTAGAGAGATTCACAATTGGCCACTACTTCGCAATGACCGGGAAGGCGGTATCATAGACCCGAGCTACTTCAAAGATCAGAGCACAGGTAAGCACTACATTTTGTACAAGGTTGACGGAAACTCAAAACGGCTCGAGACACGCATAATGATACGCGAGATGGGCCCTCATGGAGCTGGCTACAATGTTGGGCCTTCAGGCAGACAATCCACTGCGCGCACGATAAAGAGAGGTGGCAACAGTTTGGCCACTCTGGTTGAAGGCCAGGAGTTGATCAAAAAGAATGGTTACTATTATCTGTTTTACAGCCATGGCAGTTTCATCGATTCATATAAAGTAAAGGTCGCAAGGTCGAGAAACATCTACGGCCCCTACACAGGCGACAGAGTTGTGCTATCTGAGCGCCGAGGTGGTAGGTTTTATGGGCCGGGGCACGGTAAGGTGGTGCCTGTTAATGGCAAAGACTACTATTTTTACCATGCCTACGACAGAGTGACGGAGGAGCGTACGGGAACTGCAAAAAGGTACCCAATGCTCGACCGCATTTACTGGTACAAGGGGTGGCCAATAGTCAACAACGGTCACCCCAGTGAGTGGATGCAGTACCGCCCTTTAAGCTCAGAAGCTTGGTATCACAAGGTTCACATCACCTGGAACGGCGCAAGCCTACCGGCTCCTAAATACAGTCTCGATGTAAAGGTCGGGGCAACAGAGTACAGGGGGTGCGTGAATGCGAACCGGCCAGAAGTTAGAGATCGAGACTTCATGTTTCATGGTGATTGCTTGTCAAGAGTGCGAGGCCGAGAGGTGAAAGACTTATTTCTTCACCGAAGCGTTCAAGTCAGAGTCTGTGCAGCAGCCTTTGGTGACTTTGAGCGACGAAGAGTCGAATGCACTCGTTATCAAAGTTTACGCTCAGAGAGCGTAAGACTCAGATTCTCTGAGCCTAGACGGGGACGTGATGACGACGATTCTCGGAGATAGTATTTTCAGATTTTGAAACTCGGATAGACAAATTGAATTTCTGCGGTTTTGACATTGAACTGGCCACAAAGCTTTGTGGCTTTTTGTTTTTTAAGTCAGCCTCATTATGAGGCAGCCTTAATTGATCAACTCTTTCACAGCTGCCTAATCTCTTTGCTAGACAATTAATTTAAGACACTGTGGAGCCGGTACAGGCCTCGCGATTGATATTCCTTAGGTGATAGTCAAGGGAGGATTATGAGGGCACTAGTACTAGCGTTCCAGCTGTCTGCAGGAATGAGTTCAATTTCGTATGCAAACGTAAGAGCTGATCAAAAAGGAGTCATGGACACCATCGGCTGGATCTACTCCAGCAAACACAAAAGAAGGCCAACTGGCAACTTGAGTTGGTTTTATGGCGATAGGTTCAACGCAATTTGGTTCATAAAAGGAAGAGCACCAAACGGAGCCGACAACTCTTTTGGCCATTTTTTAAACCGCACTTATCAAATGTACTGTAAGAAAAGGTTTCGTTGCTCAAACTGTTTAGGGCGCAAAGTTGTAATCAGATACTCGATCAAAGGCAGCAGCCGCACGGGCCACAAGGTCTTGTCTGTAGATGTTAGCGGCAGACGTTTCAAGAGGCCATGATCAAAACACTACAAAACCTCCAAAAGATTGGCGGCAAAATGCGGCTCACCTCTGCGGAGAGAAATATCATGTTTCCGAAACCACAGGTTTTCGCTCACGAACGAACACATGTGTTGGCACCCTCGAGCTCAAGCTTTGGGGCTAACCACAAGTGGTATCACAACACCAACAATTACCGAGCCCGCGCTTACAACGATGTACGCCACAAAGGTGTATTTAAACTCTTTAGACCTTTAAATGTTTACAGAGAGCGCATAGTGAGTCATTCGAGATATCACGACAAAAAACAGTACAACACATTGAAGGCATTCAGAAGCAAGAGGCGTAGTTCTCACATCACAAACGTAATCACTGGGCCGATCACAAACGATGCTGCCGGCATGGCCTACCTTGTAAAGGATTCTGCCCCATACTTTGTTATGAGGTCTCGCTACAATTCGCCTAACAACCAGTTTCAACCTCATGCGATTTTGAATACAAGCAGAATCTGGCTGCATGAACTGGCTCATAACTTAAAACTAAGACACTTTTCTGCTGGGCAGAGATCAATTTGCACTGACAACATTCATAAATTCAAAAGCCATGCGCTTCACATCTTTAATCATTTGAAAAACATCAAAGTCATCAGGATGAAATATGCAATCTAGAGTAAGTATCGCAATCTTCTTAAGCCTCTCAGCAGCACTGCTGATGGGGCTTTTCGTCGATATTGGCGATCAACAAGTCGAGACAAAAAAACAAGCAACAGAACTGCAGCAAGCCGAAGACCGTGTTGATGAAGTGCTCGGCTTAGGTGAATCTGAGATGGCGACAGAAGAAAGGGCCATGCCGCCCAGTGCTCTAGAATTATCGAGAGAAGTGGCAAGCGTAAAAGACCTGTCTGTCGATGAATCAAGTCTAGCCCCCGACCATGTCGAGGGGTTTCACGATCATGAGGAGTGCCTTGAAAGCATGAAAGCTGTCAAAGACATGCCCGTGGTAGATGACAGGGATGCTCGTCATCAACGGGAATACGAGGAGTCTCTGGCCGAGCTGCGAACAGACTTTGAAACTACCATTGAGCTGCCTAATTGAGGCATTGCAAGCCGAGCCGAAATGCTCGATGCATTTGATCAACAGATCACAGATGCAGAATCAGGCGAAGTGGAGGCTCAATCTCTCGGGGAGTAACAGGTACATGATTCACACAACTGTAAAGTGCATGACCTTTTTCTTCTTCCTGTTTTTCTATGATATCAGCGTGACTTAACGAGGTTTGCTAAAGAAAAATACCCAGTACAATTCTTAGCTTAGAGAATAAGTTTTCGTAGCTCTTGCTGCGAATACACGTAGTCCGCATAGATCATGGTATTGGTAATGTTTCTGTGGCCCAGTG